>NVTR01000073.1 GCA_002732955.1 Marinosulfonomonas sp.
AAAACGTAAACCACACCAGATATCGGGCGGCCAGCGCCAAAGGGTGGYGCTGGCACGATCGCTGGCCAAGGCGCCCAAGTTGCTGCTGCTGGACGAACCGCTGGGCGCGCTGGATAAAAAGCTGCGTCAGGAAACCCAGTTTGAGCTGATGGATATACAGGAAAAGACCGGCACRACCTTTGTGATTGTCACCCATGATCAGGAAGAGGCGATGACGGTTGCCAGCCGGATTGCAGTGATGGATGCCGGGCGCATCGTGCAGGTTGCAACACCGGATCGGCTGTATGAAAATCCGAACTCGGTATACGTGGCGGATTTCATTGGTGACGTGAATATTATCGAAGGCGGTGCCAATCCGTTGGACGGTGGTTTGATGGAAATTCATTGGGCGGAAGGTCAGCCACCAATTATGGGAACCACTGCCAAACAGATTCCCAAAGGTACCAAATGCCATTTTGCTATTCGACCGGAAAAGGTGTCTATTTCGGCGAATAAGCCCGAAAACAGTGCAAATGCGGTGCAAGGTAAAGTGCATGATATTGCTTATCTCGGCAATATTTCAACCTATCATGTACAGCTTGGCAACGGGCAGATCATCAAGGCACAGACCGCCAATAATCGCCGGCTATCGCGACGCAGTTTTACATGGGAAGACCCGGTTTGGCTGTCCTGGACAGACACCGCCGGTGTCATTTTACTGGATTAGGGGCGCGCCATGAATTTTCGCCGCCTGTTTATGATTTGGGTGCCTTACCTGTGGCTTTTAGCACTGTTTTTGATCCCGTTTGGCATTGTGCTGAAAATTGCATTTTCGGATATTGCGCTGGCRATTCCGCCCTACACGCCAACGCTTGATTTCAGCGGTGGCTGGGAGGGAATAAAGGCCTATTTCGCTGAAYTGGATTGGGARAAYTTTATTTTCCTGACCGAAGATCAACTATATTGGCGCGCCTACCTGTCCAGTTTGAAAATCGCGCTAATCTCCACATTTATTGCCCTGTTGGTCGGATTTCCTATAGCTTACGGGATGGCCAAGGCATCGTCTGAGTGGCGYCCYACCCTGATGATGTTGGTGATACTGCCTTTCTGGACYAGTTTTTTGATMAGGGTTTATGCGTGGATCGGGATTTTAAGTCAGGAAGGTTACTTGAACCAGTTCCTGCTGGCGGTGGGGATAATATCCGACCCGCTGAAAATTCTGAATACCAATACGGCCGTCTATATYGGCATCGTTTAYACRTAYYTGCCGTTCATGATCCTGCCGATTTACGCGACGCTGGAAAAGCTGGATGAATCGCTGCTGGAGGCGGCGGARGATCTGGGGTGTTCGCGTATATCTGCCTTTTGGCTGGTGACTGTACCACTGTCGAAATCCGGTGTCATTGCCGGGTGTTTTCTGGTCTTCATCCCGGCGATCGGTGAATTTGTAATACCTTCATTGCTGGGAGGGTCCAGAACGCTGATGATTGGTAAGGTTCTCTGGGAAGAGTTCTTTTCCAACCGCGACTGGCCGGTGGCGTCAGCCGTCGCCGTGATCTTGCTGCTTGTTCTGGTGATCCCGATCATTCTGTTCCAGCGAAATGAGCAAAAACAGCGCGAGGCAGGGTTATGACGCGCCGGTTCTCATGGTTCAATGCAACGTCTCTAACGCTGGGGTTTGTGTTCTTATACCTGCCGATGCTGATCCTGATCATCTACAGTTTTAACGCCTCGCGGCTGGTSACKGTSTGGGCAGGRTTTTCGACCAAATGGTATGRCGAGTTGTTGCAAAACGATGCSTTTCTGGAYGCSGCCTGGGTGACGCTGAAGGTTGGCGCTATGTCGTCTACACTGGCCACTATTCTGGGGACAATGGCCGCCTACGTAATGGTGCGTGGCGGGCGGTTTCGCGGTCGTACGCTGTTTTCCGGCATGATCTACGCGCCGCTTGTTATGCCCGAAGTAATCACCGGCCTGTCGCTGCTGTTGCTGTTCATCGCGCTTGGCGTGGATCGCGGCGTGTTTACCATCGTTCTGGCGCATACGACATTTTCGATGTGTTAYGTGTCGGTGGTAGTCTCAAGCCGGCTGGTCAGCTTTGACAGGTCATTGGAAGAAGCCGCSCTKGACCTGGGSTGYACCCCGTTCGATGCGTTTCGCAGCGTGACCTTGCCRATCATYGCTCCKGCRGTRATWTCCGGCTGGTTGCTGGCGTTTACCCTGTCGCTGGACGATCTGGTAATTGCTTCGTTCACTTCCGGGCCGTCTTCCACGACCCTGCCAATAAAAATCTACAGCGCCGTGCGTTTGGGCGTCAGCCCGGAAATTAACGCGCTTTCGACGATCATGATATTGATCGTCACGGTCGGCGTCGTAACCGCGTCGCTGGTATCAAAACGCGCCATTGCCCGCCAACGCGCGGATGAACAGAAAGCCCTGCAATAGTGACTGATTTTCAGACAGAATACCGCGAATATTGCGACACTTATGGTGCGCCGGAACGTATTGAGCTGATGCTCTGCGACCTGAACGGCATCCTGCGCGGCAAGTGGTTGCCGGGGGATCAGGTGGATAAGCTGATTAACGGTGGTGTGCGGCTGCCGATATCAACCTATGCGCCTAATATCATGGGGTCTGAGCCGCCGGAAACCGGGCTTGGGATCATTGTAGGAGACCCGGATGGATTTATTGTGCCGATAGCCAGTACTCTGAAACCTGTCCCATGGACCGATAGGAATGTTGCTCAAGTATTGGTCGAAATGAACGAAGACGGCAAGCTTAGTGGGTTGTCGACTCGTGGGTTGTTGCAGGGTGTACTGGATCAGCTTTCAGCGCTTGGACTGCGCCCGATTGTTGCGACCGAACTGGAATTCTACATCGTCAAGAAACGCGCGGACGCCAGCGAAGCGCCAGAACCACCCGACCGTCTGCCAGATGCGCAGAATTATGATCTGGAGGTWYTRGRCCGCTATCAGGAMATWATGACSGAAATTCAGGATACTTCAGYCGCGCAGGGGYTGGCGACGGATACGCTGATCGCCGAATTTGGGCCGGGTCAGTTTGAGATTAACTTTCACCATAGCGATGATGTGCTGGGCGCGGCCGATACCGCGTTGTTGTTTCGTCGTCTGGTGCGCAATGTTGTGGCCCGCCACGGGTATGAAGCCACGTTTATGGCCAAGCCCTATGCYCGTGAGCCGGGGAGTGGGATGCACGTGCATGCCTCGGTGCTGAATGATGCGGGCGAAAATATTTTTGCCGTCGATAAGGGTATCGCACCGAACCTGAGCAACGCCGTGGCGGGTGTTCTGGCGACGATGCGCGACATGCAGGCGATATTCGCGCCGCATATGAATTCTTATCGCAGGTTTCAGCCTAACAGTTTTGCACCTTCTCGCCCTGACTGGGGTATGGATAACCGTGCGGCGGCGGTTCGTCTGCCGGAAACCAGCGGTAAGGGTGCGCGGCTGGAACACCGGATTTCCGGGGCGGATGTGAACCCGTATTTGGCGCTGGCTGCAATATTGGGKGGTATWTTGYTWGGGTTAGAGACTAATCCTGCCCTACCGTTACCACTGGAAGACCCAAAGGCTGAGCCCGCCAAACCACTTAGCCATGACTGGGTCACGGCCGTCGATTTATTTGAACAATCCGAGTTTGCCGAAAACCTGTTTGGCAAATCGTACAGGGATATCTATGTGGCGGTAAGGCGCGATGAAATCGCCGCCCTGACCCCGGAAATATCGGCAACAGAGTACAAATATTACCTGAGCCGGCTTTAAGTTAAGGACCAAAATAATGAAAATCGGCATCCTTGAGGTTGGTCGTTTACCGGATGAATTGCAGGCAGAACACGGCGATTATCCGACGATGGTCGCAAATTGGCTTGCGCCGCTTAACGCCGAATATCAGACCTATCCGGTTCTGGACGGTGTGCTGCCAGACAGCCCGGATGAGTGCGATTTGTGGGTAATTCCCGGATCAAAATTTGGCGTCTATGAAGAACATGACTGGATCGCCCCGGCGCAAGAATTCATCCGCGCTTGCCGGGRTGCCGGTAAAAAGATGATCRGGATTTGTTTTGGTCATCAGCTGATTGCGCAGGCTTTGGGTGGAACTGTGGTAAAATCCGACAAGGGCTGGGGGTTGGGTGTACATGAATATTCACCCATAAACTGGCCTGACAGACTGGGTGAAGCACCCGGACATATCGCCATGCAGGCGTTCCATCAGGATCAGGTTATTGTCCCCCCGAAGGGCGTAAAACGGGTCGCGACCTCTGACTTTTGTGAAAATGCAGCGCTCTGGTATCCTGACTTTGCGTTCACTGTGCAGGGCCACCCGGAATTTCCGGCCCCCTACACCCGCGATTTGCTGGCAAGCCGCCGTGGCAGTGTGTTGCCCGAGGAGACAGTTGACGCGGCGCTGGACAAAGTTGATGCCCCGACAACCCGTGATGCGCTGGCACTTTTCGTTCGGGATAATCTGGACAGTATATGATTGCTCTGAAATAGTTTTGCCAACGTAGCGAACGGGGGGCCAAAGCCATGAACAAACCAATAGAAACCACGACCCTTGGGGCGTTTCCAAAACCCAAATATGTGCCGGTGCGTGACTGGTTCGATATATCGCGCGAAACCGGTGGTATGAATTCCAGCCAGACGACGCGTGATTACACAACAGACACCGAAGATGTCGATGAGACCCATGAGGACTTGTTCATCCGTGCCGCGAAGGAAGTGATCGATATTCAGATCGGCGCAGGCATCAGCATTCCCACCGATGGCGAAGTMCGGCGCGAGAATTATATCCACTACCATTGCCGTCATCTGGAAGGTTTCGATTTCAAAACGCTGGAACACCGGGTGCTGCGCGATGGCGCTTATGAAACCGACCTGCCTGCCATTCGTGCGCCGATCAGCCATTCCGGCAAAACCTATGGGCCGCATGACTATCTGGCCAGCCAGAACGTCAGTTCACGTCCGGTAAAGTTCACCCTGCCCGGCCCGCTGACGATTATGGATACTACGGCAGACTGTTTTTATGATGACCGGCCCAGGCTGAACGCGGTGCTGGCCGAGACGGTGAACCGGGAAATCCTGGCGCTTGTGGATGCCGGTTGCCAATACATTCAGGTGGATGAGCCGCTGTTCGCGCGTAAGGTTAAGGACGCGCTGGATTTCGGAATGGAAGGGTTGGAACGGTGCTTTCACAACGTGCCGAAATCGGTGACCCGTGTGGTGCATATGTGCTGCGGCTACCCGGATCATCTGGATGATGTTGATTACAAAAAGGCCGACCCGGATAGTTACCACCAGCTAAGCAGTGCTATTGACGCGGCGGCGTTTGATCAGATTTCGATCGAGGATGCCCATTGCTGCAATAATCTGGACCTGCTGGACAAGCTGCCTTCAAAGACAGTGATATTCGGTGCAGTCGCGATTGCCAGCAGTCGTGTGGAAACGGTGGATGAAGTGGTGGCGAGGCTGCGCGCTGTGCTGCAACATATCGATCGGGATCGGCTGGTTGTCGCCCCCGATTGCGGGCTGGGATTGCTGACGCCAGAGCTGGCTGAGGCAAAGTTAAAGGTGATGTGTCAGGCAGYGGCGTTGATTTAGGCGTTACTTAACCACCAGCCCAAATACGTTTTGCAAAAAGAATAAGCCGATGAARCAAATAAGCCCTGCTGCAATCGGGGTAGCGACCCACCCCGCCACGATTTTTCCAAGCACCGACCAGCGAATACCAGCCGCGCCCTGAAGCATCGAAATACCAACAACCGCACCAACAACCGCCTGCGAGCTGGACACAGGCACCAGTGGAATTGTTGGCAGGCCGTTCCCGGCCAACCATGCCTCCAGGCCCCTTGATGCAAATATGAACAACACGATGGAATGTGAGACGACGGCTACCAGTGCAGCGTTCGCGGACAGCCGGCCAAGGTTATTCCCGACCGTCATCATCACCCGTCTGGAGTAGGTAAATACACCAACTGCAATGGCCAGGCCGCCAAGCAGGAATAGCTGCTGGGTGGATGAGAACAGGAAAGTTCCGACCTGTAATGACGGCAAGGGTTGTACCGGAATAAACACGCCAACCACGTTGGCAATGTTATTCGCGCCCAGCGCATAAGCCCCCATCGCACCGGCTAGGATCAGCGCAAAGCGCGTGTAGGCATCGGCCATGATCAGGTGAACTTTGACTCGTTTACTGGTAAATTTAAGCAACTTGAACAACGTCACGGCAATGGCCGCTGCCAATAACGGGCAGATGATCCAGGTGGCAAGAATTTTGGTCAACGTAGCAGAGTCGGTCGGGCTACCGGAAAACAGGTTCCACCCAACAATTGCACCAACGATGGCCTGCGATGTGGATACCGGCAGGCCTGATTTGGTCATTGAATACACCGCCAGTGCGGCCGATAAAGCTGTCATAAACGCACCGGGCAGCGCCGATATTGCACCGAGCTTGCCCAGGGTTTGGGTGGTGCCACCACCCGATACCAGTGCGCCCAGAATTACAAACACCGAACAAATTATCGCCGCCGTTCGAAAACTGACCATCCGGGTACCGACTGCGGTGCCAAAAACATTGGCCGCGTCATTCGCCCCAAGAGCCCAGCCAAGAAACAGCCCGCTGGACAGAAATATCAGAACAAGAATATCCATAGTGTTTTAGACCAGCCGCTTAATTGCATAGATCGCCAACCGGTCGGCAACGTCTTCAGCCAGATCAGCCACTTCGTCGATTTGCTCTACGAATTCCCGAAGATGCARCTTGTGCGACAGGTCCAGATCAGATTCAAAGATTGCAATCTTGAGTTTCGTGCTGATCGCGTCGGCCTCTTTTTCATAAAGCATCACTTTGTGATTGTGCGCCGGTACATCGTAGGGGGATCGGAAAAAAGCCCGCCCGCTCATGGCCAGCTCATCTGCTGCTTTGACCACCATATTTGTCAGTTTGCGAAAGCCGTTTCGGAAATCTTCCGGTATGTCCGGTTTTTCAATCGACAGCGACCAGAGTGAGCCTTCAAACTGCGACAATAGTTGATCAACGGTTTCGATCAGACCCAAGACRTCACCACGGGAATCCGGGATCAGCGTGTTCGAATAGAGCTGCTGCTCAATATCGCGGCGCAGGGTGTCTGCTTCCGATTCCAGTTCATTTACCCGCTCCAGTCGTGACTGGAATTCTTCATTCAGCCCTTCGCGCAAATACAGCCGGACGGCCAACCGGTACACCACCGAAGATTCTGATAACTTGTCGAAAAAACTGTCAATTTGCTGTTCAAGTTGCTTGGTTCTGCGGAACAGATTCAGGTCAGGTTTCAAGTTTTGGGCCTCATTTTGCGCGTTCCAAATAGGGTTGTCGACTTCTGTATACATACCAAGACTTGGGGGATATCAACCAAAAAACCCAAGCATACCTATAGATTGTGGTGACTACAGCGCTATCATCGGGTTTGTGTTCGTGGCAAAAAGCCGGTGTTAAATTGGATTGGGGGGGACAGATGATCAAAGATATGTTTCTGGGCATTGATGTTGGAACCACCTCTATCAAGGTGGCGTTGTTTGACATCAACGGGGCGCAGTTGGAACGCTACAGCGCGCCCTATGCGACGACGCGCGGCGGCAATGGCGTGGTGGAGCAGGACCCGGATATCTGGGTCGAACATATCCGGCGCGCGATGTCGGGATTTGCCGATGCGCGTAATCTGGCTGGTYTGCGCGCGATTGGCATAACCTCTCAGGTGAACACCCATGTTTTCGTTGACGATCATGGCAATCCGCTTGCCCCGGCGATTGTCTGGCAGGATGGGCGTTGCGGGGCGGAAGCGGCGGCGCTGGACGGGCAGATTTCCGAGCAGGAAAAGATGAAATGGTGGGGTGCGCCGATGCCGGTGGATGCCAGTCATTGTCTGCCACGGATGAAATGGATGGCTGATCATCGCCCGGCCATCTGGGAAAAAACGCGCCACGTTTTACTGCCAAAGGATTACTGCATCCTAAAGCTGACGGGYGAGATCGCAAGTGATGCGATATCCAATATCGGACTGGTTGATCTGGATCTGAAATACATTTCGAAACTGCTTGATCTGGTGCCGGGTGCTGCGGATCGATTGGCACCATTGGCCGGTATGACGGACGTTGTAGGCGTGGTTAAACCCGGACAGCCCTGCGCCGGCGTGCCGGTCGCGGTCTGCACAATGGACGCYTGGKCWAGCATGTTTGGGGTCGGCGTTCAGCAACCCGGTCAGGCATTTTATCTTAGCGGCACCAGTGAGGTTCTGGGAGTTGTATCAAACAATGTCACCCCGACCCCCGGCATACTGGTGTTCCCGAAACTTGGTGATCTGACGCTTCATGCCGGGCCTACACAATCGGGCGGGGCGTCGGTGTTGTGGTATTGCAAAATGTTTGACACATCGCCTGCRGAAATGGCCACGCTGGTGGAGGGGCTGGAATTCAGCGACCCCTGCCCGCTGTTCCTGCCGCACCTGCAAGGYGAGCGCGCGCCAATCTGGGACATCGACGCCCGTGGTACATTGCTGGGGATGGATGCCCGCACCGGCAAGGCTGAAATYGCKCGCGCYGTKTAYGAAGGTGTCGGGTTTTCCGCCCGGTGGCTGGCCGAAACCCTGCGCGTATCTTCCGGCGAATCGATCACCGCATACAACTGCGGTGGTGGTGGGTTTCAATCCGACATCTGGAACCAGATACGCGCCGATATTCTGGGGGCATCGTTGCAACGCTGTTCGGTCAACAACCCCGGCGTTTTAGGCGCGGCCGGGTTGGCGGCGGTTGCGGGTGGGGTGTTCCCTGATCTGAATGCCGCCCTTTCAGAACTGGTGGATTTTGACAAAACCTACGCGCCAGACATCACCAAAGCTGCCTACTATGACGCRCGCTTTGAGTTATATAAAGAARCATACCAGGCGACGCGTGAGATCAGTCATCGGCTGGCAAAACTCTGATAAATACCGAATGCCTCTTTAACCTAATTTGGTTTTCGCATTACTGTCCGGCTCTGGCGAAATCATGGGGTTACGGATTCTAATGGGAGGAATTGAATTGAAACTATTGAAAAAACTCGGCGGGCTGGTGCTGGCCGGTACGGTAATGGCGGCAGGGGCCGCGGTAGCGCAAAACAAGGTTGTGGTGATCACGCCGTATCTGGCGCAACCCGGTACGCAGTTCTATGTCGAAGGCTTTTCAGCGGCGGCTGAGGCCAAAGGCTGGGATCTGAACGTGGTGGATACCGCAGGCGATGTCGCCGCCGTTATCAGCCGTCTGGAAGACGCGGTTAATCAGGGTGTCGATGCGATTGTGATCAATGTGGACCCGGCGCAGGTTGCGGCCGGRCTGGAGGTTGCCAAGGCGGCAGGTATCCCGGTGGTTGGYATGGATAGCGGCACTGATCCGCTGCTGGTCACCAACGTCACCAGCAACGGTTACGCGATGGCGGTCGAGACATCCGTTTACGTCGCCGACCGGATCAATGGTCAGGGGCGCGTGGTGATGTTTGTCTTTGACGCTTTCCCACCGGTGCAAATTCGTGGCGTTGTGGCGGACGCGATCTTTGGCAACTACCCGGATATCGAAATACTTGATCGGGTTACGCCTGATGTGTCCGACGGTGGCATTGCCGACAGCCGCGCCAAGATGGAAGCGATCCTGGCTGCTAATCCCGAAAGCGGCAGTATCGCCGCTGTTTGGGCCGCATGGGATCAACCAGCGCTTGGGGCGTTGCAAGCGATTGAAGATGCGGGCCGTGGCAATGAGGGCATTGTGATAGTCGGCATTGACGCGAACCCACAGGCGCGTGACGCAATCGCATCGGGCGGAAGCTTTGAAGCCTCAGTGGCGCAGGATTTCGTTGGCATCGGCAACAAGACGGCTGACATGGTAGCGAGGCTTCTGGCMGGTGAGACAATTAAAGAAAGCGTGGTTTATGTGCCAACRATGTTGGTGACTTCTGCCAACGCGGCTGAATAACCACCGCTATAAACGGATAAGGYGGGCGAATATGCGCCCGCCGTTTTTATGGCGCTGGCATGACATTCCTCAGGCTTGAAAATGTTACCAAGACCTATGGCGGGGCAACGGCCCTGTCTGGCGCATGTCTGGAAATTGTCGCCGGTGAAGTTCATGCGCTGATGGGTGAAAACGGTGCCGGCAAAAGCACCATCATC
>NVTR01000074.1 GCA_002732955.1 Marinosulfonomonas sp.
TACCAGGCGGATTTCGCGGCTGAACTGGTCGGCCTTCGCCCCGCTGACGCCAGCTGCGTCCTGTGCGTGGACCTTGTCATGGGTCACATCCACCGAAACCCCGGTAAGCGGCCATTTCTTGCGCCGCGCATACATGCGGATCGTCATTGACGTGCAGGCCCCAAGTCCGGCGGCCAGAAATCCATAGGGCGTCATGCCTTTGTTGGTGCCGCCGTATGCCAGCGGTTCATCGGCCAGTACGTGGTGCAGCGGGCCGGAATGCACGTCTTGCAGGAAACCGTCGGCGTCAACTTCTGAAACCCGGACCACGCCTTCGGGCGCACCAATGGGCGCGGCGGGGGGGACGATCTCCAGGTATCGCCCAACCCATGCGGCAATGACCCCGGCGGCGTATTCGGCGTCTTCGCCACGGGTGATCAGGTGGTCGGCGTTGTCCAGTGTGACAAAGCTTTTGGGATGGCGCGCGGCCATGAATATCTGCGTCGCATTTTCAATACCGACAATGGCATCATTGGGGGCGTGCAGCACCAGCAGGGCGCGTTTCAGATCATGGATGGCAGGGGCCAGGTTCTCGGCGTTCACGTCATGCACAAAATCGCGGCCAATGCGGATAGGACGCCCGCCAAGGTTTACCTCGGCCTCACCTTCGGCTTCGATCTTATCCAAAGCG
Source organism: Marinosulfonomonas sp. (assembly GCA_002732955.1). Classification (GTDB taxonomy): domain Bacteria; phylum Pseudomonadota; class Alphaproteobacteria; order Rhodobacterales; family Rhodobacteraceae; genus NVTR01. The sequence goes on from NVTR01000074.1 coordinate 671, forward strand.
TCGCCGAAATTATGGGTGACATGGGCCGGATCAAACGGTGCTCCAATGGTGGTGACGGCCTTGACGGACGGTATCTGACCGGCGGCGCGCAGCACGGCTGCACCCCCAAGGGAATGCCCGATCAACAGGCCCGGTGCCATGTCGCGGCTTTCCAGATATTTTCCGGCGGCCAGCAGATCACCGACATTCGAGGTAAAGCTGGTATTGGCAAACTCGCCGTCACTATGACCAAGCCCGGTAAAATCAAACCGCAGCACCGCGATCCCCATGGCCGCCAGTCGCCCGGCAATGCGGCGCGCGGCGGGGATGTCTTTGGAACAGGTGAAGCAATGGGCAAACAGGGCCGTGCCCAGCAGCGGACCGTCGGGCAGATCAAGCCGCGCCGCCAGCTCATCGCCGCCCTGTCCGGTGAAAGTAATTCGTTCAGTTAGCATGAATTTTTCCTTTTTCTTGAGAATGAAACTGGTAAGGAATGCGGCGTGTTGCAACCCCGCCCTGTTMRYSGYYAYKKYARKKTKMSMWWRWWRRMRRRMAMSYKMWYKKMKWRSMCWAKCAGSAWMRRYYSKSYGTAAACTGATAATCTTGATGTTCTGGGTCTGCCTTGGACTGACGCTGGCCAGCTTTGGCGGCGCGCTGCATGGGCTCGGGGATTCACTGGCGGTATTTCGGTTCTGGTGGGCKCTTGGGTTGTCRCTAAGTTCGCTGCTTTTGTTGCGCGGCCACTGGCGTCTGGCCGGGATTGGCGCCGCGGCGGTTGTTCTGGCAGCAGCACCGATGGTTATAGGCACGTTGCGGCCAAACCAATTGGGCGAGCTGGAKTACGCGCTTTATCAGAAAAACCTGCTTTGGAACGGAACAGACCGAGGCGCGATTGTTCAGGACATCCTGAGCATTTCACCCGACTTCATCACCTTGCAGGAAATTTCCCGGGAAAACAAAACTATCTATGAAACGCTTGCAAAACAGTACCAGTCGCGCATTTTCTGTACCGGTCCTGGCCCTGGCGGTATCGCTGTATTGTCAAATTACCCGCTTAYAGCGGGGTCCGAAAGATGCGCCTTTAGAAAGGGATATGCCGCGCTACAGGTTTCGACCCCGGATGGCCCATTGTGGGTTGTTGTCGTGCATTTRCGATGGCCATTCCCCTTGGGGCAGGGTGAGCAGGTCGCAGATCTGATACCTGAACTTGAAGCGTTGGACGGGATGATCGTTGTGGGGGRTGATTTCAACATGGTGCCGTGGTCACATACAATGCGGGYGATCGAAGATGCCACCAACAGCAAACGCGCCGGGCCGGTGCTGCGTACATTCCTGCATCAAAGATCGCCGTTGCGCCTGCCGATTGACCACATACTAGTGCCATCCGGGCGCGGAAAATTGCAGTCACGCCCGCTATTCGGGTCGGATCACCTGGGGTTGTTATTGCGGTTTAATCTTTAACTTCTTCTGTTCAAAAATACTTTCGCCGAAGGCATCCCCGAGCCCCGGTCCTTCACCGGGGCGAGACAAAAGAAATGGCGCGTCAGCGCCGCCTTCAGGTCCTGACCCGGGGCTCCGCCCGTTCGCAAGCGAAGGGCTCTGCCCGTTTGAACCTGAAACGATCCCCCGGATCGTTTCCAAGACGGATCAAACTCCACAGGACAGTTTCCGGGTAGCTTGCTCACCCCATCAACGCCGCATCAAACGGGTATTTTGTCAGGTTCTCATAGCCATCCTCGGTRATCAGTACCTGATCCTCCAGCTTGATCGAAAACTYGCCACCCTCGGCGCCAACCAGCGCCTCAACACACATTACCATGCCCGGTTCCAGCACATAATCAAATGCTCCATCCACCCATCTGTCRGGRTAGGTTACWATTGGCCATTCGTCACACAGACCGACCCCGTGCATCTTGCAGCCGTATTTCAGCGMCTGGAACTGGTCCTCAAGTACATGGCCGCCAAATGTCAGTTCTTTCAAGCTGACGCCCGGTGCGAGCATGTCTATATTGGTCATGATGTGTTCATGTGCGTGGCGCATGGCGTGGACCATTGAATTTGTCGGTTTGCGGTCTCCGACCCACCAGGTGCGCGAAATGTCGACGCAAATTCCGTAAGCGCCGATCAGGTCTGTATCGAAGGCGACAATTTCATTGTTCTGGACGATGCGCGGCCCGCATTCCTGAAACCACGGGTTAGTGCGCTGGCCCGAAGTCAGCAGGCGGGTTTCGATCCATTCGCCGCCGCGCCGGATATTTTCTGCGTGCAGAACCGCCCAGATGTCGTCCTCCGACATATTGCCTTTGGGTATACCTTCGCGCGCGGCCCGCTCCATTTCGGCGACTGTGATTTCGCAGGCATGGCTTGCGCAGCGCATCGCCAGGATTTCGTCAGCGCCTTTGACCGAGCGGGACTTTTCGGTGACTTCTTCACCTTCCATCACCTCAAAACCTGCGGATTCCAGTGCGCGCAAGCCRGCGACCATRATCTTATCAACCGCCAAACGTTTATTCGTGCCGGCGTGCTCGCGCATCAATTCGCTCACCTGCGCCACAAAGCTGTCGGCTGCYTGTTCATGCTTATCACCGGCGGCGAAATAGAACATCGACGCACCCGAGCGGCTTTCGCGTACCAGCGGGTTATAGTCAGCCATGAACGGCGAATTCTTATAGTCCCAGATCACCATATAGCCGTCGGCACATAACAAAACCGCGCGAAACGGGTTGTGGGTGTTCCAGAGCTGCATGTTTGTGGTGTCGGTGGCGTAGCGAATGTTCAAAGGGTCGAACATCAGCAAGCCACCATAGCCACGATCGACAATATGCCGGGTCAGACGTCGCCAGCGTTGCTTGCGCATCCGTTCCAGATTGGGCAACTGTAACCCTGCCGTTTCCCATTCCCTGAACGCCAGCTGAGTTGGGCCAATTTCGATCCGGTCAGCATCATTCAACGTGCCGTCACCCAGCCTGTCGCCTCTGCTCGGGTCAATTTTGCGGGTGTCGCGGTAATGCTCTGCCATGGCTGGTCCTCCGTATTTTTGAATCTGCGGCAGGTTTACGGATACATCCTTTCCAAAACCGACTGGCGTGGTCGTTTTTGGGGTGAAGGGACTGCAAATTCGTGATTTGCTGCGGCCATGGCACCGGTTCTGCAATCCCTTCTTCCCCGATCTCTGTGGTCTGACCCGGCGTTGGCACGCCTGCCGGGCATCCAGCCGCTTGACCGGGACAACTGGCTGCAGGTTGACGATGCGTTCAGCGGGCAAATGGCGCTGCGCGATCAGATGATTGCTGAAAACCGCGACAAGGTTCTGATGCTGAACCCGATGGCGCAGGAAGCGGCCGGTGAGTTGCTCGGGCAAATATTAAATGCACTTGCGCTGAATTCTGACTATGCGATTTCTGAAGCCGAAGTGACACGACCAGACGGTGTAACCGTGTCTATTGATCGCGCTGAGCCGCTGGCCACAGCCGGGCGTCTGGTGCAGGAAGACCTGTGCCTGTTGCAAAAGCTCGGCGATGAACATGTCCTTAGCGGCGCTGTTTTATGCTTTCCGGCAGGCTGGACACTGGCCGAGAAATTCATGCGTCCTCTKATYGGYATTCAYGAYCCGGTGCCCKGYTATGACGRYAATATYGCGCGCCGGGTTCAGCGCATGTTCGATGCGATCCGGGTCGAGCAACCGCTGTGGCGGGCCAATGTATTATTCTATGAGGATCCAACGCTGTTTGCCCCACATTTCGAACATGCGCCGCGTCCGACAACAGCCAATGATGCAGCTTTCGTGCGCTCAGAGCGCCAGTGCCTGCTGCGATTGGAAAATTCACAGGCGGTGGTGTTTTCGATCCATACCTATGTGGTGCGCCGTGTTGATCTGAGCGAGCAGCAGCTCAGCTCAATTGCTAAGCTGTCCGAGAACGGATGATTCAATCACTTCCGGGTCTAACAGCACGGCTGTGTCTTCTACATTGACGTTYAGGAACGTATAAGCCCCAAGCACCAGTGCGACAGCGACCGACGTCAGTGCGACAGCGCCCGTGCGCCAGGCGTTTGCGCCGAAAATGGCGTTTGTAAGCAACAGGAACACGCCAAGCGGGGGCGCGATTACCAGCATCAGATAGCTGACAGCGACGCTGCGGGTGCGTTCCTGCTGGCTGGCTTGATCTGATGCAGTCATCGCGTAGAGCGGCGAGGGCATATCAGCACCCTCAGAATGGGTGGTCTCGGGCAAGCGAGCAGGATCGCCCGAGACCTCATCGGTGTTGTCACCAACAACCGATAATTCGAACATGCCCTGAGGCATATCCGTGTTGGCGGCCAGATAGGTCACCAAAAATGAACTGCCCCCTTTTGGGCCAAAGCTATGGCCATCCGGGATCGGCGTGCCGGTTTCTACGGCGTGGCGCAGGAAGGAAAGCGCGGCAGCATGGATGACGTCAATGGGCTGGGTGGTTTCTGCAAAGTGTATCGGGCGATCAATGAAATCAACCGCACCATCCAGATACAGCCCATGACTGMGCACCATCTGATCCGGTTGCCCCATATCAACAATCCGCACCTTTGCGAACAGGGCCCARGGGGTCGTTTCAGCGGCCAGCAGCAAGTACTGCGCSCCCGACAGCAGTTGATTTGACTGACCCCAAAGCACTGCCGCTGGATTGTGGCGCTCGGCCACTAACGTGGTGGCGGCGTGGGCTACCCGCAGCAAATTCARCGGATCGGCCGGTTGTTCAGCATCTGCGCTTACCATGACCAGCATATGTTTTGTATGACGCGCCAGCGATTGTGACAGAACCCCGATAAAGGGTTTTGACAGGGGCGAATCCATCGCACCCTTGAAGTTATCGGCACTGAGCGGGATTGGGCTGTCAGTAATTGTGACGGTAAGACCCGGCGAGCGAAACGCCGCTACCGCGCCGTTTTCAGGGGAAATTTCTTCCAGCACGGTGCCGGTATTCGCCAGCCGTGCGTTCAGGRTCTCGACAAATTGGTCAAGCACCAGCGCCGGGTGTCCTACGAAAAGCAAAGTGGTATTGGCAGACTTCATTGTTCCCTCACGGCAGACMTCCCGAATACAACCTACGGGGGGATTCTGGCGACAATGGGACCGAAAGGCGTGCGAAATGGGCCGGGCCGTGAAAATTCAGCGGGTTGGGTTCTGGAATAATTTAACGAATTCCCTGGTGAATTTGGTATAGCCAGTTTCAGTGACCAGCAGGTGTTTTTGCAGGGCTTTATGCAGCTCTGGCAGGTGGTGGAATGGCACGTTTGGCATGGTGTGGTGCTCGACGTGGTAAGGCATGTTCCAGGTTAAAAACTTAATGAATTTAGTGGTGTAAGTGGTGCGGGTGTTTTCAAACATATTAGCGACAAAGGCGCATCTTCCGTGTTCTGCCAGCAGGTACAGGCGCAAGAAAGGCTGACCCAGMAATACAGGCATCAGCCAGACCCARAGCAGAAACAGGTTGAACCACAGGCTGAAGGCGGCGAGGGCATAAAAGACCAACATAATGCGGGCCTCGGATTTTAGCCGGGGATGGGTGGTTTTGGGCAGATAAGAGGCATCTGTGTGGCCCAAGGCGTTGCGCAGTATCTGGCTGATCATCGCTATCCAGTAGGGGATGCCTGAGACGTATCTTATGTAATTTGCCCAGCCCTCGGGCTTGGCCCCGGCCAGCAGTTCCGGGTCTTTGCCGGGGATATTTGTGTAMCGATGATGGGCCAGGTGGAAATATCGAAACCATTGGAATGGCAGGAAAATGATCAAGCCGATGATTTGGCCGATCGCTTCGTTCAGGCGAGTATTGGCGAACGGAGTCTTGTGGGTGGTCTCATGTTCCAGAGTRAACAGGAAGATCAGGAATATGCCGTGGAGCGGGAGGAGGAGGGGCCAGAAGGGAACTCGGATTGTGATCAAAGTGCCGGTGATCAGGATCAGGGAAAGATGGGCCATCAGATGCAATATGCCAGCCCGGTTTTGTCGCTTGCTTAGCCGCGCTGACATTTCGGGCGGCAAAGTCTTCAGGAATGTTTTGTGGTCCATTCAGGAAGCGTAGCTGAAGCGTATCAGCTCGACGAGGGGAATCCGTTCTCTGCAACTGTTCCTTAGGGACTTTGGTTATGCTCGCTTTGAGCGACCGCGCAGTACCCCAAATAAAGCTAAAGCGCCAGCGAGCATGGGTAAGCTGGCGGGAACCGGAACTGCGGCGATGGGAACGGTATTGAAAGTGAAAGAATTGATGCTCAGTGCTGCGTTGTTATTGCGACCACCAAGTCTACTTAGAAAAAAGCTATATTCATCACTTGTCGCGCCACCTGCGCAAAGAGAACTTACGCCCAATGCAGGGTCATATTGATTTAGCTGTCGTTGATCACAAAAGTATGAGCTTTGAAAAGCCGCCCCAAAAGGGCCACTGTTATTGCCGTAAAAAAGTGAAGTTATATTTGGGTCGACTAGGGAAATTGTCAAAGATACCAAGTCGTTAAAATTGGTACCAAAATCCAATTGACCAAACAGGTTATTGCCTGTTTTCGATTTTGCAGGATAAGAAAATGTAGCGGGACCGCTGGTGTCGATCATGTTCCAGGGCGAAAACGTATTCGTCAAAACAGAGCCATCTGTGTGAACGCCAACCAACTTAATAGCATTCCAAAAATGTGGCAGCACCTGACTGACAACTGTTCCGCCAAAACCGCCGATGTAGCGGTCAATCAGGGTCGCGAATCCTGAATAGGCGGCGCCCAGATCCATTCCGGTGAGATCAAACGATCCGCCACCGCTGCGCGTAAAACTATACTGAGTTGCAGGGTTAACGGGAAGCCCGCCCCCTGTAGTAAGATTGCCAAGTTGGACAGGTATACCACCGCCCAATAATGTGAGGGCAGTCASATCAAATCCATTTTGGGAATAATTCCAAACATTGGTAGCAGTTGAGCTGGGCGGCGCACCGGTCCAATCCACTTGTACAGTTGCAGCGGAGGCATTCATGCCCATGAAAAACAGAGTAGAAATTACACTAAAAATCAGAGTTTTCATCCGACGACCTCACTAAAATAACAAACTATAATAGGCCCTAAGCTACAAGATGTTGCTGAATTTGCAACGAATTTTATATGAAACGGTTTATCAGCAGGTGAAATTTTCGACCGGCGTCATTAAAAAGGGCGCCCGTTGAGACGCCCTTTGGTATACATTTTTGGCTAAGATCAGCAGCCGTAATACATCTTGAACTCAATCGGGTGGGGGGTGTGCTCATAGGCGTAGACCTCTTCCCATTTCAGCTCAACATAACCTTCGATCTGGCTTTTGGTGAACACGTCACCGGCCAGCAGGAAGTCATGGTCGGCTTCCAGTTCATCCAGCGCTTCGCGCAGGGAGGCGCATACGGTTGGGATACCGGCCAGTTCTTCGGGCGGCAGGTCGTACAGGTCTTTGTCAGACGCAGGACCCGGATCCATTTTGTTTTTGATACCGTCAAGCCCGGCCATCAGTAGCGCCGCAAAGCACAGGTATGGGTTGGCGGCCGGGTCGGGAAAGCGGGCTTCAACCCGTTTGGCGTTCGGGCTTTCCGCCCATGGAATACGCACACAGCCGGAGCGGTTGCTGGCCGAGTAGGCGCGCAGAACCGGCGCTTCAAAGCCGGGGATCAGGCGTTTGTAGCTGTTGGTCGCCGGGTTGGTGAACGCATTCAGCGCCTTGGCGTGTTTCAGGATGCCGCCGATGAACCACAGGGCTTCCTGTGACAGGTCAGCGTATTTGTCGCCCGCAAACAGCGGCTTGCCGTCTTTCCAGATCGACATGTTTACGTGCATCCCAGTGCCGTTATCGCCAGCGATAGGCTTGGGCATGAAGGTGGCGGTTTTGCCGTAAGCCTGCGCTACGTTATGGACCACATATTTGTATTTTTGCTGCTCATCGGCCTGATGGGTAAGGGAGCCAAAAATCATGCCAAGTTCGTGCTGACAGGACGCGACTTCGTGGTGGTGCTTGTCGACCTTGATGCCCATGCGTTTCATGGTGGACAGCATTTCCGAGCGGATATCCTGCCCGTCATCAATCGGGTTGACCGGAAAGTAGCCGCCCTTGATGCCAGGACGGTGGCCGGTATTGCCCATTTCGTATTCGGTGTCTGAATTCCATGAGGCGTCAATCGCGTCGACTTCATAGGAAACCTTGTTGATGCCAACCTGAAAACGCACGTCGTCGAACAGGAAGAATTCTGCTTCAGGGCCGAAGTATGAAACATCACCAATGCCGGTGGATTTCAGATAAGCCTCGGCTTTTTCGGCGGTGCCGCGCGGATCACGATCATAAGCTTCGCCGGTGTCTGGTTCCACCACCGAGCAATGGATACACAGGGTTTTTTCTGCATAGAACGGATCCATATAGGCGCTGTTGCAGTCGGGCATAAGTTTCATGTCGGACTGGTCTATGCTTTTCCAGCCGGCGATGCTTGAGCCGTCAAACATAAAGCCTTCTTCCAGAAAGTCTTCGTCCACTTCATCCACGATGACCGTGACGTGTTGCAACTGGCCGCGCGGGTCGGTGAACCGGATGTCCACATAAGCCACGTCTTCGTCTTTGATGGTCTTCAGCACGTCTTTGATGCTCATTTGACCTGTTCCTTCTTGTTCTGTTTGAATTGGGATTATTACAGCGCGTCTTCGCCGCTTTCACTGGTTCGGATACGGATGGCTTGCTCAACCGGGGAAACGAATATCTTGCCGTCGCCGATCTTGTCGGTGTTTGCGGCGGCGATAATAGCCTCAATCGCGGCGTCGACCTGATCGTCGGCCAGCACCACTTCGATTTTGACCTTGGGCAGGAAATCAACGACATATTCAGCGCCGCGATAAAGCTCGGTATGGCCTTTTTGACGACCGAACCCTTTGACTTCGATGACGGAAAGGCCCTGAATGCCGGTTTCCTGCAGGGCTTCTTTGACCTCGTCCAGTTTGAACGGTTTGATAATGGCTTCGATCTTTTTCATGGCTTCGATTCCCCTAAAATGTGGCTTCACGCGGTTTGATCACTTCTATATAGGCGCGACAATTCGCTAGGGTGGGGGCAGGCGGTGTACTTCGGTGATTCTGAGGTGTTTGCCTAATTTTTGTGCGTTTCGCATGGTTTAAGGGCGGAATGAAAACATTTGAGGCTTTGATATGACGGAACTTCTGACAGCGGCGCAAATGCGCGCAATTGAGAAGGCGGCGATTGACAGCGGAGAAGTCACCGGGCTGGAGCTGATGGAGCGGGCCGGGCAGGGCGTGGTTGAGGCGATATTTGAGGAATGGCCTGAGCTGGCAAATACCGACCACCGGGCGGT
>NVTR01000075.1 GCA_002732955.1 Marinosulfonomonas sp.
ATTTATGCGAAGAGTCATTGTGTACGTCGACGGGTTTAATCTTTATCACGCCCTGGATGACATCGGAGATGATAGCCTAAAGTGGTTGTGTCTTCGCAAACTTTCCGAAAGCATCCTGCGCTCGGATGAAGAATTGGATCACGTAAAATATTTTTCCGCTTACGCAACGTGGATTCCAAAAGCTCTAGTTCGCCACAGGGCGTATGTGGCAGCTCTAAAGGCGGAAGGTGTCCAATTTATTCCCGGAAAATTCAAAAAGAAATACCTCAAATGTAAAGTCTGCGGGGCACAATATCAAACACATGAAGAAAAAGAAACCGATGTAAACATTGGGATTAATCTAATCCGAGACACGTTTGAGAAATCCTTTGACCGAGCCATCGTGATTACAGCGGATTCGGACTTGAGAACCGCTGTCGAAATGGCACGGCACATCGATGGTTCGAAATTAATCGACGTAGTTGCGCCACCCAAAAGGTTTGGCCATGCTCGTTCTCTGAATCCACTGTTTGCACTTTCGATTGGGAAAATCAGGAGTGCCAGACTCGACGATTCTTATGACTTAGGAAATGGTAAGTCAGTGAAAATTCCTCCCAAATATCGGATTGCCACTCCACAATCCTAACCAACGAACATGTTCGGAATTGGTGTTAATACGACAATTATTAACGCAGGTCGTCCATTTGCTAGGGTCCACACTACCCGTTATTCCCGCGCTGCCATTTTCGCCAGTGTGTCTTTTTCCCGCTCAACCGCGGCCAGCACGGTGCGGGTGGTCTCGGTGGAAATGACCAGCCGTAAACGCCCCGGATTAGCCCGGGGCGCTATCCGTCAAATTTCAGTCTTCCAGTGCTTTGCGGCGCAATTCGTAGTCTTCGGGCTCAATCTCACCTTTTGCCAGGCGGTCTTTCAGGATGTCGATTGCCGATCCGGCTGTTGAACCGGCGTTATCCCTGTCGCCAAACCAGCGCACCGCCATGACGACGAGAAAAATGATCACGCCCCAGAACAGCAGCATCATGCCGGACCCGAAAAACCCCATGCCAAAGCCATCGCCCCACATATGCCCGTAATATCCGTCACGCAGGGGTAGTGTCTGYGCCAGAACGGGTGTTGCCAGAAATATGGCTGGCAGAATACTCAGCACGCTTAATTGTTTCAGACTTTTCATTTCAGCTATCTCCTGTTTCAGTTTCCCCGATGCTTTRGCAACGGGAAATTTTACCAGACTGTCAATCGCCACCCAGTAAATACAATTGTTATCCGTGTTGGTGGTCATGTGCTTGATTCATATCAATCTGCCCGTTGCTTTCACGGGATCGTGACTATGCGCAGGCAGGCAGGAGCTGCCCTAGCCGTTTTCCCGTTCCGCCATATTCGCCAGCGTATCTTTTTCCCGCTCGACTGCGGCCAGCACGATGCGGGTGGTTTCCGGCGGCAGGTCCAGCGCCAGTGCTGCGGCGTGGCCATGACTGGACATTTTGCGCAGGGTTTTGCCGACAATATCGATTAGTTTGTCGTCGTCGTAATCGGAAAACTTTTCAACAAAATCATCCCAGTAGTAGTTCAGGAACACCACGTCGACGACGTTTTCCAGCGCTTGTGAATCGGCGACAYGCTTTAGGCGTTCTTTACGCAGGAACATACCGACGTCGGCGATGTCCTCACTGCTATAGCCCTGTGTTTCCATGATGCCGCCCACCAGTTCGGCGTGTAGTTGGCGCATACCAAGGCGCCATTTCTGGTAGCCTTCGCGGTTCATCGGGAAGGTATCACGCGGGATCTGCCAGCGCCGTATATGCTGGGCGCGGGACGCGATGCGCAGCAGTTCTGAGGCGTCGGGGTACATGTGTTCCAGCGTTTCGGTCATGCGGTTGGCGTAGACGGTTTCGAACGGTTGTTCAGTGCCGTCTACGGTGATCTTGCGCGGGTCCTGGGCGTTGACGGCGTCAATGGCGGTGATCACGGCGTTGAAACGGTCGGTCGGAGAGAATGTCATGGCGCGGTCCTTTTCTTTGCCAAAGCAATTACAGCAACAAAACACCGGGGGAAAGCTGTTCCTCAGTTAAGGTATTTGGCGGAATTTGGTGGGGTGCCAAATCTACATATCATCCATATTCATGTCGCCACTGTCTTTTGATCCGGCATCACGACCCTTCATCCCATCTGTCGCCATTTCCATGTCCATATGCATGGTTCCGCTGCTATCAGTATGGGTAATCATGAACAGCCGTTGCGCCGCCATGATGGCTGCGAAACCGGCCAGCGACACATAGATAACCAGCGGATCGCTTTGGAATTTCATCAGCAGGAACGCCGCCAGAATTATGGCATCCAGAACGATGGCAATCAGGGGGATGATCGCGTTGGCCCCGATGTCCTTTCGCAAGTAGCGAAACAGGCCCCAGTGGATGGCGATATCCATCAGCAGATAGAATATCGCACCGATCGACGCGATGCGCGTGAGATCAAACAATATGGTCAGTGTCACTGCCAGCGTCACGGTCAGAACCAGCGCCGGGTTGCTGAACCCTGCGTAAAGCCGGGGCAGTTGTTTCATGCTGCTGAGCATGGCCAGCATTCTGGAGGCGGAAAACACACTGGCAATCAGCCCGGAAACCGTGGCGACGATGGCCAGCAGTACCGTAAAGATCAGACCCAGATCACCAAACACCGGACGCGCAGCGGCGGCGAGGGCATAATCTTTGGCAATGATGATTTCTGCAACGCTAAGATTGCTGGCAACCGAAAACGCCAGCAGCGTATATATTATGGTGCAGATCAGGATCGACAGGATGATCGAGCGCCCCAGATTGCGGTGCGGATCAATGATGTCACCGCCCTGATTGGTGATGGTGGTGAAGCCTTTGAAGGCAAGGATAGACAGGGCAAGGGCAGCGACGAAATTGAAACCGCCGGAATTGGCTGTCGGTGCGGAAGCACCCCAGCCGGACACCGGCGTRAAGCCGGCAAAKGCCAGCCCGGCCAGCGCCAGAACCGCGATGCCGACGATTTTGATCACGGCTGTCACATTGGCGGTGGTTTCGATGATTTTGTTACCGGAAATGTTGACAATATAGGCGACGCCGATCAGCAACACACCCAACAGGGGCACCAACAGCGCGGTGTTTTCAACCTTGAACAGCCGCAGCGTGTAGGACCCGAACGTGCGCGCCACCAGGCTCTCGGCGATCACCATCGACACAAACATCAGCAGTGAAAACGTTCCGGCCACGGTGCCCGGCCCATAGGCTTTGCGCAAAAACATGGCGACCCCACCCGAAGACGGGTAGGCATTKGAAAAYTTCACGTAGGAATARGCRCTAAAGCCGACAACCACTGCACCGGCCAGAAAYGCCAATGGAAAAAGGCCRCCGACAAGTTCGGCGATYTGMCCCATCAGGACGAAAATTCCGGCGCCGATCATGACCCCGGTGCCCAGAGAAACCGAGCCGACCAGTGAAAGYTTATTGTCTGCCGCTTGTTTCATTTACTGCCTTTCAGGTATTTCGTTTCTAATTTTTTTCTTTTTCGCCAGAGAAACAATGCCAGGTCTTTCCCATTACCGCAAAAATATATGCAGCCGACCAGGCGATAAGAAGTAGGCCGTTCAGGGCTTCTATCCCGACGATAAAACGCAAATGACCGATTGGCACCACATCGCCAAAACCAAGAGAGGTATAAAATACGATTGAAGCATAAAAGTAATCCAGAATGCCTGTGGCCTGCAGGCCCTCAAGGGCGCCAAGGTCAAAGACACCGATCGCCAGATAAATCGCAAGGGCATAGAGCAGGACATCCAAAATATGCACCACAAACACCCCAAGCATCAGCAGATACAATGCCGGATGGCCGCTATGGGCGCCCACCGGGATGGTCCGGGTCAGAAGAACAAAGCTGGCCTGATGCAAGCAGAGTGTCAGCAMGACCAAGAGCGCGCTTATCAGAATTGCTGTAAACATATTGGAACTATACCCAATTGGCTTGATCGTAAAAAGGATTATAAGTTTGTATTCTACAGAAGTGGGTCCGCCACCTGAACATCGGCGRTCATCCAGCTRAGACCTGATTTAACTTCAACGCCCGGTGCACCGGGCACCAGGGGCCAGAGCATGTGTTTTTCAGAGACCGTTAGTTTCGCCGCCGGTGGGATATTGTTGGTGGGTGGCGGATATGCCAGCCGCAAGGCGTGGACCACCAATAAACGCTATGTTCCGGTGGCAATGATGCCGGTTTTTGCCGGCCTGCAGCAGCTATCCGAAGGGATCGTCTGGTCAGGTATGAATTCCGGCGATCAGCAAACCGTGCTGGTCAGTGCGTTGGTGTTTATTTTTTTCACCTGGTTCATGTGGCCGTTTTGGATACCGCTGTCGGTTTATGTGCTGGAACCACCTGAAAGCCGGAGAAAACATCTGTTTTTGTTGTTTGCGCTGGTTGGACTTGGGTTTGGGTTGATGCTCTATGTGCCGCATTTGCTTAATCCGGAATGGATTGCCGTGTCGATCAACCGGGCGTCTTTGGCCTATGAAGGGACAATGTTGCTTGATTTCATGATGCCTCGATGGACGACTAATTTCATCTATCTGGCGTTGATTGTGCTTTCGCCACTATTGTCGCGTTACCTGCATATCAAATATTTTGCTCTGACATTGATTACAATCATCGCGGTTGACTTTCTATTCCTCAGATACGCTTACATTTCATTTTTCTGCCTGCTGGCCGGGCTTGGTACACTGCATCTGATTTATATCATTGCGCGCAATAAATGCCGCCGTGAATGTCCGGTTCTGTTCAGTTGAGGTATCCCAGAAAGCAAAACGCCCCGGTTTCCCGAGGCGTCTAGATTCCGGCCCMAAAATCTTTGAAAGANTTTGGNNCCGTTTTCTTTTAAAGAAAACGGTTAGCCGCGCTCTTCGATGATTTCCACCAGATGCGAGATCTTGTTGACCATGCCGCGCACCGAAGGTGTGTCTTCCAGTTCGCGGGTTTTGTGCATCTTGTTCAGRCCYARRCCRACCAGCGTTGCGCGCTGTTTGGCGGGGCGACGGATCGGAGACCCGATCTGCTTGATGACGATGGTTTTTGCMATGGYTYCRSYYYYYKMWGCTTCTGCGGCTTCGGCAGCTGGCTCGGCAGCGGCTTCGGCGTCTGGTTTGCGCAGGATTTCTGCAACTTTCTTACCACGACGCTGCGCCACGGAACGTGGGCTGGCTTCGCGGGTCAGACCGTTGATGGTCGCGCGGATCATGTYGTACGGGTTCGAGGAACCGATGGATTTGGACACGACGTCCTTAACACCGAGCATTTCGAACACGGCGCGCATCGGGCCACCAGCGATGATGCCGGTACCTTCAGGGGCTGTGCGCATCACGACGCGACCGGCRCCGTGRCGACCTTCGATGTCGTGGTGCAGGGTGCGGCCTTCGCGCAGTTGTACGCGGACGATCTGGCGCTTGGCCTGTTCGGTGGCCTTACGGATCGCTTCGGGTACTTCTTTGGCTTTACCTTTGCCAAAGCCGACGCGGCCCTTTTGGTCACCAACAATCACCAGGGCCGCGAAGCTGAAACGCTTACCACCCTTAACGGTCTTGGATACCCGGTTGATCGCAACCAGTCGATCAGCGAATTCCGGCGTTTCATCGCGATCGCGACGGCCCCGGCCTCTTTGTTCTCTTGCCATTCTTACGATCCCCTTAAAACTTCAATCCGCCTTCACGGGCAGCGTCGGCCAGAGCCTTGACTTTACCGTGAAAGAGGAAGCCGCCGCGGTCGAAATAACATTCGCTCACTTTGGCTTTCTTGGCGCGTTCTGCAATTGCAGCCCCGATTTTGGCGGCTGCTTCGACGTTGTTCTTGCCAACCACACCCAGAGCTTTTTCCATGSWMGARGCCGAGGCGAGAGTGACGCCGTTTACATCGTCGATCAGCTGAACGCTGATGTTTTTGTTGCTGCGGTGAACCGACAGGCGCGGRCGSCCKGCYGMSRTTTTSCGCARTTTGTTCCGAACGCGCTGGCGGCGCTTCAAGAACAGGTCTCTTTTGCYGTTTGCCATTGTTTCGCGTCCTTACTTTTTCTTGCCTTCCTTGCGGAAGATATATTCGCCTTTGTATGCAATACCTTTGCCCTTATAGGGCTCGGGCTTGCGCCATTCGCGGATGTTTGCCGCAACCTGACCGACGAGTTGACGATCAATGCCCTCGATGAAGACCTGAGTTTGCTTAGGCGCTGTTACGGTAACACCCTCTGGCACCTCAAAGAACACATCGTGGCTGTAACCAAGCTGCAATTTCAGGTTCGTCCCATCCATCGTGGCCCGGTAACCAATACCGGTGATCGCAAGTTCTTTCTTGAAACCATCCGTTACGCCGGTGACAAGGTTCTGAATCTGTGTCCGGCTCATACCCCATTGCTGRCGCGCCCGTTTRGAGCTGCCGCGAGGCGTGATGCTGATCACATTGTCTTCGACTTTGATTGTAACATCGTCAGTCGCACTAAAGCTAAGGGTCCCTTTGGGGCCTTTCACTTCTACGGTCTGACCTGAAACAGTGGCGCTAACCCCTGCTGGCAGATCGACCGGTCTTTTACCAATACGTGACATGTTGCTCCCCTAGAATACAGTGCAGAGCACTTCGCCGCCAACATTGTTGGTGCGCGCACTTGCATCTGACATCACACCTTTGGGTGTGGAGACAATCGAAACACCAAGACCCTGACGGATCTGCGGGATTTCCTTRACRCCCATGTAAACGCGACGACCGGGGGTAGAAACCCGTTTCAGTTCRCGAATGACAGGGGTGCCATCATAGTATTTCAGGCTGATTTCAATGGCTGGGTGGCCGTCGGTCCCGGTGGTACGTTCGTAGCCCCGGATATAACCTTCGTCTTTCAGCACATCCAGCACCCGGACACGCAGCTTGGAGCCAGGTGTGGATACTGTCGATTTGCCACGCATCTGAGCGTTGCGTATTCGTGTCAGCATATCTGCGAGAGGATCGTTCATTTATATACGCTCCTTACCAGCTGGATTTCACGAGGCCGGGGATCAGGCCGTGAGAGCCCAGTTCCCGCAAGGCGATCCGTGAAACCTTGAATTTACGATAATAGCCGTGTGGACGACCGGTGAGCTGGCAACGGTTGTGCAGCCGGGTGGCTGAACTGTTGCGCGGTAGTTTTGCAAGCGCCATGTGCGCTTTGAAACGCTCTTCCATGGGCTTGGATGTGTCGGCAGCGATTTCTTTTAACGCCGCGCGTCTGGTTGCGTATTTGGCAACCAGCTTTTGGCGTTTGAGTTCGCGTTCGATCATTGCTTTTTTAGCCATGTGTTCTTTCCTCTCGCGATCAGCTGTTGAAGGGCATGTTGAAATGCTTCAACAGTGCCTTCGCTTCCGCGTCGGTGTTCGCGGTTGTGCAGATGACGATATCCATTCCCCAGGTGACATCGACTTTATCAAAGTCAATTTCGGGGAACACCAAAAGTTCTTTCAGACCCAGGGCGTAGTTGCCGCGGCCATCAAACGATTTCCCGGACACGCCGCGAAAGTCACGCACACGTGGCATTGCCACTGTGATCAGGCGATCAAGAAATTCATACATCCGGTTACCGCGCAGGGTGACCTTGGTACCAAGRGGCATATCTTCGCGGACCCGGAAGGTCGCRATAGATTTCTTGGCGATGTTGATGACAGCCTGCTGACCGGCGATTGTGGTCAGTTCWGCCTGTGCGCCTTTGGCTTTCTTGGTGTCTTTAACGGCTTCTGCGCCACAACCGATGTTCAGCACAATCTTATCAAGGCGYGGGATCATCATGTCGTTCTTGTAGGAAAACTCTTCCTTCAAGGCGGGACGGATCGTGTCCTTGTAAGTTGCCTTCAGGCGCGGGGTGTATGTTGCATCATCGAGCATCAGATCACGTCCCCTGTGGTTTTGGCGAAGCGGACCTTTTTGTCGTCTTCCATACGGAAGCCAACGCGGGTTGCTTTACCTTTTGCATCCAACAGTGCCAGATTGGACAGGTTGATCGGCATTGCCTGTGGCACGCGACCGCCCTGTGTGGCCTGGCTTTGTTTAATGTGGCGGATGGCGATATTGACGCCTTCCACAACGGCCTTACCGGTTTTCGGGCTGAGGGAAGATATTTCACCCTGCTTGCCTTTGTCCTTACCGGTCAGAACGATGACCTTGTCACCTTTGCGAAGTTTAGCAGCCATTACAGCACCTCCGGCGCAAGTGAGATGATCTTCATGAAGTTCTTKGCACGCAGCTCACGTACAACTGGCCCGAAGATACGGGTGCCCAGTGGTTCGTTGGCAGTGTTGAGGATCACAGCGGCGTTGCTGTCAAAGCGGATCGCTGTGCCGTCAGGGCGACGGACTTCTTTGCGGGTGCGTACAACGACGGCTTTGCGCACATCGCCTTTTTTCACGCGGCCGCGTGGGATGGCTTCCTTAACCGATACGACGATAACATCGCCGACCGAAGCGTAACGACGCTTGGAACCACCCAATACCTTGATGCACTGTACGCGCTTGGCGCCTGAATTATCAGCCACATCAAGATTGGTCTGCATTTGAATCATTTTTGATTCTCCCGACCTTTAGGGACATCGCCCCAGGGTTTCGATTGAACCGGGTGTTWTCGCCNTAAGAGACGAGAACCTCCCAGCGTTTGGTTTTCGACTTTGGYGCACATTCCTGAATGCGAACCTGGTCACCTGTTTTAAAGGTGTTCTTCTCATCGTGGGCCCGGTATTTYTTGGACTTACGGATGGTTTTCTTCATCACCGGGTGSGTGAAGCGGCGTTCAACGGAAACCGTTACGGTTTGTTCATTGGCGTCGCTGGTCACGGTGCCTGTCAGGATGCGTTTTGGCATRTSTCNAGGCCCCCTATTCGCTTTTGGCCGCAGCGGCGGCACCGGCTGCATCGGCAGCCTTTTGATTCAGAATTGTTTTRACKCGGGCMGCACCACGGCGTGCCTTGCGGATACCAGAGGTGTTTTCCAGTTGCCCGGTGGCCTGTTGAAAGCGCAGGTTAAAGCTCTCTTTTTTCAGGCTGGCCAGCTCTTCTTTCAGCTGGTCTGGTGTCYTCTCACGTAACTCGCTGGCGCTCATGGCCATATTCCTTTGTCAACATCACCGGAGGGCCCATAGGGTCACCCTGATTCCCGGTGGAGGGAGTGAAGACGTGCGTATAGGGGGAGTGGGTTGGGTTGGCAAGTACTGATGCTGGTTGATGGGTGAAACATTGATATCTCAATCCGATTTACCAATTTAGGTACTTGGCCCCCGGTATTTTAAATGACTACTGAGCAAGGAATGCGGTCGCTAAACTACATGGTCAAGTGTTCTATAATAATTTAGAGATTGCAGGACTGTAGGCGGATAAAATTGGTGGGGTTAATTTGGTAATATGAACCTTGTTGATAAATACTGTAGCGATTGTTTTCCAGAACTTGTGGAAATATTTGGACTGGATGCCTTGGAGGAAGCTAGCGGCTTCGGATCATATATTTTTCACGAAGACTATTTTGTCAAATGGATGAAAGGCGCAGTTCTCACTCCATCAATCATCGAACGTATCACTAAGTATATGGAATATTTAGCTGAATCTCCAAACTCACATTTGAATGATCTAGCGCATGTTGGATTGTTGGAATCAGTCGTTGACGTGGATTTGGTTGAGCTAGCACCCTATATGGGTGCTGAAACAAAAAAGCTCTTAGTCAAAGTGTGTTCAACAATGCACTTAGATCCTGACATTTGGCTTGTCTGAATATTTTTATTTGCACTTGTAGGGTGGGCAATCTGTCCACCTTCACCACAAAGCAAGCCGTAGGATGGGTGCTCGCACCCATCTTAGCAACGCCCTGTACCGGTTGGTGGGTGAAATCACCCACCCTACAATTCCTTGCCCGCCA
>NVTR01000010.1 GCA_002732955.1 Marinosulfonomonas sp.
CACCCTGTTGGACTGGATCGAACACGGGGCCGCGTATGCAGGCGAAATGGTGGCTTTGGCGCAGGCGCTAGCCCGTGAACTTGCGGCACTAGGCCTGTCGGTGTTTGCGGCGGGCAAGGGGGCGACGACTTCGCATCAGTTTGCGATCAAGGCTGCGGAATTCGGTGGCGGGCAGGCGGCATCAAAAACATTGCGCAAGGCCGGGTTTCTGGCTTGTGGGATCGGCCTGCCGATTGATCCGGTTGACGGCGACATGAACGGGTTGCGCATCGGCACACCGGAACTGGTGCGTTTTGGGGCAACCCCGGAAAATGTAGTTGAAATTGCTGATCTGGTGGCGCGGGCATTGTTGTCAAACGATCCTGAAAGCCTGGCGCCCGAAACAGCGGCCCTGCGGGCAAAGTTTTCGAGCCTGCACTACATGATCCAAAACTAACGAAATATGCGCGGATGGCCTGTAAGCCGGATCTTGTCCATGGCGGGTTTCCCCACCACTGGATGACCATTCATCTATGTGTACTGTTACCAGTACACTAAAGCTGCCAACCCGGGCCTTGCGGGCTAAGACGTCCCTCGTGTTTGCACACATAAGGCCCCTATTTGGCATTGCTCCTGGTGGGGCTTGCCGTGCCGGTCCTGTTGCCAGTCCCGCGGTGCGCTCTTACCGCACCTTTTCACCGTTACCGCCCGAAGACGGCAGTCTGTTCTCTGTGGCGCTTTCCCTGGGGTTACCCCCGCCGGGCGTTACCCGGCACCATTGCCTTATGGAGTCCGGACTTTCCTCGCGGCTTTCGCCCCGCAGTCATCCAGCCATCCGCGCGAATTCAATTTAGGTGTTCAAGAGCGGTTGGTCAACGGGGAAGCGTTTCGCAAGGTCGCTGATCAGGCTCATATCCGTTGCATCAAGTGGACCATCAGCCCAAGGTCGAAACCGCTGGCGAAAGGCGCTCAAAAGCGTTTCAAATTCGCCGGTCGCACAATATCCAAAGCTCTGCGCATCTACGGTAAACTGTGCAATGTCAGTCGCTTGCGCTGTTCCACTCTCAGGCCAAACCGACAACCCGTTCAACGCCAAACGTCGCCAATCAAATCGCTGACCTGGATCAAATTTGCGCATCGGGGCCATGTCCGAATGTCCGATCACCCGTTCAGGCGGAATCGACCAACGCCCGATAATTTTTGCGAGCAAACTATCCAGCGCATCCATTTGCCGGGCCGAAAACGGCGATCTTCCATCGTTCGCCAGCTCAATCCCAACAGAACGTGAATTGACATCGGTACACGCCCCCCAGGCCCCTGCCCCGGCGTGCCAGGCGCGTTTTTTATCCGCAACCAGTTGGACCAATTCGCCTTGCGCAGAGATCAAATAATGTGCCGAAACCTCACATTCCGGGTCACATAACCGCGCCAAGGCGTCATCCACCGATCCCATCGCCGTATAATGAATGACAATTAAATCAGGGATTTCACCACGCCGCCGTTCACCAAAGTTCGGCGACGGGTGCTGGTGGATTTTCACTTAGCCCCCGGTGGCGCGGCGATACGGCGAAGGGTCCCAGAAACAGGCAAATCCATCCCCGTCCGGGTCCAGCCCCTGACGGTCCCGATCTGGCCCGCCAGCCTTCAAAAATGCCTCTTGCGCCATATCCGGCGACGGATATTTGGCACAGTTTCGATCAAACCGGTTCTGTGCCAATATGGTCGAGCGGCGGTAAATCGACTGGCCGACAAGATTGGTTGTCGACAGTGCGAATTCGACAATCGAAGCCCCCGATGCCCGCCCACGGGTTGGCAGTGCAGTGGGTTCAATCACCTGATAGGCCTGCTGTTGTGCTGCGCGACGTTCGGCGTCACTTTCGATGGATTCACGCGAGGAAACCGCGTCAAAATCCTGTTCATCTGAAATTCCGGGGTTGTTGCGGTTAATCTGAAACGTTGACTCAGCAACTTGCTCGGACTCAGCAACCTGCTCGGTCGGACTTGCGGTATCAATATTAACATTTGTGTCAACCGCTTCGTCAGAAATTGTTGCGCCAGGAACGAGCGGGCCTGTACCGCCCAGTTCGGCTTCGCGCTGGTTTTGGTAGTTCGAATATTCTTCAAACCCAACACCCGCACCAGAATCCGGCACTGGTGTTTCACACCCTGCCAGCGTCAATGCTGCCACAAATATATATTTAAACCGCATCAATTGACCCTCTGAGTGTTGTTTTGCAGGCGTTTTTACCACCATTTTGCCGGTTTGGAAACAAATCCGGCGGCGCGTTCCATTACGTAAGCGGCATTTAGCAGTTCACCCTCTTCCCAGGGCCGCCCGATCAATTGCAGCCCAAGCGGCAGACCCTGCTTATCAAGCCCGGCTGGAACCGAAATCCCCGGCAGGCCAGCAAGATTCACGGTGACCGTGAACACGTCATTCAGGTACATCTGAATTGGGTCGGCATCGGTCATTTCACCTAAGCCAAACGCAGCCGAAGGAGTAGCCGGGGTCAGGATCGCATCGATCCCTTGTTCGAATACATCTTCAAAATCCTTTTTGATCAACGTGCGCACCCGACGCGCGCGGTTGTAGTAGGCGTCATAGAATCCTGCCGACAACACATAGGTGCCAATCATCACCCGGCGCTGAACTTCGTGTCCGAAACCTTCTGCGCGGGTCTTTTCGTACATTTCGGTGATGCCGTCGCCCCCGGCCAGCTTGGCGCGGTGACCGTAGCGCACGCCGTCATAGCGGGCCAGATTGCTGGACGCTTCGGCTGGTGCGATCACGTAATAGGCAGGTAGCGCGTATTTGGTGTGGGGTAGCGAGATGTTGACAATTTCAGCGCCTGCGTCCTTCATCATTGTGGTGCCATCGGCCCAGAGTTTTTCAATCTCATCGGGCATACCGTCCATCCGGTATTCCCTGGGAATRCCGATCTTTTTGCCCTTGATGTCGCCGGTAAGAGCAGCTTCAAAATTAGGGACGGGAATGTCGACAGACGTGGAGTCCTTTTYATCATGGCTGCACATGGCTTCCAGCATGATYGCCSCRTCACGCACGGTTTTTGTGATCGGCCCGGCCTGATCCAGTGATGACGCAAACGCCACAACGCCCCAACGAGAGCAGCGCCCGTAGGTCGGTTTGATCCCAACTAGCCCTGTAAAAGCAGCTGGTTGGCGGATCGAGCCGCCAGTATCGGTTCCGGTTGCCGCAAGRCACAGATCAGCCGCCACCGCGCTGGCGGAACCRCCCGATGAACCGCCGGGGGTTAATGCTGCTTCGTCATTGCCGCGCCGCCAGGGGCTGATCACGTCGCCGTAAGTTGAGGTTTCATTGCTGGAACCCATGGCRAATTCRTCCATGTTCAGCTTGCCCAGCATCACGGCCCCCGCATCGAACAGGTTTTGGGTGACGGTGCTTTCATATTCGGGGGTGAAGCCCTCCAGAATAGCCGACCCGGCCTGACTTGGCACACCTTTTGTGCAGAATAAGTCTTTGATTCCAAGTGGAATTCCGCACATATCGGGGGCATCCCCCGCCTTGATCCGCGCATCAGCCGCCTTGGCCTGCGCCCTGGCAATTTCAGGGGTGTCRTGGACAAAGGCGTTCAGGGTCTTGGCACCCTGTACAGCATCCAGACAAGCACTGGTCAGGTCCACCGATGTAACTTCACCCGAGCGCAGTTTATCACGGGCGTCCGCGATGGTTAACGTGTTGAGATCAGACATTATTCAACCACCTTTGGCACTGCAAAAAAGCCTTCCCGTGCATCGGGCGCGTTGGCCAGAATTTTGTCCTGAATTCCGCCATCWGTAACCACGTCTTCACGTCGCTTCARGCGCATMGGRGTCACCGAWACCATCGGTTCCACGCCTTCAACGTCCACCTCATTCAACTGTTCAATAAAGCCCAGGATCGCACTGAATTCCTGCGCGAGCGCGGGTAAGTCTTTGGATTCAACTTTAATTCTGGCAAGCTTGGCCACATGGGCGGCTGTTTTAATATCTATAGACATGGGGACTCCGAGTGTTCTTGAGCGCGGGTTTAGCGCCGCTGAAGCGGACCCGCAAGCATGGGGTGTTTTCAATCACGAAATCTGCGTTAGAATTCGTTTGAAWCAACAGGAGAACACACATGAAGATCATCTGGCTGGGCCATTCGGGGTTTCGCATTGAAATAGGCAATCAGGTGCTTCTGGTGGACCCATGGTTGACCGGGAATCCGATGTTTCCGGAAGATCGGCGCGACGAGGCGATTTYAGGTGTTACACATATATTGATCAGCCATGGCCATGGCGATCATTCCGGAGATGCCATTGGGTTGGCWAAGGAACTTAGCATTCCTCTGGTTGGTWTCTATGACCTGATGAACTGGTGGGAAAGTAAGGAAGGCGTSCAGGTCATTGGATTTAACAAGGGCGGCACAGTGGCCTTGGGGGATGTTTTGGTGACTATGGTAAACGCTGTGCATTCGTCCTCCATATTGAATGCAGAAACCGGGCCAGCCTATGCCGGGGCGGAAGCCGGGTTCATAATTGCCGGTGAGGGTCACACAATCTATTTCTCGGGCGATACGGATGTGATGGCGGATATGAAAATTTTCAATGACTTACATGCGCCTGATATCGGGATCTTATGTGCTGGCGGGCATTTTACCATGGATATGAATAGGGCGGCATATGCTGCCAGGACGTTCTTTGATTTCAAAACCGTAATCCCCTGTCATTACCGAACATTTCCGCTGTTAGAGCAGTCTGCAAAGGCGCTGGCAGAGGCCCTGCCGGGGGTCGATGTGGTGGAGCCGGAAGTGTTGGTGGCGAAAGTTTATTAAACAAAAATGGTTAAAAATGACCTGAATCAATGGTTAGAGCCTTTTTTTTGGTAGTCTTTAGTTATCACAAAATCGTGAGATCACCGTTTATCCAAAAGGAGGGGCGCCATGTTTGGCCAAAAACTTCGCTTAGGAAAACTGGTATCAGCAACGATAATTACGGCGTTTGCTGTCACCAGTTTTTCGTTATCCGCAATTCCCACCAGTGCCGAAGAAATTACTTCGTCGATTGCACGAGGTGGTCGACTGTATGACAAATGGTACAAAGTCATCAAGGCACCAAAACCCGAAGAAACACATTCGGCCTGGCCTGACAGCAACACCAAGAAAAGTGGCGACGCCACCCAACGCTGCAAAGCATGCCATGGCTGGGACATCATGGGC
Organism: Marinosulfonomonas sp.; assembly: GCA_002732955.1. Taxonomy (GTDB): domain Bacteria; phylum Pseudomonadota; class Alphaproteobacteria; order Rhodobacterales; family Rhodobacteraceae; genus NVTR01. The sequence goes on from NVTR01000010.1 coordinate 5,198, forward strand.
GCGGATGGTGCGTATGCCTCTGGTTCATACCAGACCGGAATAACCGGGTTGCAGGGAATGGCGGGTGCGCCAACGGCTGATATCATTGCCATCATCAAAGACGATACCCACGGATTTGCCGGCAAGATGGACGAGCAGGATTATACAGATTTGGCGAATTTCGTTTCCGCCGGTCAGTTTGACATTGATACGTTCATCAATCGCGAAACCAAGATGGCAGTCGGCGACCTCGCCAAAGGTGAAGAATACTACAACACTGTATGCGCGCAATGCCACGGCYTGGACGGCGACAAACCAAAGGATCTTGGCACAACGCTTGGAACCCTGTCGAACAAGAACCCGTGGGAAATCATCCAGAAAATCATGAATGGGCAGCCCGCGGAACAAATGCCGGCAATGCGGGCCTTTGGACCGCAGGTGTCAGCGGACATTCTGGCCTATTTGCAGACTATGCCACTCGCGGAATAGTCGAGTTTGACAATGATGTTGCCCGCGTAGTTTTGCGGGCAACATTTTTGCAAAGGAAAACTCGAAATGATAACCTTTATTAAAAAATCTTGGAAATGGTTTTGGGGGCCGACTATTCGGTTCGCCTGGGGTGCAATCATTTTGGTTGGTTTCTTGGGTGGCATCATCTTCTGGGGCGGGTTCAATACCGCTATGGAAGCTACAAACACATTGGAATTCTGCATTTCCTGCCACGAAATGGAACAGGTCGTTTATCAGGAATACAAAGAATCCACCCATTACAAAAATGCAGCCGGCGTTCGTGCTATTTGTTCTGATTGCCACGTTCCGCACGCCTGGGCCCCCAAATTAATCCGAAAAATTCAGGCCACCGGCGAAGTATGGGGGACAATTACCGGTAAGATAGACACGCCTGAAAAGTTTGAAGCGCATCGATGGGAATTGGCGAACAGGGTTTGGGATACCATGCTGAGCACCGACAGCCGAGAGTGTCGGAACTGTCATTCATTTGAAGCGATGAACTTTGAACTACAGAGTCGGCGGTCCAGTGAAAAAATGCAGGAAGGTCACGAGCAGGGCAAGACCTGTATCGAGTGTCACAAAGGCATAGCCCATAAATTGCCAAAGGACCCGAACGCGCCCGAACGCGACGACTGAGTTACCTTTTCCCCTGAAAAAACCCACGTAGCAAATCTTCTGCCTGTTGTGCGCCGATGCCATCGTACACCTCTGGCACATGGTGGCTTTGGGGATGTTCGAATATGCGCGGACCTTGGACAACGCCGCCGGATTTTGGGTCAGACGCCCCATAGTAGAGCCGTTTGATCCGGGCTTGCGAGATGGCAGACGCACACATTGGGCAGGGTTCAAGCGTGACGTATAGGTCATATCCGGGCAGGCGTTCTGAACCTAATGCTTTGCARGCGGCACGGATAGCGAGGATTTCTGCGTGRGCGGTYGGRTCRTTYWWCTCACGCGTCCGGTTGCCAGCGCGCGCAACAATGTCGCCATTTGGGGCGATGATTACGGCACCGACGGGGACTTCTCCCCGCGCACCGGCTGCACCGGCCTGCTCAAGGGCAGCTTTCATATGGCTTTTGAAACTCATGGATGCATGTCATGCCCTKTGGGTGTCGGCTTGCCAAGGTGCTTTCCCTTTCAGACGCGCACCTGTATGGCGGGTTCATGGAAAAAGAGACCCCMAAAGGTGATCGGATCGCCAAGGTTATGTCACGCGCTGGTCTGGCGTCACGCCGCGAAGCCGAGCGGATGATCGCGGCTGGGCGTGTTTCGGTGAACGGCAAAAAGATTGACAGCCCGGCGCTGAATGTAACGGCCGCAGACAAAATCGTTGTCGACGGAAAAGAGGTGGGTGAACCGGACCCGCCGCGCCTGTGGCTCTAYCACAAACCGCGCGGTTTGGTGACCACAACGGCGGACGAAAAGGGTCGCGATACTGTGTTTGACGCACTGCCGGACACCTTGCCAAGGGTGATGTCGGTCGGGCGGCTTGATCTGAATTCCGAAGGCTTGTTGATACTGACCAACGACGGTGAAGTGAAGCGTAAGATGGAGCTGCCGTCTACCGGCTGGACCCGCAAATATCGGGTTCGGGTGAATGGGCGGCCAACGGATGAACAACTGGCGCCATTGAGCAAAGGCATCACCCATGAGGGTGAGCGGTTTCAACCGATGGATATCAAGTTTGATCGCCAACAGGGGGCAAACGCCTGGATCACCATCGGCATCAAAGAGGGTAAGAACCGCGAGATCCGGCGCGCGATGGAAGTGATCGGGCTGAAAGTAAACCGGCTGATCCGCATTAGCTACGGGCCGTTTCTACTGCGTGATCTGAAGCCCGGTGAAGTGGAAGAGATCAAGCAGCGAGTAGTAAAAGATCAGTTGGGGTTGACCCCGGAAGCGCGGCCAAAACCGGTGCGAAAGCGGCGRCCAAATCGTCGGAAATAGCCGCAGGCSAGYGAAATTTCCCCCTAGCGCACCCTTGCCGCCCCTTCCCGCATCTGGTTTGTTTGCAAAAAACTAAAACAGGAACGAGTGCGCGATGGCTGATCTACTGACATTTGAAAATCTTACCAATCTGCTGATACTTTGTTTTTTGCAGGCGGTATTGGGRTTCGACAACCTGCTTTATATWTCAATCGARAGTCAGCGCGCACCTGTGGAGAAACAAAAATCTGTTCGGTTTTGGGGGATAATAATTGCTGTTGCGCTGCGGGTGGTTTTGCTGTTCGTGATGGTTGGGTTGATTGACGCGTTGAGCACCCCTTTTTACATCTTCAACTGGCCCGGGGTGTTAGAGGGCGGTGTGAACTTCGCCACCTGCGTGTTCATTTTCGGCGGTATTTTCATTATGTACACTGCCGTTAAGGAAATTGGCCATATGCTGACAATTCAGGACCTGCATACCGATGTACAGCACGGTAAAAGCAAATCGGCGACGCAGGTAGTGGTGATCATTGTGATGATGAACCTGATATTCAGTTTTGATTCCGTTTTATCTGGCTTGGCGATTACYGACGTCTTTCCAATTCTGGCARCAGCCATCCTGATTTCTGGATTAGCCATGCTTTTGCTTGCTGATGGGGTGACGGTATTCTTGCAAAAAAACCGCATGTACGAAGTGCTGGGGTTGTTTATTCTGCTGATAGTCGGCGTGGAACTGCTAGGCGAATCCGGCGTTGCAGCGGCCCATGCAATGAATAACGATGCCCTGCAAATCAAATTGTTCGGCCATGAGCTGATCCCGATGTCCAAGAGCACGTTCTATTTCTCAATACTTGTTCTGGTGGCTGTGGAAATCATTCAATCCGGTTATTCGCGGAAACTTTCTGCTGAGCGTGAAATGGGAAAATCAACCGGCTAAATATTCGGTTTTGAACGGTGGCAAGCGGTCTATACAGGGGCTATAGGTGACAATGGTGCCAATGGTRAAAACATGGTGGGCGAACAAGTGACCGGAACCGGGCTGCAAAAACTGGCGTTTCTTCTGCTGGTGGCGACGATATTCTATGTCGCCATAACCGGGGGAAACTGATGGCAGAGCGGTATGGCGGCAAGTTCAGTACGGAAGAACCTGGTGATTCAAAAGCCGATGCACGAAATGCCTGGAGCGGGCAGCGACGCAGCCGGACCGGCGCGCGGGTTAACTTTCTGTTCCTGGCCCCGTTGCCTTTGGCGGTTCGGGCGTTCTTTCAAGACACSACGGGGCTTGTTATGACACTRGCAGGTCTGGGGTTGYTGCTGTTGGCAGCATGGATGACCCGCGAAGGTTTGCTGGCGCAGGAAGCATATGAGGCGCGCAAGATTGCCCGTCGGCCAGTGTTACCACGAAAAATGATSGGCTCTGCCCTGACAGGRGCWGGATTRTTTGCRGCCGTTTATGCTGGCAGTTCAGGGGTAATTAACCCGGCGGTTTATGCGGTKTTGGGGGCGGTATTGCATAGCTTTGCATTTGGGCTGGACCCTTTGCGCAACAAGGGCATGGAAGGGGTTGATACCTTTCAGCAAGACCGGGTRGCWCGYGCCGTCGGCGAAGCAGAAAAGCATCTGGCGGCAATGAAGGGCGCAATATTGCGGGCCGAGGACCGGGGGCTTGAAAAGCGGGTGGAACAGTTTGCGCTGACAGCGCGCGACATGTTTCGGACMGTAGAAGAAGACCCCCGTGATCTAAGTTCAGTTCGACGYTACCTTGGGGTTTATTTGCTGGGTRCGCGCGATGCGACCGCAAAGTTTTCTGATCTGTATGCCCGCACTCGCGACACCGATGCRCGYMGGGATTATGAGGCGTTGCTGGATGATCTGGAGGGGAATTTTTCCGCCAGAACACGGGCAATGTTGTTGGACAACAAAACTGATATGAACATCGAAATCGAAGTTCTTCGTGAACGACTGGAACGCGAAGGCGTTCACACACGGGATGTATAAAAGGGGTAGTAACCATGACTGATTCAGTACGCCAAAAAGCTGCTAGTGATTTGAAATTGCTGGAAGAAGTAACCGCTGTWCAACTGGCCGAGCCAGCGAACGCGCTGGTACCGCTGGCAGAGGCGGATAAGCCGATGGCCGAASAAATCAARAAACGCATGAACGAAATTGATAKGGAKAACACCGGATCAATTATCCGGTTCGGCGCGGCWGCGCAGGCAGARTTRCAGGAAATWTCCCAGGCGATGCTRACGGATGWTCGCAACAAAGATGTTGGGCCCGCCGGGGACAGTTTGCGCGAAATYGTGACCACCATTCGTGGGTTTTCGATTACCGAACTGGACGTGCGGCGCAAGCGGTCATGGTGGGAAAAACTGTTGGGACGCGCCGCACCTTTTGCCAATTTCGTGGCGCGCTATGAAACGGTTCAGGGGCAGATTGATAAAGTTACAGACAACCTGCTGAGCCATGAGCATACGCTGCTGAAGGACATCAAATCCCTGGACATTCTTTATGACAAGACGCTGGAGTTTTATGACGAACTGGCGCTTTATATTTCCGCTGGCGAGGAAAAGATCAGCGTTCTGGACGCTAAGACCATTCCGGCCAAGGAAAAGCTGGTCAAGGCGGCCGCCGAAGATAAGGCAGTGATGAAAGCGCAGGAACTGCGTGACCTGCGCGCCGCGCGCGATGATCTGGAACGCCGGGTGCATGACCTGAAACTGACGCGACAGGTGACGATGCAATCCTTGCCCTCTATCCGGCTGGTGCAGGAAAATGATAAGTCCCTTGTGACCAAGATCAATTCGACATTGGTGAACACAATTCCGCTGTGGGAAACGCAACTGGCGCAGGCCGTGACAATTCAGCGTTCTGCAGAGGCCGCAAAGGCGGTGAAAGAGGCCAGTGATCTGACCAATGAACTGCTGACCGCAAACGCCAAGAACCTGCGAATGGCGAACAAAACAGTGCGCGAAGAAATGGAGCGTGGGGTGTTTGACATTGAGGCCGTGAAAACTGCCAACGCAGAGCTGATCGCAACCATCGAAGACAGCCTGTCAATCGCGGACGAAGGCAAGCGCAACCGTGCAGCCGCTGAAGTGGAATTGAAGAAAATGGAAGCAGAGTTGCGCGATACATTGGCATCGGCCAAGGCAAGGGGTGACGGAACCGGAGAAAACCTCGGCACGTCCGTTTCCGGGGGCTAAAAGCCAGTGACTATCGGGACCACAACTATTGCGAAGCACATTCTGCTGGCAGCCTGCCTAGGTGGTCTTGCAGCCTGTGATCCCGCCCTATTCCCGGATTCAACCGTTTCAATGCTGCCGGATGATGCGGAAACAGAAGTGGTGGCAGAACGCTCTGCCGAAAGCTTGGCCCTGTCACGGTATTACGCCAGGGTGCAGGCCGGATTGCTGACGCAAGGATTGTTACGTCAGGATGGCGGCGGGCCAGACGTGCCGTTTACAACGCGCAATCTGGTAGACAATTTTGTGCGCATTGCTTTGTTTGATGAATACACCTCGGTTAATGGGCGTATCATTGCACAACAGACCTCCAGCCAGTTGCGCAAGTGGGTTAGCCCGGTGCGCATGAAAGTGGAATTTGGCGCAAGTATCCCCGAAGAACAACGCCTGACGGATCGCGGTAATATCGTGTCCTACGCTTCCCGGCTGTCGCGGATCAGTGGCCTGCCGATCCGACAAACCACCGAGAATGCCAATTTTCATGTTTTTGTAGTGAATGAGGATGAGCGCCGCGCACTCGCGCCACGTATTCGTCAGATATTACCGGGAATAGACGAAGGGGCGCTAAGGACCGTTGTGGACATGCCGCGGTCAACCTTTTGTCTGGTGTTCGCTTTGGACCCCGGGGACAAGGGTACCTACAGTCAGGCGCTCGCCATTATTCGCGGCGAACACCCTGATCTGCTGCGCCTGTCCTGCATTCACGAAGAAATTGCCCAGGGGTTGGGTCTGTCAAATGACAGCCCGGCGGCGCGACCGTCAGTGTTTAACGATGACGAAGAATTCGGTTTGCTGACCACCCATGACGAATTTCTGCTGCGCATCCTGTATGACCCACGGATGCGCCCCGGCATGAACGAAATAGAAGCACGCGAACAAGCAGAACTGATTGCCAGCGAACTGATGGACGGGCAAAGTTAGAGTTGAATAAAACGGGAGACGATTAATGGGAATTCTGGATTTTCTAACCGGCGAGTTTATCGACGTTATCCATTGGGTGGATGATACCCGCGACACCATGGTCTGGCGGTTTGAACGTGCTGACCATGAGATCAAATACGGCGCCAAGTTGACCGTTCGTGAGGGCCAGACAGCGGTGTTCATCCATGAGGGCCAGTTGGCGGACGTGTTCACGCCGGGGCTGTATATGTTGGAAACCAACAACATGCCGATCCTGACGACGCTGAACTACTGGGATCATGGCTTTCAGTCGCCGTTCAAATCCGAAGTTTATTTCGTCAACACGCGGCGGTTTTCTGACCAGAAATGGGGCACCAAGAACCCGATCATAACCCGCGATCCTGAATTTGGCCCGGTGCGATTGCGGGCCTACGGCACTTATACGGTGAAAGTGGCGGACGCCGCGCGGTTCCTAAGTGAAATTGTCGGCACGGATGGTGAATTCACCATGGATGAGATCAGCTATCAGATCCGCAACATCATCGTGCAGAAATTCTCACAGGTGATYTCCGCCAGYCGTATCCCGGTGCTGGATATGGCAGCGAACACGGCTGATCTGGGGCGTTTGGTTGCGACCGAGATTTCCGGTACACTGGAACAATATGGACTGGAAATACCAGAACTTTACATCGAAAATATCAGCCTGCCACCTGCGGTTGAAGCGGTACTGGACAAGCGCACATCCATTGGGTTGGCGGGTGATCTGGGCAAATTTACCCAATTTTCCGCTGCTGAAGCAATGACCGCAGCCGCGAATAACCCCGCCGGGGGCGGTATGGCCGCCGGGTTGGGGGCTGGTATGGGACTAGCAATGGCGCAGAATATGGCTGGACCGTGGGGTGCGGCGCCTGCCCCGGCGCAACCAGTAGCACCCCCGCCGCCACCAGTTGAAAAAGTCTGGCATGTCGCGAAAAACGGTGAGACCGAAGGCCCGTATTCCAAGGCCAAACTGGGCCGGATGGCAGGGGATGGCAGCCTTAGCCGCGATACCTATATCTGGACACCCGGTCAGGATGGCTGGATGCCCGCCGATGACGTGATCGAACTGGCGCAGTTATTCACCGTGATGCCGCCGCCGGCACCCGGAAGTAAGACTTAAGGGATACACTCGCTCTGATGGCCACCGAGGAAAACAGATTTCCCTGCGATACATGTGGCGCAGATTTGCGGTTTGCCCCGGACCAGGGGGAACTGGTCTGTGATTTTTGCGGTAATGCGCAACGGATCCAGTCAGACCCTTTTGCTATTACAGCACTTAGTGAACTGGACTATCGCACCGCACTTGACGCCAACCTCCCGGATCAGGAGATTGAAGAATTTCAGGTAGTAACCTGTCCAAATTGCGGCGCACAGTTTGAATTTGACGCCGACATACACGCCGCCGAATGCCCGTTCTGCGCGACACCTGTTGTCACCGGCACCGGCACCCATAGGTATATCAAACCCCGCGGGTTACTGCCGTTTGCGCTTACCGAAAGTGATGGGCACAAGGCGATGGTTGATTGGCTTGGCGCGCTTTGGTTTGCACCGGGCGGGCTGAAAGATTACGCGCGCAAGGGGCGTAAGCTGGGCGGAATTTATGTACCCTACTGGACCTATGACGCGGACACAAAAAGCCGTTATCGCGGTGAAAAAGGCACCGTATATTATGAATCCCGGACGGTTCGGCGAAACGGAAAAACTGAAACTCAACGGGTGCAAAAGGTGCGCTGGCGCTCAAAATCCGGGCGGGTAGCAAGGTGGTTTGATGATGTTCTGGTGCTTGGCTCAAAATCCCTGCCGAAGAAATTCACCGATGCGTTGCAACCCTGGGATCTCTCGGCGCTGGAGCCTTATCAGCCTGAATACTTGGCAGGTTTTCGGGCCGAAGGTTACACAGTTGAAATTGCAGAAGGTTTTAAAGAAGCGCGTAACCACATGGATCAAGTGATCCGGCGCGATGTTAAATTCAACATCGGCGGTGATCGACAGCGCATCCACGATATTCAAACGGATATCAGCAAGGTGACGTTCAAACATATACTGCTACCGGTCTGGCTGGCGGCCTATAAGTACCGCGGCCGCACCTATCGTTTTGTTGTAAATGGCCATACTGGTCGGGTACAAGGTGAGCGGCCATGGTCAGTCTGGAAAATTCTGTYTGCGGTGATTGTTGTGGYGATAATTGCYGCCGGAATTGGCTATTTGGTGGCGACGCAGCAGCAATGACGTCGCGGCACAGAAATTAATGTCATAAAAGGTATTCGATGATGCGGGCGTTGGTGCAACGGGTAACAAATGCTTCAGTTACAGTAGATGGCGCTATCATTGGCCAGATCGATACCGGGCTGCTGGTTCTGGTCTGCGCAATGCAGGGGGACACCCCCGCGCAGGCAAAAGCACTTGCGGGTAAAATTTCAAAGCTGCGGATATTTGCAGATGAAACCGGACGGATGAACCGTTCATTGACTGATGTGGGTGGCAGCGCGCTTGTGGTTAGCCAGTTTACTCTGGCGGCTGATACCACTCGCGGTAATCGCCCCGGATTTTCCGCCGCTGCAGCGCCTGACGATGGTCGTGCACTATATGAAAATTTTGCCAATCAGCTGGTTAAGCTGGAAATTCCGGTTCAAACCGGAAAGTTCGGTGCTGACATGGCCGTAGCGCTGGTAAATGACGGGCCGGTCACGATCTGGATCGAGAACTAAGCTAACRCCAATCTATCCTTCTTCTTTTCAWAAATACTTCCGCCGGAGGCAYCGCGACGCMGCGAAGCNGCGGCGCAACAAAAGCCCTTCAGGACGCCGCTGCCAATAGCGACGCATTCCCCCCTGCCGCAGTAGTATCAATGCAAATGTGACGCTCAATCTGGCATCGTTCACCGAAATGGCGCTCGGAAAACAACGGTAATATAGGGCCACCTCGTGATGCCAGCGCTTGGCGCGCTTTAACCAGTTCTTCTTTACTGCTCCAAAGCGCTACACCGTCAAATCCAGTCAATGCAGCAAGTGCAATTAAAGGCAAAACGCCGCCAAATGCCGCCTGTCCAGCAGCMCCGGGGGCGATGATTACCGGCATGCAGCCATATTGTTCTGCAATCCGAGCCTGSRWTTGGGCGTCTTCAATACTGGTGCCAAGGCAAAGTATTACCCCACGTCCAAATGTCGACAGTTGGTTACTTTCCCCGGTTGGTCCGCCCATAGCGCGAGAGCCAAGCATGATCCGTCGCGGATTACAGGCGTCAATCAGGTTTTGAACCGCCGCAGTATCCGCCGGATCACCCACAACCGGCTTGGGGTGAAGAGTTTTTGACGCGGTGAAACGCTCAACATAGTTGGGGCCACCTGCCTTTGGTCCGGYCCCCGAAAGCCCCTCTCCACCGAAAGGTTGGCTGGCAACGACTGCTCCAATCTGGTTGCGATTTATATAAATATTCCCGACATTCAAACGCGCCGTGACCTGCGCGATCCGGTCATCAATGCGCGAATGCATACCAAATGTCAGCCCATAKCCRCWGGCATTGATGTCGTCAGTAATTTGGCCAAGTTCGTCCGCCCTAAAGGTCGCCACATGTAAAACCGGGCCAAATATTTCGCGTTTAATGTCCGCAATACCATTTACGGAAATTACCGCAGGACCAACGTAATGGCCAGTTTCCGGCGCTGTTATCTGGTGTAGTAACCGGCTGTCAGTGTTGGCTGTTTTAATATGGTCAAGAATGGCCGCTTGTGCGGGCGCATCAATTATCGGACCCAGATCACTGGCATATCCCCAGGGATCACCGACACAAAGCTGGTCCATGGCGCCAAATAGCATGTTCAGAAATTCGTCCGCCACGTCTTCCTGCAAATATAGGATACGCAGGGCAGAACAGCGTTGMCCSGCRGATYTGAACGCCGAATTGATGATGTCCTGTACCGCCTGTTCCGGCAACGCGGTGCTATCAACGATCATTGCGTTGATGCCACCGGTTTCGGCAATCAGGGGTGCGTCTGCAGGTAATGTATCGGCCATTGTCCGGTTAATTCTTTGGGCAGTATTGGTCGAGCCGGTAAAACAGACGCCGCCCACTTTCGCGCTGGACGTTATCGCYGYCCCKACWAYGCTGCCGTGACCGGGTAGCAATTGCAGGGCCGCGCGCGGCACACCGGCCTGGTGTRATAGTTTGGTGGCCAGGTATGCGATAATTGGCGTGGCCTCTGCCGGTTTGGCCAGCACCGCGTTCCCGGCGGCTAAAGCGGCTGCAACTTGACCGCTGAATATTGCCAGCGGGAAATTCCATGGTGAAATGCAGGAAATTATACCACGGGCTTGCGAGCCGCTGAGGCGTTCACACTCGCCGGCGTAATAGCGCAGGAAATCAACAGCTTCGCGTAGCTCGCTGACAGCGTCATCCGGGGTTTTTCCAGCTTCGCGGCAGAGTATGGCAAAAATTTCACCGTAGTTGTCTTCGAGCAGGTCTGAGGCTTTGCGTAACACGTTTGCGCGGGTTTTTGGATCATCTGCCCAAGGTCTTGCGTTTGATATGGCTGCGGTAGCATCACCAGCAGAGGCAAGCGTTGCCGTTCCTACGATATCATCCGGATTGGCCGGGTTGGCGATTTCACAGGTTTCGCTACTTTTGATCGGCGCGACAGTTAGCGGCTCTACTTGCCAGCGTGTGGATTTATACGCCCCACGGGCGTTGTCTAGCCGGGCGACACTATCAGGGTCACTTAAGTCATACCCCTTTGAATTATCACGCAAATCACCGAACAGTTTAGCCGGGTCAATGATCGCTTTGCTGGTGCTGGACCCATCATTATCAAGTTCCACAAAAGGATCAGCGCAAATGGTTTCTGCCGCTACCTCCTTTGAGACAATCTGATTTACGAACGAACTGTTCGCGCCGTTTTCCAGCAGACGGCGCACCAGATAGGCCAGCAGATCACGGTGCGTTCCAACCGGCGCATAGATGCGGCATTTGGTTTTGTGCTTTTGCTTGACCAGATCGTGCAATGCCTCACCCATGCCGTGCAGGCGTTGGAATTCAAATTCCTGCCCCGCGTCAGCCAGTTCCAGAATGGCCGTAACAGTATGGGCATTATGGGTGGCAAATTGGGGATAAATGCGATCCGACAGCGTCAGAAGTTTTTGCGCACAGCAAATGTAGGAGACATCGGTGGCTTCTTTACGCGAAAAAACCGGGAAACCTGCAAGACCTTCAACCTGGGCCTGTTTAATTTCGGTGTCCCAATAGGCACCTTTCACCAAGCGCACCATGATCCGACGATCAAGCCGGGTGGCAAGCGCGTTTAGCCAGTCAATGACCGGCGCGGCGCGTTTACCGTAGGCCTGTACCACAACGCCAAACCCATCCCAACCGGCAAGTTCCGGGTCGGACAAAACCGCTTCGATAATATCCAGAGACAAGTCCAGCCGGTCTGCTTCTTCGGCGTCGATGTTCAGGCCCATGCCTGCTTTGCTGGCCATTAACGCCAGTTCAGAGACCCTTGGCACCAGTTCGGCCATAACACGGGTGCGTTGCGTATATTCATAGCGCGGATGAATTGCCGATAGTTTGATCGAGATACCGGGGTTATCRGCGATGTTCGTTGATTTGCAAAGCGGGCCAAGCGCCTTGATCGATGCCGCATATTCATCGAAATTCTGCATCGCATCTTCGGCGGTTAGCGCCGCCTCGCCCAACATGTCGTAGGAATAGGTAAACCCCTTGGCCTGTTGCCCCTGCCCCCTTTTGATAGCCTCAGTTATGCTCTGCCCCAGTACAAACTGGCGCCCCATTTCCTTCATCGCCTGTTGTACGGCAGTTCGGATCACCGGCTCTCCCAGTCGCTTTATCGCGCCTTTCAGGGACGCCGCGATGCCCTGACCCTCCTTCAGCACTTTCCCGGTCAGCATCAGGGCCCAGGTGGATGCGTTGACCAGCGATGAACTGGATTTCCCCAAATGTTCATTCCACGCCGACGGGGTGATTTTGTCGTCAATCAGATCATCCATAGTTTGCGCATCCGGGACACGCAGCAATGCTTCGGCCAGACACATCAGGGCGACGCCTTCATCGGTAGACAGCCCGTATTCGGCCAGGAACACCTCCATCATTCCGGGGTTTCCGGTGGCGCGGATATCATTGACCAGTTGAATCGCACTGGCTTTGGTCCGGGCGCGGGTTTTATCTGGTACATTAACGCTATGGCGCAGGTCTCGCAGGACATCTGCGTCCCTTGCCAAATGGGCGTCGCGAATGGTTTGACGAAGCTGAGCTAAATCGGACATGTTTTAAATCCTTGCCAAATTACTGACGCTAGCATAGCAAATATACAACAGGCATGTTGACCGTTGTTTTGGCTCAGTTGGTCCTTTTACTTTTAGTACACTAGGAATTTAGACTTTATGACTGAATTTCCATCTACATTCGGGGTAATAGACCGATATGATCAGCAAATCCTTGAAATTCTAAGCAAAGAAGGACGCCTGCCGGTAACAGACCTAGCCAAACGGGTTGGCCTGTCAAAAAGCCCCTGTCAGGTGCGGCTGAAACGCCTGCAACGCGACGGGTATATCAAGGGATTCCGGGCCATAATTGACCCGGCCAAGATGCAGCTTGAACAGGTGGCTTTCCTTGAGGTCAAACTGTCCGACACGTCCGAACGCGCGCTGTCTGAATTCAACGATGCAGTGCAAAACCTGCCCGAAGTGGAGCAATGCCACATGATCGCCGGGGCGTTTGATTACCTGCTGAAAATTCGCACCACGGACATGAAAAGCTACCGCGCGGTGCTGGGGGAAAAGGTTTCAACCCTGCCCCATGTTGCCAGCACGTCGACACATGTTTCAATGCAGGCGGTCAAGGATATTGCAGGTTGATTGGTCGCTGGTTTAGTCTTCCCAGCCGCTGACTGATTTGACTTCCAGGAATTCGTGTAGCCCCCAAACMCCACCTTCRCGCCCGTTACCGGATTGCCCGTAACCGCCGAATGGTGCGCCGTCACCACGGAAATTACCGTTGATTTCGACCATACCCGACCGAAGACGACGCGCCATGCGTTTGGCSCGYGTCATGTCRGATGTYTGMACATAGTTGGTCAGRCCATACACRGTGTCATTGGCCATCTTCACGGCCTCTTCTTCGGTATCAAAGGCCAACACRGACARTACYGGSCCAAAGATTTCTTCGCGCGCTATAGTCATGTCCGGTGTCACATCGGCAAATACCGTCGGGCGGACGAAATAACCGCGATTGTGGCCTTCCGGGCGACCAAGACCGCCTGCGACCAAGCGCGCACCTTCATCGATGCCGGTTTTGATCAGRTCCTGAATTYTGTTGAACTGAACTTCGGAAACTACCGGGCCAATATGGCGACCCGCTTTGCTGGCCAGATCGACCTTGGTTTTTTCAGCTGCATCCACAGCCCCAGCAACAACTTTATCGTAAACCGGACGCTGAACCATCATCCGGGTTGGCGCATTGCAAGACTGTCCGGTGTTATTGAAACAGTGATAGGCACCGCGGCTGCCCGCCTTATCGTCAGCATCCTCAAAGATGATATTTGCACCCTTACCGCCCARTTCCAGACTGATGCGTTTGATCGTATCCGCCCCGGACTTTGAAATCAGTATCCCGGCGCGGGTGGAGCCGGTGAAAGAAATCATGTCCAGATCGGCATGTGCTGACATCTGGCTGCCAACACCGGGACCATCGCCGTTCACCATGTTGAATACACCTGCCGGCAGGCCGGCTTCGTGCACAATCTCGGCGAACAGATAGGACGAAAGCGGTGCTATTTCCGAAGGTTTCAGCACCATTGTACAACCAGTGGCGATTGCCGGTGCAACCTTTAGCGCCACCTGGTTCATCGGCCAATTCCAGGGCGTAATCAGCCCAACAACACCAACCGGTTCATAAAGAATGCGATCATTCGGGGCATGATCACCGAGCATCTGATCGAATTCAAAACCCTTCAGGGCGTTGATCGTATCCTGGATGTGCCCGGTCCCGGCGCCAACCTGCGAAGAATTCGACAGATCAATTGGCGCACCCATTTCCATCGACATCGCCGCGCCCATTTCGCCTGCGTGCTTAAGATATGTCGCCAGCAAAGATTCCAGCGCTTCAAGGCGCTCGGCCTTACTGGACTGTCCCCAGCTTTCAAACGCCCGGTTGGCAGCGGCAACGGCGGCATCTGTGTCCGCCTGCCCACCTAGTGAAATAACCGCGCATACCTCTTCGGTTGAGGGATCAATTACGTCGCAGTCCTGCCCGGCAATCGGATCAACCCACGCGCCATCTATGTAAAATTTCCGCTTATCCAGCATGTTATCCACTCCTGATTTGAGAAAACAATAATCACTGGCGATTACTCCGCCGCTTTGTTTAGCTTGCCGGTCTTTGTAGGGTGGGGTCAATCAGATTCGGGTGATATCTCAGCCAGAAACAAATAATTTGATCAAAAATATTCCAACAGCGACACTGGTGTCGGCTTTGACGTTAACCAACCGGGATTATTTGGTTCAGAGAATCCCCGGCAGGTTCAATTTGTTCTCTTTGGCGCACTCTTTGGCATCTTCGTATCCGGCATCGGCGTGGCGCATAACACCCGTCGCCGGATCATTCCAAAGCACACGGGAAATACGGCGCGCAGCGTCATCCGTRCCGTCGGCACAGATCACCATTCCTGCGTGCTGCGAAAAGCCCATACCAACGCCACCACCGTGGTGCAGCGACACCCAAGTCGCCCCGCTGGCCGTATTCAGCAGCGCATTCAACAGCGGCCAGTCAGATACAGCGTCCGAGCCATCCTTCATGCTTTCGGTTTCACGGTTAGGGCTCGCAACTGAACCGCTGTCCAGATGATCACGCCCGATCACCACTGGGGCCGACAATTCACCGCTGGCGACCATTTCGTTGAACGCCAGACCAAGGCGGTGACGCTGCCCCAGTCCAACCCAGCAGATACGCGCGGGCAGGCCCTGAAACGAAATGCGATCACGGGCCATATCCAGCCATTTGTGCAGATGTTCGTCGTCTGGGATCAGTTCTTTCACTTTTGCATCGGTTTTATAAATATCCTCGGGATCACCCGACAGCGCGCACCAACGAAACGGACCAACACCACGGCAAAATAACGGGCGGATATAGGCAGGAACAAAACCCGGAAAATCAAACGCGTTCTTCAGTCCTTCGTCCAACGCCACCTGTCGGATATTGTTGCCATAATCAAATGTTGGCACCCCAGAATCATGGAATTCAACCATCGCCGCTACATGGGTTTTCATCGACGCGCGCGCTGCTATTTCAACCACTTTTGGATCACTTTCGCGCATCGCCAGCCATTTTCCCATGTTCCAACCCTGCGGCAAATAYCCGTTWATYGGATCATGGGCYGAGGTCTGATCRGTCACCATATCCGGGCGRATACCGCGCTTGACCAGTTCGGGAAAAATATCAGCGGCGTTGGCAAGCAATCCAACCGATTTCGCTTCGCCAGCCTTAGTCCAGCGATCAATCATTGCTAACGCTTCATCCAGACTATCGGTCTTTTCATCGACGTATTTCGTGCGCAGCCGGAAATCGATACTGTCGGGGTTACATTCCACCGCAAGACAACAGGCCCCGGCCATCACCGCCGCCAGTGGCTGYGCGCCACCCATGCCGCCAAGCCCCGCCGTCAGTATCCATTTGCCTGTCAGGYTGCCAYCGTAATGCTGACGCCCGGCCTCGACGAAGGTTTCATATGTWCCCTGCACAATGCCCTGAGTGCCGATATATATCCACGACCCGGCTGTCATCTGRCCGTACATCATCAGGCCCTTTTTATCGAGCTCATTGAAATGATCCCAGTTCGCCCAATGYGGCACCAGATTGGAATTGGCGATCAATACMCGGGGMGCATCGGTGTGGGTTTTRAACACRCCRACWGGYTTGCCGGATTGCACCAATAGTGTCTCATCACAGTTCAATTCTTTCAGACTGGCAACAATCTGATCAAAATCTGCCCAGGTTCGCGCCGCGCGTCCAATGCCACCATAGACCACCAGTTCATGCGGGTTTTCGGCGACATCCGGGTGCAGGTTGTTCATCAGCATCCGCATCGGGGCTTCGGTCAGCCACGATTTTGCAGTGATTTCCGAACCGGTTGGCGGATAAACGTCGCGGGTGTTTTTACGCGGGTCGCTCATRGGTKTTCTCCCGAAATTTTTAGTGAAATAGACACGTTAGATGTGCTCACGATCTGCCCGCTGACGACCAGTTCTGTGGCCTGCGCCAGATCCGGTGCCATGTAGCGGTCGGCTGTCAACGTTGGAATATTGGCCCGTACCCGGGTTATCACATTGCTCAGACGCCTACTGGTTACAAGAGGCGCGCGAAATTCCACGCCCTGACTGGCGGCTATCAGTTCTACACCAAGGATAGTATTCAGATTGCGGTTCATTCGCGCCAGCCGATACGCACCGTGGGCGGCCATGCTTACGTGGTCCTCCTGATTGGCGCTGGTGGGGGTGCTGTCTGTGGAACAGGGATTGGCCAGATGTTTGTTTTCGCTCATCAACGCRGCYGTMGTGACYTCRGCRATCATAAARCCMGAATTCAACCCCGGATCAGGTGTCAGGAACGGCGGCAAATCATAGCTWAGCGTCGGGTCCACCATCAGGGCCACGCGGCGCTGCGCTATAGCGCCAATTTCAGCCACAGCCAGCGCAATCTGGTCCGCGGCGAACCCCACCGGTTCAGCATGGAAATTCCCGCCCGAAACAATGCGCCCTATGTCCACCAGAACCAGCGGGTTGTCTGTCACCGCGTTGGCCTCAATTTCCAGCGTACGCCCGGCCATGCGCAGGATATCAACACACGCCCCGACCACCTGCGGCTGGCACCGGATGCAATACGGGTCCTGCACACGGGTATCGCCATCGCGGTGGCTTTCGCGGATTTCAGAGCCCGACATCAGCGCGCGCATTTCGCCTGCCACTTCTATCTGCCCGGCGTGACCTCGCAGCGCATGGATTTCCGCCAGCAAGGGCGCGGTTGACCCCATGATCGCATCCGTTGACAGGCTGGCCGTGACCAGACAGGTCTGCGCATTTCGCCACGCCTCGAACAGCCCGCCCAAAGCACAGGCCGTCGAAAACTGCGTGCCGTTGATCAGCGCCAGCCCTTCTTTGGGACCAAGAGTTACAGGTTTCAGGCCAACCCGTTTCAGAGCTTGGGCAGAAGACATCCTGTCACCGTTTAGAATTGCCTCGCCCTCACCGATCAGCGTCGCCGCCATATGTGCCAATGGTGCCAGATCACCCGATGCCCCKACYGAACCCTGCGCCGGGATCACAGGTGTCACCCCCTTGGTCAGCAGGTTTTCGATCAGGGTGATGACATCCCAGCGGATACCCGAAGCACCCCGCCCCAAAGACAGCAGTTTCAATACCATCATCAGCCGCACCAACGGCGTTTCCAGCGCCTCACCAACCCCGCAACAATGGCTAAGGATCAGGTTACGTTGCAGTGTCTCGGTATCTTCGGCGGCAATCTTGCGGTTCGCCAGTTTGCCAAAGCCGGTATTGACRCCATAMACYGSCRCCKYYCYGKYCGCGGCMWKCGCSAYMMRTTSGGYSGCCRSKTCRACYKWYKCMYKRSWKGMSSGRTCMARYSYSRYMSYSKKMYSRKCTCGGTAAACGGCTTCCAATTCGTGCAAMGTAACCTGCCCGGGCTTCATGACCAGCATTAAAATTTCCCTTCAAACATACGTTTATGCAAGTGATTGCTCCCGATCCGATAGGCCAGTTCTGCCGGTTGTTYCACGTCCCACWCCGCCAGATCAGCCCGCATGCCCGCAGCAATAACACCGCGATCCCGCAGCCCCAATGCTCGGGCCGCATTTCGGGTTACGCCAGCCAGCGATTCTTCGGGCGTCATTTGAAATAGGGTACAGCCCATATTCATCGTCAACAGGATCGAATTCAGCGGCGAAGAGCCCGGATTACAATCACTGGCCAGCGCCATTGGTACCCCGTGGTCTCGCAACACCTGAACCGGCGGCGCCTGGGCCTCGCGCAACGTATAAAATGCACCCGGCAACAAAACGGCGACGGTTCCGGCCTTTGCCATTGCCTTAACATCATCAACATTGGCGTATTCAATATGGTCCGCTGACAGCGCCCCGTACTTCGCCGCCAACTGCGTGCCGCCAATGTTTGACAGTTGCTCTGCGTGCAGTTTCACCGGCAATCCAAGGGATTTAGCCACATCAAACACCCGCGCGATCTGGTCGGGCGTAAACGCGATGCCTTCGCAAAACCCGTCCACTACATCCACCAACCCTTCGGCAAAGGCTGCGCGCAGCGTAGGAATGCAAACATCATCGATATACTCGTCCGCGCTTCCGTTAAAATCCGCCGGAACCGCGTGAGCCCCCAGAAAACTGGTGACAACAGTTACTGGGCGTTGTTCTGCCAGCCAACGTGCAACCCGCAGCATTCGCAATTCGGTCTCTTTATCCAGTCCATAGCCCGATTTGATCTCAACCGTCCCGACCCCTTCGCCCAGCAATGTATCGAGCCGCGCAAGTGCCTCGCTGGCCAAACTCTCAAAGCTCGCCGCGCGGGTTGCACGGACCGTGGAAACGATACCCCCACCGGCGCGCGAAACCTCTTCATAGCTCGCACCTTGCAGGCGCATCTCAAATTCAGCCGCACGATTTCCACCAAAAACCAGATGGGTGTGACAATCAATCAACGCCGGGGTGACCAGACGGCCTTCCAGATGTTCAACTCTATCCGCCTGAGGTGCATCAGAAACTGTACCAGTCCAGCGGACAATCGCACCTTCAACCAATACTGCGCCGTCAGAAATCAACCCATAGGGGGTTTCTGTCTCGGTCAAGGTGGCGATATTGATTCCCGTAAGCAGCAGGCTGGTCATAATGAAWGGTCCGGGYAAATTCTTGGTCCTTAACACTATGTCCGWGCATAAGAATATCTGTCAAGAAAACGATAACCACCCACTAGGCCGGGCGCGTATCGCAAAACCACAAACAGCCGTTCAGHGMCGCATCCCCTACCTGAAAATCCCGCACCCCGGTCCAATTGGCGGTGCTCACCCCTTTGGAGTTGAACTTCTGCATTCCACGCGCAATCGAGATCGCAAGATCATGGATTGGTTTGTCAAAGAAACCAACGATAATGCGGATCAACCAACCAATTAACGCATCCAGAATACCGGGWAGATTGGCTGTGTGGGATTCTTTTGGKTKCGGATCAGGCCTGAACGAAACCTCGCGTTTCTTTGCATCGAATACAAATGGCATTGTCATATCAATATTGCAGGTCAGTATCGCCCCAAGACCAATATCGGTTTTGGTGGACACTTTCACCGACAGCGCCGTCGCTTTCATCGAAAACACGATGGAATTGATAATCGGTCGAAGTTCCGACAGCCCATACTTTTGCGGCGGCAATGGTATTGGCCTTTTGTTACGTACCTGCACGGCATTTGCCGCAAACGGTGTTTTTGGCCTGAAATCCGCTACAAGTGTTGGCAGCAATAGTCGCTGAATGAACATCCGGTTCGACAGAACCAGGTAGGCAGAACCCGGCTTAGCAATCAAYGCCGGGTCAAAGCTGGTGACCCCGCCTTTGGGCGGCGACAGCGCACCCAGTACCGCCAAATATTGACGCCCCTCGCTGGTGATAACATGGCACCAGTCAGAGTGTGGCGTGGCCAATACACCTGCCGAGGTAGAGCCTCGGGTTTCAACCGACGCGAACACAAATGACACATCCCCGCCATGGGCAGACAGGCAAGCAGCAGCAGCAGTGCGAAGCATGGTTTTTTGCATATCATTCAGACGCCCCGTCGGGTCTTCGATATCCAACGGTAGTACCGGGTCTTCGCCGTTGACAGACAACTTGTTTTCAAAATCAAACAGCAGATCCGATTTGCCAGAGCCATCTGGTGCCGGCAACAGGCGCAACGCAATTTTCAGGATTAGCGAAACACCGGAAATATCCACCCTGCGCGGGCGACGTGGCAACCCGTCAAGTCGCCCGGTTTTGATCGGAATACGAATATTAAGCAATTGCAACGAGCCACCCGGCAGTATTTCCCAGGCACCAAAACGACCATGGAAATGCAAACTACCCTCCTTAAAATCAAATTCTGTAATCAGCTCATTCTGACGCGCTGCCAGAGATTCATTTACCAGCGCCACGTCGGTAATTGACGCGGTATCCCATCCATTCAGGGTCATCATTGGACACGCTCCTGCATACGGATTTCATATTTGGATTGAAATGCTTCCTGCGGCGTTGTTGCGTTACGACCCGCCCCTTCAAGCGCCGGGTCATCTACAAATGTTCCGCCAATTTGCAACGCGCCATTCAGCCCAGCAGTGTTTGGATCAAACCGGCTGCCACTGGCCCATGTCACCGCGTTGGTGGCATTGGCGATCAGCAGATCAATTGGCGGACCATCACCTTCGCCCACCAGTTCGGCAATCTGCATTATCGTCAGCGTGCCCATACTACCAACCAGCGCAACATAAAGCGCCGCTGCGATCAGCGAACCCGAACCAAAGGTCACAAAAAACAAAACCAGCCCGGCGACAGCCGCGATGATCCCCAGGATAATTTCGGTGATAATGGCGCCGGTTGTCTTTTCGGTGGTGTTTATWGATTGAAACGGACGGCTTTCATCAAAGCCCAGCGTTTTACTGCCGTCTTTTTTGGTCAGCAACCCAAAGCTGTAATATCCGATTGCTGTACAAACCGAAAATATCCCGGGAAAAACTGGGGTTTTGGTAATGCTGTCGACGTTGATTTCAGTATCGAACAGCTTTACATCCAGCTCGGTCAATTCCAGATCGTAGGTCTTACCTTCGTGTTCGATATTCTTAAGCTGGGTGGGGTTTATCATTTTCACACCACTGTTATCCGGCGCCACCTTAAGGTTTTTGGCCATTAGCCCATCAAAGGCTTTCGGCAGCGCTGTCGTCAGCATATCGCGCAAGAACCGCGCTTTGGARATCACGTAAACTACGGTTGAGCCAGTTGGGATCACGTTTGCCTCAATCTGGTAKATCAAWCCCTTTGCTGATCGCCCGCCGGTCTGGCACAGGACACCCAGAACGCTTTTGCTGGGGTCTGTTGAGTTATAGCCAAAAGCATACGCAACATGGGTCGGTTTCAACCACGCAAATGCTTCGTTTTGCTCAACAACCTTATGAATATTTACTGTTGCAAAAACTTGGGTGAAGTTGTGCAGATTGGCGTCCAGCCAGTTTTCTAACGCCATGGTCACATAAACTGTGTCGGCCATTGAATGGSRCTGATCTATTGTAACTTTAGTAACATTGGCCGCGGATCTCCCACGCTTTTGCGACGTTATTTTCACCACCAGCAAATGCAAAACCGTATTGTTGTCGCTGTTTGGCCCATGGGGCAACAGCTCCAGGTGAACATCCACCATTGCACTGCCCGAAGCAAAGTTACGCGTGCCATCGCAATCTTCGATTTTTATCGCCGCTAAAGGCAACTCCATTGACAAAATCGGCCCGTCACTGTCGGGCAGGATATTCCAGTCGCCAAATTCTGCATCAACCTGAACACCTTTTCCGGCGCCATGCGAAAACCCTGAGGGGCTTGTTTTTGCAAGCCGGATCGCGTCGTTCAATTCGGATATATGGATGGCCGAAACTGTGTCCCATTTATGGGTGTCGACCGTGCGACCGGCGGTGGTGATYAGTTGGTGTTTCATAACGAAATTCCTTGTGTGATCGATGTCATGGGGGCAGTTCRCCCGCCCCCATGANGTTTCTCAGAAGGAAAAGTTGGGGTTGCCAATGGTCTGGAATGAACCGTTAAACTGTATCTCTTCGACAGTGTATTCCGCCGCCGCTTCGGGCCATGTCACAGGCTCCATGACACGTGCTGCGAATTCCTTGTATTGTGGCAGCTCTTTTTCCGCGTCCTTATCAGCAATTGCCGCCAGGATTTGTTCTGCCGTCAAAATTGAAGACATCACAAAAATCGCAAATGCCCGTTTGCTGACAAGTGAACCAAGCAGCCATTTGCCGATGCTGGTCTTACCTGTCTGGGCCATCTCAGTAGCCCCTTGTGCGCCTTCTGCCGCCATGTTTTCAGCTTCACTTTCGATCAGTGGGCCCTCCTCAACCACATTCATGATCTGCACRGCMCCTTCCGCAGTTTTCGACACATCCTGCGCCGCGAATTTCAACCACCCCCACCGCGCAAGTGGAAAAATCAGCGTGGCAATATTAACGAAAATCAGAACCCAATCGATGGTTTCAGCGAATTTGGTCTTTTTCGCGAATGCGGTGTGGTGYGATACTTCCAGTTCAGTTGTGCCGCTACCGGGCACCAGATCAAATACCTGATTGTCGTTCAGACGCACCACATTCCGGGTCTGAAAATTRTGGTGAATGTTCAGCCAATAATTGCCAAGTTTTTTGATATACGGGTGACGCAGATCTTGGAACAACACATCAAGATAGGTTTCTTCCATCTTCACGATCATTGACTGCGCGTCAATTTCACARTCGCAAGCCTCGTCGCCCACCTGCATTTGGTCGATCCGCAACCCTTCTTTATTGGTGATGGCAGTTTTGTTTTCGGTCAGTTCAAAATARTCTTCCGGCCAAGTGTACCCTGCTACTGGCTTGATCGGGCCAGAAAACATATGGCCCATGCCAGGGATCATCAATTTGCTTAAAAACCGTTCCTTCGAAATCAGAAAAGAGGAACGTTTACCTGGTGGGATTGTCTGACTGCTGATRATCTGGTCCGGTGAAGGCGGGCGATTTCCGATCATGCAGAGAACACCGAATATGCCCGACTCCATCGTCACCATATCGTCTGTAACCGCATAGCTGGTATGGGTAGGCATCAACCACTGGAATTTCCCCACAGCGGCTTTGGCATTCAGATTTACGGTCGCAAAGGTATGGTTGAACTCTTGCAGRTTTTTGTTCAGCCAATTGCCCATCAGACCAATCAGCCAAATTTTCACAAACTGGTCGCTTTCGCTGCCTGTGTAAACGCAGTCTTCTACGGTGACGACGGCATTTCCATCTGCCGTGGGCAGCTTTAGGCGAATTTCATGCAGGGTGCCGCCATCCGGTCCGGGATCACCCTGGGGAACTGCTGCCATTTCTACCCGGATTGTATACGTAACGTTGGTGCGGGTTTCATCTGGGTGACCGGTACGTTGCAACAGAACCGTAGGYACTGGCAGACTCATTAATACCGAATGCCCTGCCCCCCCTACCGCAATCGCCCAGTCGGAAAATGTCCCGTCGATAGACGCTGTATCTCCCTGATCGGTTTCCGTCTCGGAAAAAGCTGCCGGGCTGGACCCRGCCTTGACTATGGCAGAATTTACATCGGCGTAGCGGATGGCAAAAACGGTGTCCCAGCCCTCAAGCAGGTCGTTTAATTTATCTTTGGTTTCATGATGCGGTTTGGTTTGCATTTTGTTCATGGCTCGCTCTCCTGTTGCGCGTAATCACTGATCGRTTTGCCTGAATATCAGGCAGCGATCGTTTGCAATCAGARGGTGGCAGAAATGGAAAAAACCCGCTGTGACGAAAGACACAGCGGGTTTAAAATGTTACTCGTTAATTTAATATTTTTACAAAGCCTTACGCTTGCGCCGCGCGGCCCCAATCAGGCCAACGGCACCGAACAATAATAGCCCGGTTGCTGGCAGCGGCACCGGCGCAATCGCTGCATTTGCGCTTAGAACATAACCCAGCGTGTAGCTTGTCAGGGGCGTAAACACGGATGTCGGCGCATAGTTGGGGTTAAGCGACGAAATCAGTGAGCTGGCCACATGTGTTACCCGTCCGTCTCCCAGAAATGTTGGTGATTGTGAACCGATCCAGCCAGAAAATCCCTGACTGATCTGCACCACAACCGAATAGGTGCCAACCGCAAGATTCAAACCCGAGAACGCTGTATAAGTTCCCGCCCCGCCGGAAAACTGGCTGCCCGCCAACAGGCCGACAATAGATCCAGTAGGACCCAATGTGCTTTTGGTCAGGAAAACCGTTCCAGCACAGGGGCGGGATAAGCAAAACAAATCAAAGTTCAGGCTGGCATTGGTCAATGCACTGTTGACGCTAAATGTGGCCGCGGCACCGGCATATGCCGTGGTAGGGCCGATAGCTTCTACCCCGTCAGACGGGCCGCCGATGTCTAATGTTACTGTTGATGCTGTCACTGGCAGTGCAAAAGTAATGAATAGTCCGGATACAAGAGCCGCCCAGGTAAATTTATTAAATGAAAACAATATAATAACCCTTTTCAACTTGGAATATTCAGTAGCTTAGTTGTGTACACATACCATATTTATCGGGCAACAGATAGCATGTGACACACACATCCTCCCTATTGATGCCGAAACCATACATATCCAAAAAGAATTTACTGTGATGTGCGTCACACTCGGATTAAACTCGTTTTTGGGGCGTAGGAGCAGACTTAATGAAGTCAGTGAGCGACGAAAATATGGGGTATGGCAGCGTAATATTTGGGGCGATATCCCATRGGCTGCGCCAATCACTCATTTCAGCTGGAATTTCCCGGCAATGGGCGAAAGGCGAAACTGTATTTTTACGCGGCGATGATGGTGACTATATTATTGTTATTGAAGACGGGATCGCTGAAGTATCCGTGACATCCTTAAACGGCCGAAAGTCGGTACTGAACCATATGTGCRCCGGWGAAATACTGGGCGAAGTAGCCCTGCTGGAYGGMGGYACCCGCAGCGCCGATGTGGTCGCCCACAGCACGCTTACAGGTATTGTCGTGCAACAACGGCAATTGCAGGTCCACCTGAAAAGTCATCCGGAAGCAGCATTTGAATTGATCGACCAGCTTTGCGAAAAAGTGCGTAATGCCTCGGATATGTTTGAAACCTACGCAATGACTTCAGCGGCCGTTCGGTTGGCCCGGTGCCTGCTGAATTTTGATCGAAAATGGGGCGCGGATAGCGAAAATGGCAACCGGGTGATTAATCAGAATTTCTCCCAATCCGACCTTGGTGAATTTTCCGGTCTGGCGCGTGAAAATGTCAACCGCTACATAAACTCTTGGTCGCGCGAAGGGTTGGTGAGTTTCGAAAAAGGCCAGATTACCCTGCATGACCTGGGCCAGCTTCAATTGATCGCAGAGCTTTAAGTCACTGAAATAGCRCTTATTTTACCCTTAATTCCTTTCAGATCAAGCTGCTGAATGGCATTTTCATCAATTATTGCACCAACTGCATCCATTAGTGATGTGCTGACCAGCGCCTCGGATGGTTTAGCAGCCGCAGCCAGGCGAGCGGTCAGGTTGACGTTATGCCCAAAGATGGAAACATCACGAAACATYCCCTTGGCAGCCTGCACCGTTCCGATAAATACCGGGCCGCTGTTCAGCCCCACTCCAAACGGGATTTTATCGCCACTGGCGTCTTTCAGTTTGTGATTTTTCACCAGCGCACGCGCCGCGCCCAGTGCCTTGGTCGCGTGATCCGCACCGCTGAAACCTGGCGGCCAGACTCCGACAACACAGTCACCATAAAATGCCAGAATGAAACCATCTGCCCTGATGATTATGTTGGTTACAGCGTCCAGAAACGTATTTATCCGCCCACTGACTTCGGCTGTGGTTGATTGCTGCGCAAAGGCTGTGGAATTTCGGATATCGACGAAAATAATCGACATTTCCACCTCTGCGCCGCCTGGAAATGTCTCCAGAAAACCATCACAGGCGTTRCAGAAATTCGGGTTGCGACTGGAGCGCGCCTTGCCGCGAAAACGCAAATACATGCCCCCCAACCCGGCAAATGGCGCAAAACACAGCTTGCAACGTGGATCGCGCGGCAGCTTGGCGTGGAAACTATGCTGTTTGTTCAGATCCGGGTGGCCGTCGCCGAATACCTGCCGCCACAGGGCTTCATTCCCCGAAGTTTGTTGGAAATTTTCGCTCATCCGARACCCCTTGCCCATTATCTCCAGTATTTTTCAGGCATCGGGCTGATATAGCAAGGATTTTCGGGGCAYGGGATCATAGATTCGCTGTTACAAACGGCGGTGCATTGTAAGAATGAATGGCCCGCTGTGACATGGCGGGCAGGACCGATACCGCGATACAGAACTTCAATTGGTTCGCCTGCACGAAACAGCGGCTCACAGGGAATGGTCGGCTCACCGGTCTCAAAATCAACCAGCGGCACGGCMGGAACCGTCACGATAACACCTGCTTCCAACAAGGGTGCGTCCAGCCAGTCTGGCGCTTTTTGCAGGCTCATCACATGGTCATAATCCGGTCCAAAGGCAGCCGCCTGAAACGGATTGCTCGCCAATGCAGCGTTTTGCAGATTGGTCATATGGGCTTCATCCCCATCGCCAAACAGCCAATAGGTTGCATAGGGCGGCAGCTGTTCGTGATGCGCAAAGGGTCGGAAAAGCACAATACGCTCGACCGTAACACGCACATCTTTGATCGCCGGGGCGCATCTGTCCTTACTCCATGGAAAAAAGTGTTCGTCCGGCTCTTCATCGGGCCAGCGAATACCCTGAAAGATGTCACCGACGAATTCAGATCGCCGCCCGGAAGCAAGATCGGGGATCGAAAATTCTTTTTGCGGGCCTATTTCGTCGTCATTCTTCTGGTTGCACAGCACGAAAAAGTCCGACGGGTAGGAACGGCGCATTTTACGCAATTTGTCAGCGTCCGCCTTTTTGGCAAACGAAAGTTTCAGAATGATCTGATACTTGTGAATTTCGCAGTGGTACTGCGTCATGTGAACGCCAAAGAATTGCTTGTCACCAACTAATGTAAACGCATGTTGATGTGGGTGGTTCCAGACGTCTTTGTGCTCTTCGGGTGGGGCCATGACAAGCATAACAAATCCTTTCAATTGGTATCCAGTGGAATATTAAGGCGCAGAAATATTATGTCTTTTCATGACGTCCAGCGCTGCCTTGGTTGCTGTCTTTCGCAACACTTTCATTAGCTCAGGAATAAAATTACCCTTGCTGGTCGCCGACAGCCAAGGGTTCTGGGTGGTGGAAATCAAGAAGTTGATTTTTTTGCCCGGCTCCGGAGTTACCCCAGCCCTTGTTGCAAAATGGCTGACAAAAYCTTGCCCGTAATCCGAAGGTTTAAAGGATGAAGACGTAACAAACATTTCGTTTTTCGGCACTTTGCCGCCATTAAAACTTTGCAGGCTAAGCATCYTGAATATGTCGTCGTTCATTTCATTCATAAGTGCYAAATTTTTGTTTAGKCCGACARCCGTTTTGAAATTGAACGCGTAGGTCATGATCGACAGATCTGCACCAAGTTCACGGAACAGATCGCGTAGATTTTCGTCGTCGGTCAGCTTGTCCACCAGCGGGTCGTTTTCCAAACCAACAATTTCGCGCCGGATATAATCTATCTGATCCCGGATTTCCTGGGCGGTTCCGCCTTCGCGCTCAATTGGCAGGCGCTGAAATGGTGTCACGGTGATAATATCTGCCGCATCCGGCATCGCCACCAATGCGGCGTGAAAGCGTTTGTTGTTAAAGATGCAACGCCCCAACAACCGCCCATAGCCGGATTGATTGGCCGGAATCATGCTATGCGACAGGTACACCCCCGCCGCCGCNGCNCNGGGTTTGGACCCTTCGATACCAAACACCCCAACCGTAGGGTCAACCCCGCCATGAAATACCACTGGTGCGGTAAAGGTGATCAGATCACGCATCGCCCCATTTCGATAACAAAGCCCGCCTGCCGGGTAGGGAATAAAACCAGACTTATGCGGATCCAGTGTCAGGCTGTCGGCGCGAGCAAACGCCCCAAGCTGGCGTTTCACATATTTGCTTAGTTGCTTGTCCGGCGTCCGTTCAAACGCGTTTGGTGCGCGGAATTCGTCTTTTGGTTTTTCAGTGGACGCGGGGCGCAGCATTGAGGCAAAATAGCCCCCCCATGCCCCATCCACATGTAGGACAAACTCCAGACCCAACTGGCGATATTCGTCGCGGATATCCGCAATCTCATCCACCGGATCAACCGCGCTTTCCTCAGTGGTGCCAGCAACGGCCACGACCTGTAATACCGGGCGSCCCTCGCYYAGRCATTTRTCCARYTCCCGGCGCAGTGCATGGGTGTCCATGCGGCCATCCAGATCGACCGGGATCGAACGCTGCGAGTTAGCCCCCAATCCCAACATCGCCGCCGACTTGGGCCAGGAATAGTGTGCCGTCGCGGGTGTCATGATGACGCCGCCCGCCTGTTCGGGGCTATCCAGAAACCGGCTGTGAAATTCGACCAGCCCAATATTTTGCAATGAATACTGTGCCAGCACCGACTGTAACGCCTCTTGCGTCACATCCGTGGTATTAACAATCCGCGACGTTAGCCCAATCACGCCGTCCACCGGCAGATTCAGCAGATCCCAGGCATTCAGTTCCAGCAAGCGACGGCGCGYGCCRCTTGCAGTTTCCACCGTAATGTTGCGGGCATCGGCCAGGCATTCCTCGGCCCGGATCGCTGCCGCCAGTGCCGGGGGAAAATAGGTCAGATTGCGCGCCGCCCACATGCTTTCAGCATTCGCAACGGAACCATCACAGGTGATATGACCCCACGCAACAATTTGATCTTTGGCGTTTTCCTGTGGCCCGGGCACGTTGAACCCAACCATTCTGCACAGGTCTTCACCGACAATAATTTCCAGATGGGTCGTTACCGGCGATGCCTCTGCCGCGACGTTGTTCTGGTTATACAGCATCGCTGCAAAATACCCGACTGCGCCGGGCAAAGTGATGTCCCAATACATGTGTGACTGGTTGCGATAACTGGAAAGCGGCAAGGAACCCTTTAGCGCCGTTAGCATTTCATTCAACCGCTCGGCCAACAGTTTCACCGTATCCAGATGCGGCCTTGCCTTCATTTCCGCCGCCGATATAAACGGCGGATCATTTGGCATGAAATCGCGTCTGGCGTCTGAATGTGACTGGATCGCATTAGCCACCAATGCCTTCAATACGTCTTCGTTTTCCGCTTTCGGCCCCAAAAACCACGCCCCGGGYGAACTGCCCCCGGGACGATCAAGCGTTAGATCACCGCGCAATCCATCAGATATTTCATTTAACATCAGGCGCTCAAGTTCGCCCTTTTTTAATTTTGCCATCAATATTTATCGCCCTAAAATTATTGCGAAGCGTAGCACCAATAATTTGAATTCCGCAACTGCGGGATTTTTAAGCCTGGGGAAACAAGCCAAATCTGAGTTCATCAGTTTCTTTCCAACCTGTTTCGCTAGTGGAAATCCCGGCTGGGAAATAGCCGTTTCGCCTGTTCGCGCGGGTGTCGGGCTGTAGTTCTGAGCGGGGCCTGTCGCGGCGCGTCATCGGCCTGCGGAAGCGTTATACCAACGGCGTCATCCATTGGGTGGCCAAGGTCACTCAGGCGGTGGGACATGTCATCAATATTCTGCGCAATCAAATGCACAACAATGCCTTCGCGTTGCAGATACCCCGTCACACGCAACARCCGCCCACCCATGACAGTCCGGCGAAACTGTTCGTATATCTTGGGCCAGACCACCACATTCGARACACCGGTTTCATCTTCCAAAGTCAGAAAAACCACACCAGATGCCGTACCGGGGCGCTGGCGGGTAATGACAAGACCACAAACCGAAATGCGGCCAGGCGGCACTGTGGCCAGTTTATCGTGCGGTGTCAGRYYGGGTATGTTTGGTCGTAACAGCTCCATCGGGTGGGCGCGCAGGGACAGGCGCATTGCAACATAATCTTCCACCACCTCTTCGCCCAGGTGCATTGTTGGCAAGGTGACGTCAGGTTCCTGAATGCCTTCACCATCAATCGGATCACTAAACAGTGGCAGTGGTATTTTCCCCCGGATCGCTTTGACCTGCCACAGCGCRTTGCGTCGCCCCAACCCCATATCGGCAAAAGCATCCGCCTCGGCCARGCGTTCCAGAACCGCWGGCCCGATACCAGCCCGCAACCACAGGCTCTCAGGGTCCGGGTAACCATTGCCACGGGCCGCTTTGATCCAGCCCGCATCTTCTTCCCTGAACCCTTTGATTTGCCGAAATCCCAACCGCAACGCCAGCGTGTCATCCGCGCGCCGCTCAAGCGTGTTGTCCCACCCGCTGTTGTTCACACAAATCGGCCGCACCTCGACCTGATGTTCGCGCACGTCACGCACAATCTGGGCCGGGGCATAAAACCCCATTGGCTGGGAATTCAGCAACGCGCAGGCAAAGATCGCCGGATGGTGGCGTTTCAGCCAGGCAGACACATAGGCCAGCATAGCAAACGCCGCCGCATGGCTTTCAGGAAATCCATATTCGGCAAAGCCTTCGATCTGGGAAAAACAGCGCGCRSAAAAKTCCGGSTCATAGCCRTTTTTCAGCATCCCRTTGATGAACTGATCMCGAAACCCGCCAATTGTACCCATCCGGCGGAACGTCGCCAGTGAGCGGCGCAAACGATCAGCRTYTTCCGGSGWRAACCCSGCYGCRACCACGGCAATCTGCATCGCYTGTTCCTGAAACARCGGTATGCCAAGGGTTTTKCCCAGCACCTYTTCCAGCTCTTTTGAGGGAAASYTGACRCTYTCCAGCCCYTGCCGSCGCTTRATATARGGYTGCACCATGCCGCCCTGAATSGGGCCGGGRCGCACGATGGCGACCTCAATCACCAGRTCATARAATTCRCGCGGCTTCATSCGGGGCAGGAAATTCATCTGCGCGCGGCTTTCCACCTGAAACACMCCRACAGCATCGGCCACGCAGAGCATRTCATAGGTTGRYGTGTCYTCCTGCGGAATGGTTGCGATGGAATATTCCTGCCCGCCATGTTGGGTGATCAGATCAAAACATTTGCGAATRCAGGTCAGCATYCCRAGGCTCAGAATATCAACCTTGAGGATGCCAAGTGCATCAATATCATCCTTGTCCCACTCAATGACTGTGCGATCTTCCATCGCGGCGTTTTCGATGGGGCACAGCTCATCCAAGCGTCCCTTGGTAATGATAAACCCGCCGACATGCTGGGACAGGTGGCGGGGGAAGCCGATAATTTCRCCRATYAGSTCAATGGTTTGTGCCAATCGTCGATTGTTCATGTCCAGCCCCAGTTCGCGGATACGTTCTGGATCAGCGCCCTTGTTGGACTGGCCCCATATCTGACCGGAAAGATTGGCCGTTACATCCTGAGACAGCCCCATCACCTTGCCCACCTCACGGATAGCGGCGCGGGATCTGAAATGGATAACCGTGGCGCACAGCCCGGCGCGGTGACGGCCATATTTGGTATAAATATGCTGGATCACCTCTTCGCGGCGTTCATGTTCAAAATCGACGTCTATATCAGGTGGCTCGCCCCGGTGTTCGGAAACAAAACGCTCGACTACCATGGTGATGGTTTCGGGGCTGACATCGGTGATGCCCAGCAGATAACACAGGATCGAATTGGCCGCAGAACCACGCCCCTGACATAGTATCCCTTGCGATTTGGCGAATTGCACAATGTCATGCACGGTCAGAAAATAGGCGGGAAAGTTCAGCTTTTTGACCAGTGCCAGTTCTTTTTTGACCTGCGCATGGGCCTTATCCGGCGCGCCCTGCGGATAGCGCCGCTGCAAGCCTTCGTGCGCCAAACGTGCCAGCCGTTCCTGTGGGTCTTCGCCGCCCTCGGCGACTTCATTCGGGTATTCATAGGACAGCTGAGACAGGCAAAACCCACAGCGCGCCGCGATTTCCAATGTGCGCCGAAGCGCTGCCGGATGATTGCGAAACATCCGCCCCATATCATCCGCCCCTTTCAGGCGGCGCTCGCCGTTAGGCAAGGCGCGGGTGCCGATCTGATCAATGGTGATGTGTTCGCGCATACAGGTCAGCACATCGGCCAGTTGCCGACGGCTGCCATGGTGCATCAGCACATCACCCATTGCCACCATCGGCGCGGCGGTTTTATGCGCAAGGCGCGCGCAACATTGCAAATAGGCCTGATCGCTACCGTTATATTGTGGCACCGCACCCAGAAATACGAAACCGGGATAACGACGCATGGCGGTTTGAATATGCTGCGCSACCGGTTTGGCATGGATATTTCCCTGTGGCAGGGCGATCAGGATCATGCCGGAACARCCRTCCAGCARRTCSYGCATATCCAACTGGCATTCRCCTTTTYCCACCCGYCGTTTKCCAAGGGTCAGCAGSCGGGTCAGGCGGGCATAGGCGGGGCGATCCTGTGGCAGGGCAATCCAATCCACCGGGCTGTCACACAATACCAGCCGACACCCGACAATCAGTTTRGGCAAACGCAATACCTCTGGGCGGGCTATTGCCTTTGAACCGCCAAATCTTTGGCGGCTGCTGGAATCAACCTGCTGGTCAGAGCGGACTTTTATCGCGTCGGTCGCCTGGCGTTGCAATTCTTTCAAGGCAGAATAGGCCCGCACCACCCCGGCCAGCGAATTACGGTCGGTGATTGCTATAGCCTCAAGCCCCAGCTCTGCGGCGCGTGTTACCAGCTCTTCCGGGTGCGATGCCCCGGTCAGAAATGTAAAGTTGGATGTGACGCACAGCTCGGCATAGCTTTGGTTATTGCCGTTATCATGGGGTCGGTTCATGCGAATTCCCCCTGCACGAACCAGCCCGGATTTTGTGGCGTATAAAACAGCCACAACCGCCGCCCCTGTTTGGTCTCCACCTTCCAATAGTCCCGCACACCAGAGCGCCAGTTCTCATCCGCCAGCCACCATTCCGGCGCGATGCGTTCCGGCCCGGTTGCGCGCCCTGTTGTCAAAGACATCTGCCGCCAGCGAAACCGCTTTGGTGGATGGGCACCCTTGCCCCCGATAGGTTCCGGCGGAAACAACCGTAAAGGGCGCGGGCGCGGCGTTACCCTCGGCCCGGCAGGTTCGGAATATGCGGCGGGGGCGATGATAAAGCTGCATTCGGGGATATGGCTGTCAGCCGGCAGAAATCGCTGGACATTTTCCAGGCCAATCCGGTTACCGATCCGGGTGATCAGATCGTTCAGAGCATCGTTATGGGCGGTGTTGGTATGGCTGGTTTGCTGGACGGGTAGTGGCTCAATCTGTGTGGCCTCAAGGCGCAGTTGATCAATACCAAACCCGGCGTCCGCCTGATCCACGCCACGCTCAAACAGGGGCAGGATACGGGTGACATCGCGCATTGGGCGGGCCAGTCGCAGTTCTACCTGCTGGCTGGCCTGATCCACCCGTCGCATGGTCAGTTGCAAAACCCGCGCACCYATCCCTTGCGTTTTTAGTTTGGCACAAAGTTGCCCCAACAGACGCTCAACCCCGGCCATTACGTCTGCGCTAAGCCCAACTGGCTCTGGCAGCGTTATCCGCACCCCGTAATGGGGCACCCCTGACAGGGGTGAAATTTCTTCTGGCTGAACGCCCAAAGCCTGATCCAGTCGCAACACTACATCCCGCCCGAACCGGCGGGTCAGCGTTGGACGGGGCAGTGCGATCAGGTCACAAATGCGGCGCACTCCAAGTCGTTGCAACCCGATGCAGGTCTTGTCCTCCAACCGAAGGGCCGCGACTGGTAGTGGCGCGATACCGGCCTGTGTTTCCCCTGATTTCACAGATCCYGCGCCAAAATGCGCCAGGGCCCAGGCCGCACCCCGTGTATCTGCCAATCCGATGCTCGCACTTATCCTGGCACGCTCAAGCCTTAGCTGCATATCGCCCAGCATTTCGGCTTCTCCGCCAAACAGATGCGCTGACCCGGTGATATTCATCAACAAGCCAT
This sequence comes from Marinosulfonomonas sp., assembly GCA_002732955.1. Classification (GTDB taxonomy): domain Bacteria; phylum Pseudomonadota; class Alphaproteobacteria; order Rhodobacterales; family Rhodobacteraceae; genus NVTR01. The sequence goes on from NVTR01000010.1 coordinate 39,608, forward strand.
CCGTCCTGTCCAGCCCGACCCAGGGACAGTAGCGTTTGGCCCATCTCGCCAGCACATGCAGAAATCGCTGGTCCGCCTTCAGGTCCGCAGGATAACTTTGCAGATCAAGGCAAAAAGCACGTGCATCCGAATAACCCATGCCGCGATGCAGCCCATGCTGCTCAGCTTGCTGGTTCAGACAATATAAGCGGTTCGTGTTCTTCTGATGCAGGGTCAGCGCAAAAGGCGCGTCAATCGGGCGTGCGCGCAGAACCCGGTCGCTGGGCAGCCTTGGAAACCACAATGACACGACGCGTTTCTGCATCCCATCTCACATCCCACATACCTAATGTTCCTGATTTGTTCTTAATAAGTTYCCAMCGYTGCAGAGTCGAGTCCTCAGGATCAAAAAGTGGTGTGCAATACCAACGGGTTTCGGCCGCATTGCTGCCCATCCCCTCTGGAAYAATGGATAAGGCCATTGTTTTTCCGGTTTCCGCTGCCAGTTGCAACCTTCGCCCRGMRGTYAAACYCAKTGGYTTGCTCARTTCCATGACAACAARCAAGACAGARCSSGAACGCAGGGCTTCCTCAGCGACCGCCAACATATCAGTCTGATCCGCTACTCTGACAAGAAGCAGCTTATGCGGATCAAAAAAGCCGTTGATTCCATCTGGGTTAATACGATCYGCAACCCAGCTTTCACTGATCCACAAAACCGGACCATTGAAATTAGCGCCCAATGCGCAGGCAAAACCCAAAGCCCCGGGGCCGCAAACTTCATGTGCGCGACGTTTACGCAGGGGGAAATATGAAAATGTTTCGTGTGTCACATAGCCACAATAAGCCAAAGAATGCGCCATGACGAGTAGCAGAACCTAAAAGCAGGTGTTCAGGCCGAAATAGGGTCGTTGGATTTCGGGGCCTCTTGCCACCGCTCGYTTTCTTCCMTGGATTCACTGGCATAGTATATCGCGAAAACGACACCTAACGCGCCAAGTGTTMCAAACACCGAGTAGCACAGCACCGCCAGTAAAATCGAACCACCGAGCCATAGAACAAGGCCCGCCGCTGCCGCGCCAAAGAGAGCCCCCACCACGATAAACAAAATCACCATGCTCTGTTTCCTTCATTGCTCCACTACCCCACCAGTTGAATGTGGCAGCAGTTTGGCAATTCAGTAGCATCCAAAAGGCGAACACCACAGAAACGCCATAAACATAAAGAAAATAGCACTTCTATTACTTAGAAAGTATTAACAGAATTGCTGGCGAAGGTTGCAAATCAGTTCAAATTCAACAGAGTTTCTTTCAACCTTAAGATGCCCATTCCCATGGCCGTGTGAATTCGCCCAGAACATGGTCCATTTTTTCTTCGTCCACGTCACCGGTTTTGACAAGACGGGCTACAAGACCGCGTTTCTTATCCTCAACAACTTCTCTCACTTCAGCAGCAAACCCCGCTTCTTTCAATGCGGCGTTGTAAACCCGGGAAATAGCCTTTTTCCTTAACTCATTCTTCAAAATCTTGCCTACGGCGGTTTTTGCCAGTTCAGGGACTATTTCCAGGTATTTAGGATAGGCGGCGCGTTCATGAATATTATCGACCGCATGGGCCATCAGTTCTTCAACACTGACTTCAGCGCCGTCAACAAGCTCAACATATGCACAGGGCAATTCACCCGCAAAGCTGTCGGGCTGACCGATTGCACCAACAAGCGCAACGGCCTCATGTCCCGACAAAGCCTCTTCTATTTCGGCCGGATCAATATTGTGACCACCCCGTATTATCAGGTCTTTCGCCCGACCGGTGATCCACAGGAACCCATCCGGATCTATTCGCCCCAGATCACCCGTACGCAGAAAATCAGTATCGGCAAAAAGCCCGTCATTTTTGGAAGGCTCGGTATAGGTATGACCGGAAAACACACCGGGATTTGAGACGCAGATTTCGCCAACCACGTCAGTGGCGCATTCATCTATCACCTTTCCCTCAGCGTCACAGTTCAGAATACGCACGTTACAATAGGGAAAAGGAATACCGACCGAGCCGATTTTTGGCTCACCTTCAATCGGGTTTATTGATACCAGACAGGTAGCCTCGGTTAGCCCATAACCTTCGATAATCGTCACACCACAGGATTTTTCAAACCGTTTGAACAGCTCGACCGGYAGYGGGGAAGAGCCAGAGAACGCTAATTTAAGGCTGGAAATATCCGCATCAACCGGACGCTGCATCAGCGCAGAAATAGCCGTAGGTACGGTGATCATGAATGAAACATTCCAGCGTTCGATCAGCTTCCAGAAATTATCAAACACCCCGTCACCTCGATACCCGGCCGGGGTCGGGAAAACCACATGCGCCCCGGAAGCGATCATCGCCATCAGGATCACATGGCTGGCAAAAACATGGAACAGGGGCAGCGGGCAGATAATGTTGTCAGTTTCCTTGAACAGGATCTTGTGCCCCAACCAGCCGTTGTAAATCAGGCCGGAATACTTGTGCTGCGCTACCTTTGGCATACCTGTCGTGCCACCGGTGTGGAAATAGGCTGCTACGCGGTCTCCCTTACTATCCGGGAAATCCAGAGTCTTGGATTGTTTGTTAAGTTCGGTATTAAAACTAAGCACCTTGGCGTCGTGGGTAAGCGTGTATTTGGGCCGAACCAAGGGCACAATCCAAGACTTTGGTGGCGTCATATAGCGCAGCAGATCTACTTCCAGTACGGTTTTAACATTGGGGGCAAGGGCCAGCGCCTGCGCCACCTTTTGCGCCACGTCAGTCTTGGGAAAAGATTTCAGAGTAACCACAACTTTGGCCCCTGTTTCACGCAATAAAGAGCCGATTTGCTCTGCATCCAGCAGTGGATTGACCGGATTAACGATCCCGGCCACCGCGCCACCGATCAGGGTAATCGCGGTTTCATTACAGTTTGGCAGGATAAAGGCGACGGCGTCGGTCTCACCGATCCCGAGGCCGCGAAACATGTTTGCCGCCTGGGTGACTTTTTCATGGAAATCCCGCCAGGTCAGGGTTTCAGCCTTGGCACCGGGGTCTGACATAAGCTGAAAGGTTATGCCGTTGCGCTCGCCGTGTTTATCGGCCGTGTCAGACAGAAACTGATAAATTGTCGTGGCAACGCCGCGGTCYTCCCATGGCATTTCATTTTCTATCGCGTCCCGATCCGCAACATTTCCCCATCTCGCCATCACATATTCCTCCCCTGAACCCGTTTTCGGRTTTTTATWTTATCTGGGAGTCAGGATGGAAGGAAACGGGGCTTACTGCAAGTAATTGTGTGAAATGATACGAATGTGGTCAGGCTTCGTCGAACCCGGCAGTGAATTGCAGTCGGGCAAGGCGGGCGTATAACCCGTCCTGCGCGACCAGCGTTTCGTGGTCSCCCTCGGCCACGATGCGACCTTCATCGAATACCACGATACGGTCAGCCTTTTTCACCGTGGCCAATCGATGCGCAACGATCAGGGTGGTGCGGTCGGCTGACATGGCTTCCACGGCTTTCTGAACCGCCAGTTCGTTTTCSGCRTCMAGYGCAGAWGTRGCTTCGTCCAGCAACAGKATCGGTGCGTCGCGTAAAACGGCGCGGGCAATAGCGATACGTTGCTTTTGCCCACCTGACAACATCACACCACGCTCACCTACATAGGTGTCATAGCCGTCGGGCAAAGCGGAAAGGAATTCGTGTGCAGCAGCAGCGCGGGCGGCTTGTTCGATTTCAGCGTCGCTGGCGTCGGGTCGGCCAAAGCGGATGTTGTCACGCGCCGAGGCAGCAAAGATTACCGGATCCTGCGGCACCAGTGCAATTTCACGTCTGAATTCAGTACGTTCCATGTCTGGCAGGGCCACTCCGTCGATTGTAATCTGGCCGGATTCAGGATCATAGAACCGTAAAAGTAGYTGAATAATGGTCGATTTTCCTGCCCCCGACGGGCCGACCAGCGCCACGGTTTCACCCGGTTTTACAGTCAGGCTGACGCCCTCAAGTGCRGCGATATTAGGGCGCGCCGGATAGTGAAAGGTGACGTTGTSAAATWTAATTTCACCGGGTGCGGGATGCTGCACTGTCTKCGCATTCACCGGGTCGCCAACGCTGTCTTTTGAATTCAGCAGCTCAACCAGCCGCTCGGTTGCGCCTGCAGCGCGTTGCAGCTCGCCCCAGATTTCCGACAGGGCCGCGACGGATCCCGCCACCATGATCGCATAAATCAGGAACTGCACCAGTTCGCCGACGCTCATCGCGCCTTCGCGCACGTCGCGCGCACCTATCCAAAGCACGCCAATAACGCCGCTGAATATCAGCGCGATCACGATCACAGTCATCACCGCGCGGGTGCCGATGCGTTTTCGGGCGGCGTCAAAGCTGCGCTCGGTGACGTCGGAAAAATCTTTGCTGGTGGCAGATTCATGGGAAAATGCCTGYACGGTTTGTACTGATAACAAAGCCTCGGACGCGCTGCCGCTGGACGCTGCAATCCAATCCTGATTTTCACGGCTAAGCACCCGCAGGCGACGCCCCAGCACGATGATCGGCACGATAACGGCCGGAACGATCAGCARAACMAGCATGGAAAGTTTCGCCGAGGTGAACAGCATCAACACCATACCGCCGAGGAATACCAGAAAATTWCGCAACGCTATGGATACCGAAGAACTGATGACAGACAGGATCAACGTGGTGTCGGTGGTGATCCGGCTAAGGACTTCGCCGGTCATTATACGCTCATAAAATGCCGGGCTCATCCCGATCATCCGCTCAAACACCGCCTTGCGGATATCGGCGACTACGCGTTCGCCCAACCGGGTCACCAGATAATATCGCAACCCCGTACCGACGGCCAAAAGCCCGGCAATCGCCAAAGCAGCGGTGAAATAACTGTCCAGAATGGCCCCGTTTGAGGCGTTGAAACCGTCGACCACCCGACGCACGGCTATAGGCAGGATCAGCGAAATAGCAGCCGTCAGGACCAGTGCGGCCAACGCAAGTGCCATGATGCCTTTGTAAGGTAGCACGAACGGCCAGAGGCCAGTCACGGCGCCAATTTTTTTAGATTTTTCGCGTTCTTCCACGCGCTGAATATCGGTGGCAGCCATCAATGATCCCTTTGCTTCGCATTCTCATAGCTTCGCAGGGCGCGGGCTTCAAGAAGGCGTTGTGTCCGGGGAGAAATCAGGCTGGAGCGGGTAGCGGGAATCGAACCCGCACCTTAAGTTTGGAAAACTCGTATGATACCATTTCACCATACCCGCAACAGCGTGGCCTGACTAACCGGGGCAGGTTTCAAGGTCAAGGCGGGGATTATGGAATACGGGAAGCTGGGTTAACGAACCTGATGCCTCACGCCACTTTTTGCGCGCTGAAGTGGGCGGTCGCCACGTCACACTGATAATGGCACGCCAGATCGCTCGCCTCACCTGCTAACATGTCGACACTKTCGATAATCCGCGCGACGGTCGCGTCATCCATCAGATAGCTGAAATTYAGCCGCACCCAACCGGGTTTATCAACCTCTTGCCCGGCCAGCACCGCGTCGCGGATTTTCTCGGATTGCTCACGCCCTACATGCAGCAGACGGTGGCCATAGGGACCAGCACAAACACAACCACCACGGGCCTGAACACCGGTCATGTCAGACAGCATTCTGGTGAACAGTTGATGGTGGACATGGCCGCCCTGCCCGTCACGGATGGCGAAKGARAAGATMGGYAAACGRTTGGGTTTATCGGTGCCAAGCAATTGCAGGTTTGGGTTTTTACGCCAAACCGCAAGCGCGCGTTCGCCGACCTCATGTTCGCGTTTGGTGATGAATTCCTGCCCGATRGCMGCTTTGACGATAAACACCAGCGCTGCGCGGATATCRCCRATCAGGTTCGGRGTGCCRGCCTCTTCRCGCTCGGYCACACTATCCAGATAGCTGTGGTCCCATGGCGAGACATAGGAAACCGARCCACCGCCGGGCCATGTCGGGCGGGCGGAACGGATYGCAGATTTACGCACGATCAACAGGCCAGACGCACCGGGRCCGCCGGGATATTTATGCGGCGACAAGAATATCGCGTCTTTTTCCAGCCCCTCGCCGGGGTTCATGTCGATCGGGATATAGGGCGCGCCGCCCGCGTAATCCCAGAACGCCAGCGCGCCGTAGCGTTTCAGCAGTGYCGTGACCGCATCTGCATCGGTGAGAATGCCTGAAACATTGGATGCAGCCGAAAACGACCCGATCAACAGCGGGCTGTTGGCGCGGGCCTTTAGTTCGGTTTCCAGCATCRTCAGATCCGGGCCGCCTTCCGGCGCTTCATCAATTTCGACAACTTCCGCACCGCTTTCACGCCACGGCAGGATGTTTGAATGGTGCTCGTATGGACCAATAAACACMGTTGGTCGCCCGGTCTTGGCAATCTCCGCGATACCACTAAGCGCCACCAGTCGGTTAACCGCAGATGTCGCACCAGAGCCCGAAAATATTACCGCACAGTCCGGCCCGGCGTTCAACTCCGCTGCAATAACAGCGCGGGCACTTTCGCGAAGCCGTGAAGTGTAGGCCCCAACGAATGAGGATTCTGTGTGGCTGTTTGCGTAGAACGGCAGGACATGGTTGGTGACAAAATCTTCCACCTGCTTCAGTGCCCGCCCGGATGCAGTGTAATCGGCGTAGGTCAATGTCTGGGGGCCGAATGCTGTTTCGAACTGCGCCCCTTCGCCAATCAGGCCCGCCCGCAGGTCAGCAACAACATCATCACTTTCTAGGGATTTGCAAAAAGCATTCAACGGCATGGGATTGGTCCTTTGTTAGATGGATTCCTTGGGTTGTCGATATTATACATTGACTTATGGGAATTTTTCCCCAAATTTCACATCCATATTGCARTTATCCGGGGTAAATATTCGAGTAATGATAGGCATCATCGATCAATTTAACCGTCGAATTCTGCAAATTCTCCAGCGCGACGGCGCGATTTCGCAGCGTGAACTGGCAGAGCAGGTCAACCTKTCRCCMAACGCCTGCTGGAACAGGCTGAAGGGGCTGAAACGTGACGGTATCATTCTTGGGCAAACCGTGCGACTGGACCGGGAAAAGCTGGGGCTTGGGCTGGTGGTGTTTGTGATGGTCAAAACCCGCAACCATTCAGGTGAGTGGCTGGAAATGTTTCGCCGCCATGTATGCGACATCCCCGAGGTCATTGATTTCTTCCGGATCGGCGGGGACTACGATTATCTGTTAAAAGTGGTGACACAGGATATGAAAAGCTATGACGCTGTGTATCGACGCTTGATCGAGGGGGTGGAGCTGGACTCTGTGACCTCAAATTTCGCCATGGAAACCATCGCCGAGCAGCGCCCGCTRCCTGTTGGAACGAATTAGGAAACACCCGATGTCACACGTTTTTCCAAGACACACCAAAGTCCAGCCCCCTACCGCAATGCGCGGTGAAGGCGTTTACCTGTATGATACGAACGGAAAGCAGTATTTCGATGGCTCAGGTGGKGCGGCTGTRTCGTGTYTKGGGCATGGTRACRGGGATGTAATTGCAGCCACCAAAGCRCAACTSGATGTGCTGGCCTTTGCCCATACCGGGTTTTTCACGTCTGAACCGGCCGAAGCGTTAGCCGACCTGCTGATCAAACACGCACCAGGGAATATTGACCGGGTTTATCTGGTGTCCGGCGGCTCCGAGGCGATGGAATCGGCGTTGAAACTGGCCCGGCAGTATTTTCTGGAAATTGACCAGCCWACCCGYCACCGGGTGATCGCGCGCCGYCAAAGCTAYCAYGGCWATACCCTTGGTGCKTTGGCAACMGGCGGCAATATGTGGCGGCGTGAACCGTTTTCGCCGTTGATGGTCGAAACTTCGCATATCGCACCAAGTTATGAATACCGTGACCAGTTACCCGGCGAAGATGCGCGAACTTACGGGCTGCGGGTGGCAAATGAGCTGGAGACTGAGATTTTGCGCCTTGGCCCGGATAACGTCATGGCGTTTGTGGCGGAACCGGTGGTCGGGGCAACCCTGGGTGCAGTGCCGCCAGCRCCGGGTTATTTCCAGCGCATCCGTGAAATTTGCGACCAGTATGGCGTGTTGCTGATATTGGATGAGGTCATGTGCGGCATSGGCCGTACCGGTACGCTGTTCGCCTGCGAGCAGGACGACGTTATCCCGGATATCACCGCCATCGCCAAGGGGCTGGGCGCCGGGTATCAGCCGATTGGTGCGATGCTGTGTTCAGCAGATATTTACGGGGCGATTGAAAATGGTTCCGGGTTTTTCCAGCACGGGCATACCTATCTGGGACATCCAGTGGCCTGTGCSGCMGCACTTGCGGTGGTCACGAAGCTGACGGACCCGGCGATGATGCCAAGGGTACGTGAGATGGGGGAAAAGCTGCAAAGCGCGCTGGAAGCCGCCTTTGGCCAGCACCCCCATATCGGCGACATCCGMGGGCGCGGGCTGTTTCGGGGCATTGAACTCGTCGAGGACCGCGAAACCAAAGCACCCTTTGACCCCGAGCGCGCCATTCACAAAGCCCTAAAACGCGCCRCCTTTGAGGCCGGTCTGGTATGCTACCCCATGGGTGGCACCATTGACGGGCAACGCGGCGACCACATCCTGCTGGCACCACCGTTTATCCTGAACGATGACCATATTGATGAGATTGTTGCAAAGCTGGATCAGGCTTTCAAGGCAGTACTTTAGTCTTCCTCAAACGGCTCAATCAATTCAGGCCCACTGGCCCGGTTGGAATTTACTGCCCGGTCCACCCGGTGGAACTGTAATTCATCCTCCGGCGCTGCCTTCATCAACCGTGCTGCCCCTTTACCAGACTCACCCAGCCACAGCGCAAAATCGTCCGCAGCCACCAAAACCGGCATCCGGTGATGGATCGCAGACATCGCATTATTCGCGCCCGTGGTAACCACSGCGCAGGTCGAWATRCGCRCRYCYTCATGCTCCCATTCCTGCCAKATRCCRGCCASYACAATCGGKCYGCCATCSRCGCGGGTGATRTACCAYGGRAAGCGYWTACCYTCTTCATCCTTGGTCCATTCATAGAACCCACTGGCCGGGATCAGACAACGCCGCGCCCGGCAGGCATCCCGGAATGCCGGTTTTTCAGCGATGGTTTCGGCGCGCGCATTGATCAGTAACGGYCCGCCRTTCAGTTCCTTGTACCARCGYGGMACRAACCCCCAGCGCATCGCCACCAATGCGCGGGTGTCATCACCGGCGCGCACAACATGTATCTGATCTGTCGGACAGACATTGAAATTTGGCACATGCGGCAGATTGTTGGCCGGTGATGCCTCAAATAGCTGCGCCATCGCCTCGCTCGGAACCGTAACTGCAAGTCTTCCGCACATACAGGGCACCCTAGCCAATCACAGCGGAACCTAAAACCCGAAAGGCCGCCCCCGCATGGGACGGCCTTGAGTATTGTCGTGACGGCCYGTTYGGCCCGTCCCTGTCAGATTATTCSCCGACCTTCTTGATCCGGCCTTCAACAGCTGCTGAAACACCGCCCGACTTGATGATATAATCAATCACGTCATTGGCCATCAGGTTGCCGTCACCAGCATTAACCAGCACGTTGCCGCCACCAAGTGAGCTGTAACCGTCGCCACCACCAAGGATGTAGTCGTTGGTTGCCAGACTGTAGACTGCGTTCTGGTCAATCTCGGAATCACCAACCATCAGGCTTGCGACACGCGAACCAGCCGGTGCGCTTGGATCATAGACATAAGACATGCCAGACACCTGCGGAAAACGACCTGCACCTTTTTCAACYTGGCTGACACCRTTTTCGATGGCTGCCAGAATCTGCGCGCCCGTCAACTCGGTCACAACCGTTGAATTACCAAATGGCAGCTCAGACATGATGTCTTTGCGCGTCAACATAGTGCCGGCATCATATGTGCGATCAGCCCGGATACCGCCACCATTGGCGATAGCYACGTCAGCGCCAGTTGAATCGCGCAACGCATCGGCAATCAGGTTACCCATCGCGCTTTCTTCGCCGCGTACAACATTACGGCGCGAATCAAGTGCCCCTGCGGTCGTACCGATCTCAACATTCAGGCTGTCGTCAAGTTGCGCCTGAAACGCATCAACCAGTTTCTGAGATTCAGGATCAGGTGTCACATCTGCTGTATCGATAAAGCGGAACATTGGCGTCCAGCGTACTTTACGCTTGCCGTCTTTTTCAGTGATCGAGATGTTGATATCAACCGGCGACAGGAAACGACCGTCTATCGAAGTTTCGACATAAGCCGTGCGCCCGTCATAGGACGTAGCATAGGAATGGTCGTCACCCGACATGATCACATCAAACGCCCCACTTGAGATCAACTCGCGGTCATTTGACTGATCAGTCTGCACAACTGCGATGATGAACTCCGCGCCCTCATCACGGGCGGCGGCGGCGGCGGCAATAGCCGAGTCGACCGTGTCCTGAAATAGCAGGTCTTCCGAACTGGTCACCGTCGGCGTCGTGTCCTGAGCCACAGGAATAAGCGCCACTTTCAGGCTGCCAAATTCCTTGAACATCACGCCGCCAAGCCCTTCAACGGGTGAACCATCACCATTTGTAATGTTGATTGCGGCCCACGGATAATTAGATGCGGCCATCTTTTCGAGGAAGTTATCAACCCCAAAGTCAAATTCATGGTTGCCCGGAACAGCGATGTCGAACGGCACCAGATTGGTCAGATCAATGGTGTTCTGGCCCTTGTCAAAGCCCGACAGAACTGACGGAGACAGCATATCGCCATCAAAAACATAAAGCATATTCGGATTGTTGGCACGCTCGGCGCGCGCAACGGCGTTCAGGCGGGCAAAGCCGCCGCGGCCTTTACTGTCGGAAAAGTTATAAACATCCCCGACGCCCAGAATGGTCAGTTTGATATTCTCTGCGTCCTGAGCAATGGCGGGTGCAGCAAGTAAGCCGCTGCCTAATAGCACGGCGGCAATTTTCAAAGTTAGGCGGTTCATAGAATAGTCCCCTCTGGCTGTTGATCGCCCATGTTTGCTGCTTTTTGCAATGAGAGTCAAAGCCCTGCACCGGTATTTCACCGCTAAATGCAGGTGCAACCCATTGACCACGCCTGCCCGCGCAGGCATCACCAAGCACATGTTGATCTATAAGATATTTCGTGGCCCMGAATGGGYCGAATTTAACGCCAGCGGCAARACCCGTGGTGCCCCTGTCGATCTGTCGGATGGCTATATCCACTTTTCCACCGGCGCTCAGGTTGTGGAAACCTGCGAAAAATATTTCGCCGGGGTTGAGGGTTTGAAATTACTGGTTCTGGATTCGGAAGATTTCGGYAAATACCTGAAATGGGARCCCTCAAGAGGTGGCGCGCTATTTCCCCATCTCTACCGCTCACTCAGGCAGGAAGACGTGATGTGGCAAACCGATCTGCCACTCGGCCCCAAGGGCCATATCTTTCCCGAAGGCGTTACATGAGCCTTGTTGAAAAGTCCGGCCTTGCTCTTTTACGTCGGTTCAACCCCGAAACCGCCCACATTCTGGCACTGCGCGCTCTGCGAACTGGCCTTGCCCCGCTACCCGGCCCGGTTACGTCGCCTCGTCTGGCAACCAAACTGGCAGGGCTAACACTGCCCAACCCTATCGGCCTGGCTGCAGGTTTCGACAAAAACGCCACCGCCATCGCTCCGCTATCCCGCGCCGGTTTTGGCTTTATYGAGGTCGGTGCCGCCACCCCACGCCCACAACCCGGCAATGAGAAACCCCGCCTGTTTCGGCTTACCGAAGATCGCGCCGCTATAAACCGCTTTGGCTTTAACAATGATGGCATGGACAGAATTGCCGACCGGCTGATGCATCACCCCGACATCATCCCAATCGGGTTGAATCTTGGGGCAAACAAAGACAGCCAGGATCGCGCCGCCGATTTTGCCGAAGTTCTGGAAACCTGCGGCGCTTACGTTGATTTCGCGGCGGTGAATGTTTCTTCCCCCAACACCGAARGTCTACGCGATYTGCARGGCAAAGACGCACTMAGCGCGCTGCTGGACAACGTGATCRAGGTTCGCAATGACCTGCCGCGCCCAATMCCGGTATTTTTGAAAATCTCCCCGGACCTGAGTGACGGTGAACTGGCTRACATCGTCGAAGTGGCTACTAATGCCAAGGTTGACGCTATCATCGCCACTAACACCACCCTGTCGCGCGAGGGCCTGAAAAGTCCACACAAGTCACAAATCGGCGGCCTCTCAGGCGCGCCACTATTTGAACGCTCCACCCGCATTCTGGCAAAACTTGCAAAGCTGACTGACGGAACCCTGCCCCTGATCGGGGTGGGCGGCATATCAAATGCGCAGGACGCTTACGATAAGATCAAAGCCGGCGCCAACGCGGTGCAGCTTTACACGGCGATGGTTTATCARGGCATTTCACTGGCAGCTGATATTGCCCATGGTTTRGATGAACTGTTAGCAAAAGACGGCTATGCCAATGTCAGCGACGHCGTCGGCDTTGAAACAGATAATTGGCTATAAGCGCCAAGAATTTTCAAAAAATTCTTCGCTAAAACTTTTGAGAAAAGTTTTGTTTCACCGAGGCCTCGAGCGCCGGATACCCCAAGCCCAATGTCACCGCGCGCATCACATTCAACACCATCAACGCCAGCCACAGCCCGTGGTTCTCATACGCTGGCACCAGAAAATACAGCGCCACCAGATAAACCAGCCCTGACACAATCATCGCATTGCGCATCTCACGCGAACGGGTTGCGCCAATATAAATACCGTCCAGCATCCACGACCCAATGCCAATAAGCGGGGCCGCCACCACCCAGGGCAGATATATCCGCGCCTCGGCGCGTACCACTTCTGAAGTGCTCATCAGATCAATCAGCCATGGCCCCGCCAGCCAGAAAAACAGCGCCATTGGTATCGCCATCCCAACACCCCATTGTGCAGAAATAACCGCCGCGCGGCGCAGCGCGCCACGGTTGCCTGCGCCCATTGCACCACCCACCAGCGCCTCGGCGGCAAAGGCAAAGCCGTCCAGCCCAAAGGCCATGATTTCCAGAAACTGCAGGATCACCTGATTGGCTGCCAGTGTTACATCGCCAAACTGCGCGCCCAAAAACAGAAATGCGGYGAAGCTGAGGTGCAGAATAACTGAGCGCACCATAATATCGCCGTTCACCGACATCATCCGCCTGACCTTGACCCGGTCAAATATCCGCGCCCAGTCATGCCAGCGATCCCCCGCAAACGCCGCGCGACACAGCCAAAGGCCCAGCACCAGCCCGCTCCACTCCGCGATCAGGGTGGCAACGGCCACCCCTTCAACACCCCAACCCAGCCCCAGCACAAACCAGATATCCAGCCCGATATTCAGCCCGTTCATCCAGAGTTGCAGCAGCAATATCCCACGGGTGCGCTCGGTCGCGATCAGCCAGCCGGTGACCGCGTAAAGCGATATCGTCGCCGGCGCGCCCCAGATGCGGATTGCCAGATAATCCTGCGCCAGCTGCTCCACTTCGGGCGAGGCCGGGGCCATCAGGAACGCGGCGTGAAACAAACCCACTTGCGCCACCACAAAAACCGCACCCATTGTCGCGCCCAACAGCAATGCGCGCATCAGCAARGCSCCGGTTTCGGCTTCGTCCCCGGCACCACGCGCCTGCGCCACCAGCCCTGTAGTGCCCATGCGCAGAAAGCTCAGCACACCGTAAATCACCGCCAGTATAACCGCGCCAATACCGACAGCACCAATCGGGGCCGCCAGCCCCAACTGGCCGACAACGCCAGTATCCACCGCCCCCAGTATCGGCACTGTCACATTGGAGAGCACAATCGGCACCGCGATTTTCAGAACCCGGCTATGGGTAATCGGGGCGGTTTCAGCCATCCCGCGTGGGCATCAGGAAATGTCCGGTGGCCTGGGCAAATGGGCGGCTTTGATGATCCTGCCAGCCCTCCACATGTACGCTGGCATAACGCCGACCAGAACGGTTTACCCTTGCACGTGCATAAGCATCACGCGGCAAACCGGTGCGCAGATAATCCACGGTGAAATCTATGGTTTTCGGCAACCGTGGCAAATGAGTTCGATCCACCGCCAGCRGATTAATCCGCCCGGCTTCGATATCGTCCCATAACATGGTCCAGCTCASCTCAATAATTGCTGTAACTTCCAAAAACGCCGCCGTCGCTCCGCCATGCAAGGCGGGCAACATCGGGTTGCCAATCAGCATTTCGGCGAACGGCATCGTCGCCGTTAGCTCATCGCCGCGTCGGGCAAATTCAATGCCGAGGAACTGAATATAGGGAACGCCTTCCACCAGTGCTTTCAGCGCGCCGTCACGGCGTTGTTTRACAACCTGTACCGGTTCGGGACGTTTGCGGCTCATTTATTGCGCTCCACAGTAAAAGCGCCTGTCGCCGCTGCAACCGGCCTGTCGCGGTCATCATCCATCGCACTGGCGCGAACAAACGCCACCGATTTGGTCACGTGATAACATTCCGCCCGCGCTACGATCGCCTGCCCCGGTGTTGCAGGACGCATATAATCTATCCGCAGATCAAGTGTCGCTGTCGTAAGAGAACCTGATGGGTGGCTCATAACAGCCGCGCCCGCACAGGTATCCATCAGCGCTGACACCGCGCCACCATGGATCACCCCGGTTTCCGGGTCACCGATCAGATTTTCGTCGTAAGGCAGCCTGATCTCAGCCACCCCCTCCCCGTATTCAACCAGTTCCATCCCCAGCGCGCGGGCATGGGGCAGAGCCTCAATAAACATGCGGCCAATCTTTAGCTGACGGTCATCCACGGCGGTTCCAATCCGACAAATTCGTCCACAAGTTATTGGCGCTCACCCAAACCTCTGCAAGGTCTAATCTGGCGAGATGCCTGATATTCCGCGTTCCCCCGACCAGTGGCTTTTCTGGTATTTTTCAAAAAACCCGCTAACCTTCCCCCAAGGCAAGACCAAAGGGGCACTAGTTTGCAGAATAAACGGATGATTGTTGTCGGCGCTGCTGCCGTCATTTTTCTTTTAATTGGTCTGGGGCTAACCAGCGTCGCCCCTTCTACTGAAATCGCCTGGGTTTTGTCATTGCTGCTGCTGACAGTGTTTCTGTTTTCGTTTGAAATTATTCCCATTGATATAGCCGCCCTTACTATAATGGTCATGCTTGGCCTTTCATCGATCCTGGCGCCGTTCATGGGTCTGACCGAAGGGYTGGTGGATATTAAYCTCTTGTTTGACGGGTTTTCGTCGAACGCAGTTATTTCGATTATCGCCGTGATGATCATCGGAGCAGGTCTGGATAAGACCGGGATCATGAACATCGTCGCACGCAAAATGCTGAAAATCGGCGGCACCACGGAAAAGCGGATCGTGCCGATGATATCCGGCACTGTAGGGGTGATTTCGGGCTTCATGCAAAATGTCGGTGCCGCGGCATTGTTCCTGCCGGTAGTGGCAAGAATTTCGGCCCGATCAAAGGTGCCTATGTCCCGGTTACTGATGCCCATGGGGTTTTGTGCGATCCTTGGTGGGACTTTGACGATGGTGGGTTCCAGCCCGTTGATCCTGTTGAATGACCTGATTATCAATGCCAATGCAGCCCTGCCCGCGGATCAGCAATTGGAAACATTTGGGTTGTTTGCCGTAACACCGATTGGCATCGCCCTGATCCTGTCTGGCATCTTGTATTTCGTCCTGCTTGGGCCGTTTCTGCTGCCAACAAGCAAAGACATGGCATCGGATGGGGCAACTACCGAAGATTACATCAAACATACCTATGGCATAGATTATGTGATGTCTGAGGCTTATGTGCCTTCCACCTCGCGGCTCATTGGCTATGAGCTGGACGATTTTGAAACCGAATACGGTATTCGCATTGTGGCCGTTACGTCCGGGCGCAAGCTGCGCATGGGCTCAGGCGGATTGGCCCCCGATCTGGAAGTCCGCGCCGGCGACGTTCTGGCGATGATAGGTGAGCGCGACGCGGTGGTCAGCTTTTCCTTTCACTTCGGGCTCGACCTGAGGGATGAGCTGGAAGCGTTTTCCGAACTGCTGGCCCCGACATATTCCGGCTTGGCTGAGATTGTGATTTCGCCGACCTCAACTTTGGTGGGGGAATCAGCACGTACCCAGCGATTGCGGGCAGCGCATGGTATTTCAACGCTGGCGATAATCCGCAGCGGCAAAATGTACCGCGAAGGCCATGATGTACGCAGTGTAAAGTTCGCCCCCGGCGACACAGTTCTGACTTTTGCCGACTGGAGCAGCCTTGAGCGCTTCCAGAGCACTTACAAAATCGTTGTCACCAGCGAACACCCCCATGAAGAGATCCGCACCAACAAAGTCGTCCACGCGCTGGTATTCTTTGCCATTGCTATGGGGCTGGTACTGCTGACAGACCTTCGGTTATCGGTGGCGCTTTTGGTAGGCGCGCTTGGTATTATCATAAGCGGAGTGCTGGAACCGGATGAGGCTTACGCCGCCGTCAGCTGGAAAACCGTGTTTCTGCTGGCCAGTCTGATCCCCTTGGGGCGCGCGGTGGAAACCAGCGGCGCGGCCGCCTGGATTGCTGACCAGATCCTGACCGCCCTTGGCGACATCGCCCTTTGGCAATTGCAACTGGTCATCGCCGTGCTGGCAACAGCATTTACACTGGTGATGTCAAATGTCGGTGCAACGGTGTTGTTGGTTCCGCTGGCGATATCTATTGCCCTGCAAGCCGGGGCAAATCCGGCTGTATTTGCACTGACCGTTGCACTGGCCACGTCAAATTCATTTCTGCTGCCCACCCATCAGGTTAACGCGCTAATCATGGGGCCGGGCCACTATAAGGTTGCGGACTTTTTCCGCGCCGGTGGGATCATGACCGTAATCTTCCTGGCAGTATTGATGGTGATGATGCAGCTATTCTACTAAAAACCGGCCGTTATTTCCYGGATGTGAATTGATCCTTGGTCACGATCTGGCTAACCTCRGGTCAGGAGACAGATCGCGATGGCAGATGCCCGCCTGAATTTTAAAGAAATGTGCGCCAAGTTTGACGTAACACCGCGCACGTTGCGTTATTATGAGTATATCGAACTGCTCAAGCCCGAAAAAGATGGCCGTAGCCGCTTTTACGCGGCGCGAGAACTGGCCCGGATGAAACTGATCATGCGTGGTCGCCGGTTTGGCTTTTCGCTGGAAGAAATTCGTCAGTGGTTGGAAATGTACGAACCCGGCAGCGCCGAAAACCAGATGGAGGTCTGGCTGGAAAATGCCGAACGCCAGTTGGTTGAGCTGAAAAAGCAACGTGATGAACTGGATGGGACCATCGCCGAGCTTGAACGCCTCAAGGACGAAACCGCGAAAAATATCGCCTGAACCCCTTGTTTTTCAAAGTAGCGTCATTTTTTCGCGACTTTTCCCCCATATTAAATTGCGCATTACCTAAGGGAACTTTGCGCAAAATGTCCCAAAATGCCATGTGACGCCACGTTACGCTTACGTAAACGTCAAGCAGACTTGTAGACTGCCCCAATCAACCCTCACTAGCATACCAACAAGCGCCGAAAGGAGGGTAAATAATGACTGATGACCTGATGACCATACGGGTGATGTGCGACACCTATAATGTAACACCCAGGACACTTCGGTTCTATGAAGCCAAAGAGCTATTGCACCCAATCCGTGATGGCCAGAAGCGACTGTTCACAAACCGTGACCGCGCCCGGCTTAAGCTGATCCTGCGCGGTAAGCGATTTGGGTTTCCACTGGAAGACATCCGCCAGCTTCTCGACCTGTATGATATGGCCAGTCTGCGGCATACACAGGTTCAGCGCGCATATGATCTGGGGCTTAAACGCATGGAAGAGATGAAACAGCAGTTTAATGAACTAGCTGAGACGATAGCAGAACTGAAAAAACAACTTGAACTGGGCGAGCAGATGCTCAGCGCGCAAGCGCAATCAACTGCCGCCTAGATATTAACCAAGGATAATTAAATGCCCGTATATTCAGCCCCCACCAAAGACATGCAATTCGTGCTGCACGAGGTTTTGGACATAACTGGATCAGGCATACCGGGTTACGAAGAACTGGAACCCGAYTTCACCGGGGCGGTGTTTGAAGAGGCCGGCAAACTGGCGTCTGACGTACTCGCCCCCCTGAACTCGGTAGGGGACCGCGAAAGCTGCAAACTGGAAAACGGGGTGGTGACAACGCCAACCGGTTTCAAGGACGCCTATAAGCAAATGCAGGCTGGTGGCTGGATGGGCCTCGACTGTGACCCGGAATATGGCGGTCAGGGTATGCCCTATTTGTTGGGGACCGGCGTGGGYGAAATATTTGTTTCCGCCAACATGGCCTTCAACATGTATCAGGGCCTGACCCATGGTGCTTATTCCGCGATCCACGCCCACGGCACCGATCAGCAAAAAGCCACCTATCTGGCCAAAATGGTAGAGGGGGTCTGGACCGGCACCATGAACCTGACCGAACCCCATTGTGGCACCGATCTGGGCCTGATGCGCACCARGGCCGAGCCACAGGATGATGGCTCATTCAGGGTTTCCGGCCAGAAGATATTTATCTCAGCCGGGGACCACGACCTGTCTGAAAATATAATCCACCTTGTTCTGGCAAAAATTCCGGGCGGCCCGGAGGGTATCAAAGGTGTTTCGCTGTTCATCGTGCCAAAGTTTCTGGTTAAGGACGACGGCAGCTTAGGCGCACGCAACGGCGTGTCGGTCGGCGCGCTGGAAGAAAAGATGGGCATCCACGGCAATTCCACCTGTGTGATGAACTATGACGACGCCACCGGCTATCTGCTCGGCGAAGAACACAAAGGCATGCGCGCCATGTTCACCATGATGAACGAAGCCCGCATCGGTGTCGGCCTGCAAGGCTACGCACAGGCGTCAGCAGCATACCAAAACGCGGTGATCTATGCCAATGACCGCCTGCAGGGGCGCGATGTGACCGGGGTGAAGAACCCCGACGGCCCGGCGGACCCGCTGATCGTACACGCCGATATCCGGCGTAACCTGATGGACCAGAAATCGTTTATCGAAGGTGCCCGCGCGTTTACGTTCTGGGGCGCGATGCTGATTGATCAGGCACACAAACTTGACGACAAAGACGCCGAAGGGCTGATTTCATTGATGACGCCGGTGATCAAAGGCTTCCTGACTGACAAAGGTTTTGAAATGGCCATACAGGCGCAGCAAATCTTTGGCGGCCACGGCTATATCGAAGAACACGGCATGTCGCAATTCGCCCGTGATGCGCGGATCACCCAGATTTATGAAGGTGCTAACGGCGTGCAATCGCTGGATCTGGTCGGCCGCAAACTGGCACAGGATGGCGGCAAACACGTGATTGCGTTCTTTGATATGGTGAAAAGCTATATCAAGGATAATGAGGGCAACGAGGCGTTGAAGGCTGATTTTCTTGAGCCTCTGAAAGCCGCCAGCAAAGATTTGCAGGCCGCAGCAATGTACTTTATGCAAAACGGCGTAAAAAACCCCAACAACGCGCTGGCCGGATCTTACGACTTCATGCACTTGTTCGGCCATGTCTGTCTGGGCCTGATGTGGGCGCGGATGGGAAATTCGGCACTGAAAGCACTGGATGGCGGCGCGTCGGACACGGATTTCTATGAGACCAAACTGGCAACCGGCCGCTATTACATGGCGCGCCAGTTGCCAGCGACGGGGATGCACCTGGCCCGGATAACTTCCGGGGCTGACCCGGTTATGGCCTTGGCAGCCGACGCATTTTAAGGGAGGGTCCACTCACGGACAGTCCCCGGACCGGGGATGGTTCGGGGACCCCCGAGGGAGAACTAGATGGCCAAACGTTTCCGACTAACACGACGCTTTCCCTGCGCTATGACCGAAGACGGTTATCGCAAGTTGAAGCGCTTTGCCGCTGACGCCGGACTGGACGAAGGCGAAGCCTTGTCGTTCCTGTTCGAAAATTTCAACAGTGTGATTGATCAGGAAAACCTGACCGCAAAATTGCGATTATTTAACTCGGAACTAGACGCGCGCAAAAGGTAAAGGCAGAATGGTTTGTAAACTCAGAATGCCTCCGGCGGAGGTATTTAAGARAAGAAGAAACGATCAGGCAACCCCGCGCCAACCAGTGCAAAACACGGATTGCCGCGGGGCCGTCTCCTTTTGCGATCATCGGCTCCTCAGCCTGTACCGCGCAACCACACTGATCCGATTMTACTTAATACTTCCTTACCTGCGCCGCTTCTTCTTTTTCCAAATACCTTGGGGGTGCGGGGGTAAAACCCCCGCCGCCGCATTTCAACGGAGAACAACATGACTATTAAACTTTACTGCATGGGCGAAAGCGGCAATTCTTACAAAGCGGCGCTGGCACTTGAATTGTCGGAACTGGAATGGGAGCCGGTTTTCGTTGACTTCTTCAACGGCGAAACCCGCACCCCTGAATTTCGCGAGATCAATCCAATGGGCGAAGTCCCGGTGATGATTGACGGTGATATCACCCTGTCACAATCCGGCGTCATTCAGGATTACGTRTCGTCCAAAWCCGGCAARCTYRGCGGSMRMWSWGCSGCCRWGMGRCGSGAAATYCTGCGCTGGCAGTTCTGGGACAATCACAAAATGTCGTCCCCCGCCGGTATGACCCGGTTCCTGATGAATTTCCTRCCCGAAGATAAACGTCCCGCCGAAGTAATTGCTTTTACCCAATCCCGCCTGAAATCCGCTTATAAGACACTGGACGACGCTCTATCCGGGCGCAGCTGGCTGGTGGGCGACGGCATCACCACYGCCGACATTTCCTGCTGTGGCTACCTGTTCTACCCGGAACCCTTTGGGTTTGAACGCGCCGATTGGCCCAATATCGACGCCTGGCTGACCCGGATATCCGAGACCCCCGGCTGGAAAGCCCCTTATGACCTAATGCCCGGCTCGCCCAAAGATCGCGCCTGAAGGAGACCTTAAATGACTGAAGCCTACATATACGATGCCGTCCGATCACCACGTGGTAAGGGCCGCAAAGACGGCAGCTTGCATGAGATCACTTCGGTGAACCTGTCCGCACAAATCCTGAACGCGATTAAAAATCGCAACAACCTGTCGGGTCACGCCGTTGAGGACGTGATCTGGGGGAATGTCACCCAGGTCGGCGAACAGGGGGGGTGTCTGGCGCGCTCGGCGGTTCTGGCATCGGATCTGGACGAAAGCATCCCGGGTCTGGCAATTAACCGCTTTTGTGCCTCTGGTATGGAAGCTGTGAACATTGCCGCCAACCAGATAAAGGGTGGCGCAGGTCAGGCCTATATCGCCGGTGGTGTCGAAATGATGGGCCGGGTCGCCATGGGCTCGGATGGTGCAGCAATTGCCGTTGATCCGTCGCTTGCAATGAAAACCTATTTTGTCCCGCAAGGGATTTCGGCCGACATCATCGCCACCGAATATGGCTTTACCCGCGACGACGCTGACGCGCTGGCGGTGCAATCGCAAGACCGCGCCGAGGCCGCCTGGAAAGACCAGCGGTTTTCCAAATCAATTATCGAGATCAAGGACCAGAACGGACTTAGCATTCTGGACGTTGACGAATACATGCGCCCCGGAACCAACATGCAGACGCTTGGCGCTCTGAACCCGGCATTTCAGGCAATGGGCGAAGTCATGCCCGGCTTTGATAAGGTCGCTTTCATGAAATACCCGCATCTGGAAAAGATCAATCATATACATCACGCGGGCAATTCATCGGGCATCGTTGATGGGGCGGCGGCAATTCTGATCGGCAGCCGTGAATTTGGTCAGGCCCATGATCTGAAACCCCGCGCCCGCATTCGTGCAACGGCCAAAATCGGCACTGATCCCACCATCATGCTGACCGGACCTGTGCCTGTGACCCATAAGATTATGGCCGATAACGGCATGAATATCAGCGACATCGACCTGTTTGAAGTGAATGAAGCCTTCGCATCCGTGGTGCTGCGTTTCATGCAGGCGTTTGATGTTGACCAAAGCGTGGTCAACGTTAACGGCGGTTCCATCGCCATGGGCCACCCTTTGGGCGCAACCGGCGCAATGATCATCGGCACATTGCTGGATGAAYTGGAACGCTCGGACAAAGAACTGGGTCTGGCCACACTTTGCATCGCATCCGGCATGGGTGCCGCGACAATAATTGAGCGCGTATAATGCCGGTTATCAACATTAGCGACCTGCCGGTAAACAAGGGCTCTGATGGCATCAGCTATCCAGCACCTTTCGATAAGGATTGCGACCTGTTCGAAGCAGTTTCCCTTGGCGACGGCATTGGTCTGACCCAATTTGGCGTCAACATCGAAAAACTGCTGCCCGGTGGTATGTCTTCGCAGCGCCATTGGCACGAGAACGAAGATGAGTTTCTGTATGTGCTGACTGGCAAAGTAGTCTTGGTAGAAAATGACAGCGAAACTATCCTGAGCGAAGGCCAGGCTGCGGGTTGGAAAGCAGGTGAGCCAACAGCCCACCACCTGATAAACCGCTCAGATGAACCGGCGTTCCTGCTGATCGTTGGCACGCGGGCAGATAGCGAAACCGTACACTACCCAGATATTGATCTGCACTACGTCCGCAATAACGATGGCCGCGTGTTCAGCCAAAAAGACGGCACCCCCTACCCCGAAGAGGAAGCCGATGCCGATGCCGAAAATTGATCTGAGCCTTGTACCGGCCAAAACCGGTTCCGGGGGAATTARTGCTCTCAACAATCATATGCAATTCGTWTCGCCATTTTTGACCCATAAAGGGAACTAAGACATGACCGATTTCACCATGACCAAAGACGCCGATGGTGTCGCCGTAATTACTTGGGACGTTCCCGGAAAATCGATGAACGTGCTGTCGCTTGAGGGGCTGGAACAGCTCGATGCGCTGATTGATGATGCCCATGCGGATGACGCMGTTAAGGGCATCGTGATCACATCTGGCAAGGCGGATTTTGCCGGCGGGATGGACCTGAATGTCATTGCTGAAATGAAGAATTCAGCCGGTGATTATCCGGCGCGAGGATTGTTTGACGGGATCATGAAATTCCACGCATTCGAGCGCAAGATYGARCTGGCRGGCATGGATTTCAAAACCARAAAAGGCGGCAAACCTACAGCCGCTGCCCTGCCCGGCACCGCGCTTGGAATTGGTCTGGAAATCCCGCTTTCGTGCCACCGTCGTTTCGTGGCCGACAACCCGAAGGCCAAAATCGGTCTGCCCGAGATTAAAGTTGGCATCTTYCCCGGTGCAGGSGGCACAACACGGCTGGTTAGGATGATGGGGGCTATGGCGGCTTCACCCCTGTTGTTRCAAGGWAAAATGCTTGATCCCAAGGCGGCCAAAGCCGCTGGAATCATTGACGAAATCGTACCGGCTGATCARCTGCTGRATAAGGCCCGCGAATGGGTTCTGAACGCCACTGACGCCGATATCATCAAACCCTGGGACGCCAARGGTTACAAAATGCCCGGCGGCGCGCCGTATCATCCGGCCGGCTTCATGACTTTTGTTGGTGCAAGTGCGATGGTGCACAGCCAGACCATGGGGGTTTACCCGGCGGCCAAGGCGATGCTTTCGGCGATCTATGAAGGTGCATTGGTACCGTTTGACACCGCACTGAGAATTGAAGCGCGCTGGTTTACCAACGTCCTGATGAACCCGTCTTCTGCAGCGATGATCCGCTCGTTGTTCATCAATAAGGGAGCACTTGAAAAAGGTGCTGTACGCCCCGCTGGCGTACCGGATCAAACGGTGAAAAAGGTTGGCATTTTGGGCGCTGGTATGATGGGCGCAGGTATCGCGTATGTCTCGGCCAATGCCGGGATTGAGGTGGTGCTGATTGATCAGAAACAGGACGCCGCCGACAAGGGTAAAGCCTATGCTGAAAGTATTCTGGATAAGGGTATTTCGCGCAAGAAAGTCACGCCCGAGAAAAAGGAACAGGTGCTGGCGCGGATCAATGCCACCACGGATTATAATGCCCTGAAAGGCTGCGATCTGATTGTTGAGGCGGTGTTTGAAGATGTCGGGATCAAGGCCGAAGTTACCGCCAAAGTTCAGGCGGTTGTCGGCAAGGATTGCATATTCGCCACCAACACATCGACCTTGCCAATAACTGAGCTGGCAAAAGCATCAAACGACCCGGAACGGTACATCGGCATCCATTTCTTTTCACCCGTTGACAGGATGCTGCTGGTGGAAATTATCAAGGGAAAACAAACCGGTGACCGGGCTGTCGCCAAGTCGCTTGATTTTGTACGCCAGATCCGCAAGACGCCGATTGTGGTCAATGATGCACGGTTCTTCTTCGCCAATCGCTGCATCATTCCCTACATCAACGAAGGCATCCGCATGGTTGCCGAAGGGGTGGAACCGGTGCTGGTAGAAAACGCCGCCCGGCTGGTGGGAATGCCACTTGGCCCCCTGCAACTGGTTGATGAAACATCGATTGATCTCGGCGTGAAGATCGCCAAGGCAACCAAGGCTGCCATGGGCGATGATTATCCCGACGGCGCGGTGGATGACGTGCTGTTCTGGATGGCTGACGAAGGCCGGTTGGGGCGCAAAACGTCCAGTGGGTTCTACGCCTATGACGACAAGGGGAAACGTACCGGCATGTGGGACGGGTTGGCCGAAAAATATCCGAATTCAGATGCTCAGCCAGAGCTTGCCGACGTGCAGCACCGCCTGTTATTTGCACAAGTACTAGAGGCAGTACGCGCGCTGGAAGACGGCGTATTGATGGACATCCGCGAGGGTGACGTTGGCGCAATACTGGGTTGGGGCTTTGCGCCCTGGTCGGGCGGGCCGTTCAGMTGGCTGGATATGATGGGTGCGGGGCAAGCGGTTGAAATCTGTGATGCGCTGACTAAGACCCACGGGGCTCGGTTCGCTACGCCTGCATTGCTGCGTGAAATGGCCGAAAAGGGTGAAACTTTTTATGGTCGCTTTGGTGAGAGTGCCGACAAGGCCGCCTAGAAGCTGTAGCTAAATCTGGCGATATCGTCGTGGCACATGCGCGCGACGATATCGGCTTCAGCATCACTATAGTAGCCGCGATAATCGGGGTTTCGGGGCGATGTATTAACCCGTTCAATCTGATCCAGCGAAAATCCCAAGTGGGCCTCAAACGGGGCCAGATCATCCTGCAAATTCTCAATCCTTGCAAATAATTCACACCGTTCAACCCCGGCACTGTCGGTCACATAGCTCGCGTATGGCGCACCACCAATAGAGCYTTGAATTTGCTCATGACGCAGAAATTCGCCAAACTTCAATGATTTGGCAAGACCTACCGCCGGGTGATCAAAGCCCTGTAATTGCAGCCAGCGATAATAGCTCACCATACGATCCCAGGGGTTGCGCACCAGCGTCAGCACAAAGAACTCAGCCAACTCGGTGTCACTCACAAGCCCATCAATATCCGCCAACCCGGAATGTTTCCACAGCTTGCCCGATCCTTGCAGCGCCTTCACTCGCTCCCGCCGCCGTACCGCTTTGGGTGTGTCACCAATCAGGATGTCATCCTTCATTGCGCGTGCTTCCAGCGCCAGAGCCAGTGACGTGCCGCCAGTTTTGGGAATATGCACAAAAATATAGCGGCGACCGCGCGAAATAATCATGATGCGACGCTAAACCAGATGCGAGTGGATGGCCACAAACCCCCTATGCAAATGCGCGCCGATCCCGCAATATTCGCCTAAATAAATCGGGAGGAAGATCATGGGCTGGCTGGCAGACGAATCCGGGTTAGACAAATGCGCTGCAAATTTTGTGCCGCTGACGCCGCTCTCGCACCTGCGCCGTGCGGCGTATGTTTATCCAGATCATGAAGCGGTGGTGTATGGCGAAATTCGCCGCAATTACTGTGAATACCATGCCCGCGTGTCAAAACTGGCGTCKGCGCTGACAATGAGGGGAATAAACCCAGGCGACGTAGTTGCAACCATCCTGCCCAACATCCCRSCKCARGCMGAGGCGCATTTTGGCRTCCCGGCMATGGGCGGCGTGTTGAATACGATCAACACCCGGCTGGACAGCGATACAGTTGCTTATATTTTTGACCATGGTGGTGCTAAAATGGTGCTGGTCGACAGCCAGTTCCTGCCCCTTGCCCAAGATGCCATCACTAAGATGAAAGGTGCCGCACCAACCATCATTGAAGTAGCTGACGAAGCCGCAGGATACCCCGCGTCTGGCAATCACATCGAATACGAGACCTTACTAATCRAAGGCGACGCACTATTTGAGTGGCTGATGCCCGATGATGAATGGGAAAGCCTGGCGTTAAATTACACCTCTGGCACCACCGGACAACCCAAGGGCGTGGTTTRCCACCACCGGGGCGCYTATCTGCAAACCATGGGCATGGTGGTWAGCTGGCARATGGTRCTGCACCCGCGTTACCTGACAATTGTACCGCTGTTCCATTGCAATGGCTGGTGCCAYACTTGGATGATGCCGCTGGTTGGTGRCACGATCATCTGCTGYCGSGAYRTCACCGCCAAGGCGATCTTTGRCGCCGTAAGCATTGAAAAAATCACCCATTTCGGCGGCGCTCCTATTGTGCTGAACATGATCGTCAACGCCCCCGACGCGGACCGCCAGCCGTTTGACCACCGCGTAAACGTGCTGACCGCCGGCGCACCCCCGGCCCCGGCGACACTGACCCAGATTGAGGCGACAGGTTTTCATGTCATGCACGTTTACGGGCTGACCGAAACCTACGGCCACGTCACCGAATGTTATTGGAACGAAGCTGCATGGGGCGCGCTGCCAGAGGATGAACAGATGGCCATCAAGGCCCGTCAGGGCGTTGGTTCGCCAATGATGGATGCGGTAACCGTGATGGATAAAGATATGCACCAAATCCCGATGGATGGCACGACGCAGGGCGAAATAATGCTGCGCGGTAATGCGGTGATGAAAGGTTATCTGAAAAACCCCGACGCCACCGCAGATGCGTTCAAGGGCGGATATTTCCATTCCGGCGACATCGCCGTGCAACATCCCGATTACTATTTTCAAATATCCGACCGGGCTAAGGACATCATCATTTCGGGTGGTGAAAATGTCAGCTCG
>NVTR01000076.1 GCA_002732955.1 Marinosulfonomonas sp.
GGGGGCGCCACCGGCGCCCTCGTTCCTCTATAACAAGAACATGGTAGTTTTTGATGGCCTCACCACAAACCAACATCCCACCTAGCGCGCAATCAGCAGGCTCTGGATTTCTTCGTCAAAACGTCACTTCTCTTTTGACATCGACTTTCGGTTCAATATTAATCGCCATGCTGGCAATTTCATCGCTTCTGGGGATTTGGGAAAGTTTAGCCATTTGGTATGACGTGCCAACCTGGTTGGTTCCAAAACCATCAGATTTTCTCGGTCGGCTTTTTTCCGATTGGTACAAGATATCCCTTCATGCCCTGAGCACTTCGCTTACCATTCTTGAAGGCTTTTCAATAGGTGTCTTGGTTGCCGTGCCTTTAGCTCTCGCAATTGCCTCTATCCCCGCACTGGAGCGGGGGCTCTATCCGGTGATCATATTCTTGAACATCATGCCAAAAACCGTAATTGGACCAATCTTGATTATCTGGTTTGGCATTGGGCCGATCGTGGCTGCTTTGATCGTCTTTCTGATGTGTTTCTTTCCAATACTTGTTGACGCAATGCATGGTTTCAAATCGGTTGATCACCGACTGTTTTATATCTCGCAGACAATGGGCGCATCAAAGTGGCAGAGCTTTTTGAAGTTTCAATTGCCAGCTGCCATGCCATCGATCTTTTCGGGTATGAAAATTGGCATCGTCAAAGCGGTTGAAGGCGTCATAATCGCAGAGTTCATTGCGTCAAACAAAGGTCTGGGCTTCATGATTATGCAAGCCTCAGGTTACATGGATATGCCGCTCATGTTTGCCGGTCTGATCGCCGCAGCACTCGTGGCGTTGTTTTTTAATTCGGTAATGAGCATCGCGCAAAAGAAGCTCATGCCGTGGGATAACGCGGGGCGGTGACCCCCAAAAAATTTGCAAGGGAAATAGTGAGCAAATGGCTGAAAAGGTAGGCAGCAAGCACAGCGCTCTTGCGGGCGATGGTGATGCGACAATTGGCGCTTCAATCGTGGCGAAGGCAATCGTCAAGGTTTACGGGCAAGACACAGACAACCCGTTTCATGCACTGGGTCCGATTGATCTGAACATAAAACCCGGCGAGTTTGTCGGTCTTATCGGCCCTTCGGGTTGCGGGAAAAGCACCGCGCTTCTATTGGCTTCTGGTCTGGAGCCAGCCACCTCTGGGATCGTCGAGATCGATGGACAGACTTTAACCAATCCTATTTCTGAAGTCGGAATTGTCTTCCAGGACCACCTGTTGCTCGATTTCCGCACAGCAATGCAGAATGTCATGTTGCAGCAGGAAATTCGTGGTCTGGATGCAAACAAACTTCGCACTCGCGCCGACATGCTGTTCGAGCGTCTTGGCATAGCAGGCTCAGAAGATCGTTACCCGCGCCAACTTTCAGGCGGTATGCGTCAACGCGTGTCGATTGCACGTGCCTTGGTCCATGACCCTTCGATGCTGCTGATGGACGAACCTTTCGGCGCACTCGACGCGATCACGCGCACTCAAATACGCCATGACTTGGAAATGCTGTGGCTGGAAACCAAAAAAACCGTGTTGTTCATCACCCATTCTATTGAGGAAGCAGTGGGGCTGTCGGACCGTGTTCTGGTAATGTCGCAAAGTCCGGGGACAATAATTGAAGAAATCAAAATCGACCTCCCGCGACCGAGACCGGCTCATCTGGGTGAACACCCTGAATTTGCTAAGTATGCGGAACGCATTTACAAAATCTTCACTAAACTTGGCGTCTACAAATTTTAACCCATGAATAACATTGTATTCAATCATGCGACGGTACGCGAGCGCGCCGATATGCTAACATTTCTCGATCTATGTGCCGAGCGAGGAATGCATACAGTATCGATCTGGGGCGACGAGATCGACAAAGTTGGCGAAGACAAGGCTTTGAACCGGCTTCGCAATCTCGGGCTGAAGGTATCGGGCTACAATCGCATCGGGCCTTTTACACCGGATGGCCTACGCGTTGCCGAGGCAGAGCTTGAACGTGCCGCGCGTTTTGACAGCGACCATATATTTCTATTCACTGGTGGTCTTGCGAAAGGGGATCGTGATCTGATCGGCACACGCAATCGTGCCGAAGATACAATCGCTGGCCTTCTTGAAAAAGCGCGCAGCATCGGCGTGAAGCTTGCGATTGAGCCATTGCATCCGATGCTGAATGGCGACCGCACTGTTATTGCGAGCCTGGCTCAGGCCAACGACATATGCGACAGGCTCGGTGCAGGTATCGGGGTGGTGATCGACGTTTACCATTTGTGGTGGGACCCAGCGCTAGAGCACGAGATTCATCGTGCCGGTCTGGCCAATCGTATCCTGGGATTCCACGTGAACGATTGGTTGGTGCCGACAAGGGATCTGTTAAGAGACCGGGGAATGATGGGCGACGGTGTGATTGATCTTCCGGGCATTGAATTGATGGTTCGCCACGCCGGATACTCGGGACCGATTGAGATAGAAATTTTCTCGGATGACTGGTGGCAACGAGAACCAAGCGAAGTCATGGACATTGCGCTTCAGCGATGTCGCCAGATCTTTCATCCATAATACGTTGCCTGCGACACCTTTGTGAGCCTCAGTTCCACACTTCACAAAGGTGATCAGCTATGGCGCCCACTTGCCCTTCGATCATCCGCAAGCCAGAATGAATTTCCAATCCGCGCGATTTTGCGGCCTCTAGAAAAGGTGTGACTTCGGGCTGGGCAATGACTTCTGCCACGGTCATGCCAGGCTCCAGATGCTCAACCGACATTGGCAGTGGATCGCTTTCCTTCAAGCCAAGGGATGTAGCATTTATCACCAACTGTCCGGGAACCGGGACTGCAGCACCTAGGCGCACAATATTTTGGCCGGTCGTCTCGTTCACAAGGGTTGCAAGTGCTTCGGCCTTTGCGTGTGTTCGGTTAGAAACAATGATTTCGCCTGCACCCGCTTTTGCCARCGCAAACGCAATACCGACCGCCGCGCCTCCTGCCCCAATCATTAGGCACGAGCGATCAATCACCTTGATTCCTGCATGCGTCAAACCATGAAGAAAACCGGGGCCGTCAAACTGGTATCCTCTGAATAGTCCGTCGGCTTCCCGTCTGATTAGGTTCAACGCGCCAACCTGTTCGGCCAGCGGATCCAAACTGTCACAAAGCGCCAGTACTGACTTCTTGTGGGGTAAGGTGACAGCAATTCCGATAAGGTTTGGCATCGCCGTTAGCCCGGCCCAACAAGTTTCTAGGTTGTCCACTGGAACATGAAACGGAATGCAGACAATATTGGCGCCCTTTGCCGCGAAAATCGGATTGATAGCCTCGGGCGTACGCGCCTGTGCAATCGGGTCACCGATGATGCCCAGAAGCYGAGTAGTTCCAGTAAYTTTTACGTCCATGACAAATCCTCACGYTTCAACCARACWATGCTGCCATCCTCAACCCCGACGATCAGATCAAGCGAACCACTCGCTGCCCAATCCACCGCTTCAGGCGACGCTACATGCATGCCCATGGCAATGACCTGCCCCTTGTGCTTCATCGCAACAGGGTTACTGAAACGCGGTTCATCCGGCGTGCCAATATTGCGTGCATAAAAAATACCAGCCTGTCCCGTGGTGTTACGCGGCGCCCCTTTATCAGGATCGTCAGGGACGCAAGCGCGCGCATGGGTGCCGAATATTAAATCCGTACGGCCAACGCCTTCCCAGTCGCAAAGGCACAGCTTTACGCGTCCGCGACCGCCGCCCACATCAACTGTAAAGCGGATTGGTTGCCCATTTTCCCAACATAGGTGCCGCTTGTTTTCAAGCAAGGTGTCGTTAAAACGTGTCCAGTCCGACAGAACGCCATCTTCATCCAGCGCAACGTAATGGCGTTCGCCGGTCATCCAGTCGGTTACTGCAGGGCGCACGCGCCACACGGTTTTCAGTGGGGCTCCGTCAACATTCAACAATTCTGCCTCGGCAAAACTTGGCGGATTTTGCCCGYCACCCAAATTTCGRAAAAGCCGATGTAWCCCGGTGACATCGCTAAGCAAAATATCCCCCAGCCYACTGCCCGTCCAATCCGCGATGGTCRGGCAGGTATAACYAAACATTTTTTCCGATGGCCCCTGAATCGATCCGGTTAGMCCCGCGGCGATGCGCACCGTTTTGCCACCAGASGTCAGCATCCGTTCCTGCCCGATGTAGCGTGCATCAACCTTTCCCTGGTTYTCATAAAAAAGCAGTTCACCTGTTGCGTTTCCGACGACAAGATCAGRGCGACCATTGCCTGTGAAATCATAAGCCGACGGGCTTGGTAATACGCTTGCGTGGACGATCGGCTTTGTCGTTTCCACACGTCCTACTTTTTCAAAACTTGGGCGATCATCGGCGTCGTTTCCGCAGTTCYTCAAATAGGTGACATAGCCGTCTTCGGCACCAACCAATATGTCAGGACAGCCATCACCGTTCCAATCGACAACACAGGGAAGATTAATGCAATGATCAAGCTCGAGCGGCACGCCATTTTCAGTTTCCGCCAAACGTGGCATTTCGAAACTTCCGTCAGATCCTTGACGGGAAATGTGCAGAATGTTCCAGAATTCGCCTGCAACAAGGGTGKTTTGYCCTTTGACAAATTCGCCAAACGCTGGACCTAATTGACCATACACCTCAATTGGACTGCCGTTCGCCAAAAGTGGTTTGCCTTTTTCGAGGATCGGATTAGCCGCTGTCCCGATGTTTCGAAAWGCGTAAACGTACCCGCGCAACGGCCCRCCTAACCARCGATCTGCCGCATCGTACCCCCGGTAGCCATCGTCGTTCCACTCTCGCCCATTCGGCCAGTAGTCGTCCCAATAGTCGGTACCGACGATCAGTTCGGGAATTCCATCGCCATCAATGTCGTAGAACCGAGCCATGTGGACATATTCGTTCCCTTTGACCCARTCAGCGTCCAGTTCAAGGACGATCTGTTCGCCGAATTCTGGCGCCCCTTTCCTGCCGATGTTGGGGAAGAGATAGATTTGTTTACGCAACCTCGAGGCAGAGACCAGATGAAATAAATCGCCGTCGGTCACTGCTGTCACGAAGCCATGGACTCCTTCGATGTTTTCCTGAGCGCCCAGAATCGGCGTCCCGTCTTCCTKGWSKSMGAWCYRWSTGTRSRRMWWSRCSWYWCMGWYGYMRMMMRSRTCMSMRSCCRAAARMWMAARSWSSSRYKTSMMAWWWSMCKRMMAWTCWACSWSGWMGMMKSWWNGTAAKRATKCRYMSGYCWACAGCCGCGGTTTTTACGTCCGGATGGTATCTAAGCGCTTCTTCACCGAAATATGGACCATGCCACACGCTTGCATCATCCTCCCATCGCGTTACCGTCAATTGAAGTCCCTCACACTTGATCTTTTAATAATTAGAATTGTATTCTAATATCAAAATAGATTTCAATTCCACCGAAATGGGCCTCCAATGACAAAGATTTTTTCTGGTATCGTACCCGTGATGCTGACACCTTTCACCAGTGATAATAAAATTGACTGGGACGGGTTGGAGCACCTTACAGAGTGGTACATCCAGTACGGCGTCGATACCCTGTTTGCGGTGTGCCAATCCAGCGAAATGCAGGCACTTTCGCTTGCTGAACGCGCTGAACTTGCAACCCGCACCGTTAAATTGGCGGCAGGGCGGGTACCGGTTATTGCATCAGGTCACATCAGCGATAACAAAGAGGATCAACGCGAAGAATTGCGCACGATGGCAGGAACTGGCATTAACGGGCTGATATTGGTCACTAATCATTTGGACCCCAAGAACGCTGGCGAAGAGACTTTTCGCACCGGCCTGAATGACGCACTCGGCTGGCTCCCCAGCGAATTGCCGCTCGGACTTTACGAATGCCCTGCGCCCTATCGGCGACTGCTAAGCGACGATGAATTCAAACTCTGCCGTGACAGCGGGCGTTTCAATGTCTTGAAAGATGTGTCCTGTAATTTAGATATTTTGCGACGGCGTGTTGAGATGTCTGGCGATTCAGGCTTTGCCGTCGTAAATGCAAATGCCGCTATCGCAGCAGAAGCCATGCGCGCCGGATCCCTCGGCTTTGCCGGTGTATTCAACAACTTTCACCCCGACCTTTACAAATGGCTTTATGAAAATTGCAATCTCGACAGCAATCTACGGCGGCGGCTTGAAACCTTTCTGGCACTTTCGGGAATGGCCGAGCCAATGGGTTACCCAAAATTGGCAAAACTATTCCACAAAAACCTGGGAACGTTTGCATCAGAGCATACGCGCGTCATCGATTTTGACATCGAAGAGCGCTACTGGGCAGCTGGCGCGCTGCTTGATCACATCACGGCAGGCACGGAGTCCTTTAGAAGTGAAATTGCGGCCTTCGAAAGAGAGCGTGCGGTAGGTTCAAGCTAAATTGAACTGGTTGAGCAGAGGTGGTCCTACATTTTCGACCAGTTAGCAGCGAGATTAAGATGGATCAGGGTTACATTCAGGCTGCCAATCTCAATGGTTCTGTTTTTTTTTCATAGGCTTCATCCGGCGTCAATATTCCGTGGGTCGATTGCGGGCGCTCAGCGTTGTAATACGCCAGCCATTTTCCGATTCCGGTGCGTGCCAGTGATCCGGTTTCAAATGCGTTGAGATAGATGCATTCGTATTTCAGAGACCGCCACAGGCGCTCAATCATCCGATTATCGATCCAGCGACCTTTGCCGTCCATGGATATCTTGATATCGACATCCTTCAGCGCCTGCACCCATTCAAAACCCGTGAATTGGTGCTGTCATGTGTGGATGTATATGGACCCCACACTTTTGCAACGCCTTAGTTTGAGGTGGATTGAGTTTCACGATTGCTGACGCATATCCGGCTTCTGAACGCGGCCCGATTGCCTCAGCGTCGTTTCGATCATTCTTGTTCGACTTTACATACGGAGTCACGAACTGGGGAGCGATCAAACGAACCTGGTGACCGAGATCGGTGAGAATCCGTTCAGCCGCGGCCAGATCTATCACCTGCTCACCAACCCGGTTTATCTCGGATTGATCCGTCACAAGAAACTGACCTTTCCCGACCGGCATCCCGCCATCATCGACCAAGACCTCTGGGACCGTGTTCAGGATCATCTCAAATCTGCCAGTGCCCGCAAGCGGGGCGCAACGGGCGGACAGCCCGGCACCGCATCCGCACCGCTCAAAGGCAAGGTTCGCGATGAGACAGGCGATCTTCTGACCCCGACCCACACGAAGCGCCGCGGCAAACAACTGCGCTACTACATCTCAAACCGGCTGATCTCTGGCGGCACCGATCCGACCGCCTGGCGTTTGCCGGCATCAACCTTAGAAGATGCGGTGGTGCGGGTCATTGCCAATCACCTGCAGGATCACGCGGAACGGCACGCCGTTCTCAGCCAGTGCGATGCCATTACTTCGGGCACCGCCTCGAAAGCCATCAAGGATCTGGCCGAAAGGATTTCATCTGAAGAAACGACATGTGCTTCCTCGTTCATCTCGGCCCTTCTGTTGGACGAGCGGAGATCGCCCTGGCGAAAGCCCCCAGAGTGCCGGAGCTATCTCCGGTTTCAGTCGGCGAATATATGGAACTAGCCCTGATAACCCGGCGAATTCCGCAGCTTACGCAGACGCATGCCAGACAGAGATTAGTGTCAGGGGTGGCTGGCGGCGCGCCGA
Source organism: Marinosulfonomonas sp. (assembly GCA_002732955.1). Lineage (GTDB taxonomy): Bacteria > Pseudomonadota > Alphaproteobacteria > Rhodobacterales > Rhodobacteraceae > NVTR01. Next base: position 7,684 of record NVTR01000076.1, read on the forward strand.
GTCTTGAGCGAGCCAGTCTCAGCCCCAATTTCCCTGCTAACAGGGAATTTACAGGGAAAATAAGCGATTTTTAGCCAAACTTGCAGAACCTACCCAAGTTTGCGCAGAGATTACAGTACTTTACGGGTGATTTCCCTAAGATTCTTAACAGGGAATTATTTTTGGGTAACAGGGAAAGTTTTGGAGTGAACAGGGAAATTATTCTGACAATTAGCCGCCGGTGGGGAAAGTGGAATCTATTGCGATGATTTGGTATAATCGGCAAAATTCGCCCGAATAAATAACTGGCAGTGCTGCATAGCCCGCTGCGTAGAGTTCAATGACCATGGCGGGATCAAAAGCAACAGAGCGTCAAAGCTCGATATCCTCATGAATCCTGCTGGTCTGATGCTCCAAAGGCATCGTTCGGAGTGCCCTTCTGCAGTTCAGCCGGCTGGACGATGACATAATGWGTGCCTCGCCCGCCACCGGGGCCCTTTTCCATCAACCCATGTTTCAGCAGCGCCGCGATGTCGCGATTGGCGCTGTCYTGYGARCACTTTCCAATTCTTGCCCATTTCGACGACGTCATTTTGCCTTCAAACCCATCCAGCATCCGGTTGAGAACCTTGATCTGGCGATCATTCAGTGAAACCGTTGCTGCACGCTCCCAGAACCTGGCTTTGATTGTCACGGACGACAATATATCCTGTGCTCCGTAGATGGCCCGGTGCAGACAGCCCAGAAACCAAATCATCCAGCCCGTCACATCGACATCGCCCTTCTGCGTGCGTTCAAGGATTTTGTAATAAGCAGTTCGCTCGGCCTCGATCTGGGAGGACATGCTGTAAAATCTGTGCGGGCTGCCCTCGGAGCGTGTCAACGCCATGTCGGCGACTGCGCGCGCGATGCGGCCGTTGCCATCATCAAAGGGGTGAATAGTAACAAACCAAAGATGCGCTTGCGCCGCCTTCAGAACCGGATCGGAGGCGGGTGGTCGATTGAACCAGTCAAGAAACGTTCCCATTTCTTGCGCAACCCGCTCAGCTGGCGGGGCGGTATAGTGAACCTTTTCCCGACCATATRCRCCCGAAACAACCTGCATCRAGCCCKTCKCATCGTCGCGCCATGCCCCRACRYGGATTTTCGTCATRCCACTRCGTCCKGTKGGAAACAGGGCCGCRTGCCAGSCAAACARGCGAKCYTCGGTCAGTGGYTCGYCAARCTTKMCWGTTGCRTCCAGCATGACYTCGACGATYCCGTCCACATGCCGGTCKGCGGGYTTRAGCGCCCCTATATCGACACCAAGACGCCGCGCAATCGAAGAGCGTACGGTTGAAGCATCCAGCACCTCCCCTTCGATCTCGCTGGTCTTGACGACATCCCGCGTCAGTGTTTGCAGGTTGGCCTCTTCGCGCAGCTTGARACCCAACGCATCCATACGGCCGAGCAATCGACCCTGATCATGGCGCACCGCAACCAGCGGCGTGGCAATGTCCACCTCGCGCCATGTCAATTCCGGCCAGTCGGGTAGCTCCCAGATATACACTCTATTCTCCGCGTTAATTGCGGCGATATTAGAGGGCATTCCCCGCAATTGCAATACTTTTCTACGCATATTATGCGGAGTTTATCGTTGGTATTCTCCGCACAAATACTTTACACYATCCAGAATTTGATCAATTTCGCAGCCTTTGCACGGTGCTGTCAGACCAATGCGAACCAGTCTCTACATGGACAATATAACTCCCCTTTATGCCGCGCCAAGTTGACGCCACTCGGCGAGAGCGGCTGCACGGTTGAGCTTGAAATTGGCGCGTGAGTAAAGGTGGCGTTCCTGGTTGAAATGGTTGTGGACCGAGGCGTGGACGGAGACGAACATTTGTAAACTTCGCATTCGTCGGAAGCGCAACATTGCACGTTCTCGTCGTCGAAACGGTAAGTGTGAATTCTCTGCTCGATTGTTCAGCCAGCGACCTGTCTCCTGATGATCTGCGTTGCCAATAACTTTCATCGCAGCACCGTAGGACCGCAACAGATCGGTCACGATGACATGTGGTGGACCAAAGCGCTTCATTGTTTTTCTGAGGAATTTCAATGCTGCTTTGCGGTCCCGGCGCTTGGTGACATAGCTTTCCAGCACTTCGCCCTCGTGATCCACCGCCTGCCATAAGTAATGGGTTTCACC
>NVTR01000011.1 GCA_002732955.1 Marinosulfonomonas sp.
GATGGCCAGTAGATAGGCGGCGCTCACTCGGCCAGGCTCTTGCCCTCGGGCGGGATGCCGTCTTCGTGCTCGGCCCCGATGACCTCCAGGGCGTTGGCGCGCAGGCCCGCCACCGGGTTCAACATGGGCGGGTTGTAGATGCTGAAGAGGCGCGCGCCCGAAGGGGAAGCATCCTCGTCGATCACCACCGGCTTGCGACCGAAGAGCGCCGTGCCGTGTTCGACCGCGTTGGCGAGGGTCGCCGAACAACCGATGAAGGTCGGGTGCGATCCGTAATGCGCGGCGATGCGCAACAAGCGCCGCAGAACGTTTGCCACGCTGGACCCGAAGACCCCCGAGAGCGTGTGCACCTCGTCGATGACGATGTAGCGCAGGTCGCGGAACAATTCGGCCCACTTGGAATGGTTGGGAAGGATCCCCGCGTGCAACATCCAGGGGTTGGTCAGGATCATGTGGCCGCGGTCGCGCAGACTGCGCCGCACGGACGGCGGCGTGTCCCCGTCGTAGGTGAACGCGTGCCAATCCTCGCCGAGTGCTTCCACCAGCGACGCCATCGAGTTCGATTGCTCCTGGGAGAGCGCCTTGGTCGGGAACAGGAACAGCGCGCGCGCCGAGCCTCCCACGGTTATGGCCGGTGCAGACCGAGCTGCATCGGAAGTGGGTCAGATAGGCGGCGGCGGCGGGTTTGGCAAGTGGAATCGTTGAGCTAGGTTTTCTCTGTGACGGTAACGTCCGATTTGAGCCCGAAATGACCGTCAGTTAGCGCCCAACTAGGTAATTTCTTTAAGACAGAACGAGGAATGTCCGTGAGATTCCAATGTAAGAAATTCGTACTCCCATCCATAAAGAACACAAAACTCATTGCACGCCTCTATCACGCCGTATGGCCATGGTTTGACCGAATTCCCGCTTGTAAAATCATGCCCGGCAATTCGTCCACCCGGTTTAGTTTTCAGCCGCGAAAGAACAAGCTCGTCTCTGGTCGTTAGGTAAGTATGGTCTGTGTCTAAGTAAACCCAGTCAAAATACTGGTCCGCGAAACTAGGCATGATGTCGGTACTTTTTCCTATGTGCAATTGCACCGAACCTCTCGCTATTTGGTCTGCAAAATTCTTTTGAACGACATGAATTTGATCGCGGTATCGCTCACTCGACCAGGCGTCCACCAAATGAATTTTATCCGGCTTACATCGCGCAATAATTTCTTTCGTGAAGTCACCGTTTGCCACACCAATTTCAGCGCAGATCCCGCCACTGGCAATCCTATCAAGCAAGTTTTCACGCGCGGGCAAGACCCTACAATTGGCTACGTGGCAGTCTGCCAACGTAACTTTTGGCGACGCACTTTTTATCGATCTGCGATGCTCTTGTGTGTTCGTCAAAGTATAATACTTTATTGCGAACCGTATCGGCTCGGTTGATGTTACAGATTACAATTAAAGACTAGCGAACTCAATGCTACTTTGAAGCAGTGCAGGTCGCCCAACGTATAGCAGCTTTGTCCCGCATAGCGGACATTCCAGGTGTTGGATCAATCGGCCGAAAGGTCAGCCCTGCTTGGTGACCTGGGTGTATTCCAGCTCTACCGGCGTTGCCCGGCCAAAGATCGAAACCGACACCTTCAGGCGCTGGTTTTCGTCGTCGACGTCTTCGACCATACCGTCAAAGCCTTCAAACGGTCCGTCAGTCACGGCAACTTTTTCGCCCACATCAAAGTGGATCAGGTTGCGCGGTGCGGCTTCGCCTTCTTCAACGCGGTTCAGCAATGCGTTTACTTCGGCGTCGCGCATCGGGATCGGGCGGCCCATCTGGCCCAGAAAACCAGTGACCCGGTTGATCGAGTTGATCAGGTGGTAGCCCTGATCGGACATTTCCATACGCACCAGCACATAGCCGGGCATAAAGCGGCGCTCGGCGGTTACTTTTTTGCCGCGGCGCATTTCGATGACTTCTTCGGTGGGGACCAGAACTTCTTCGATCTCTTCTTCGAGCCCGGCATCCACAGCTGCGACCTTGATCTGCTCGGCGATCTTCTTCTCATAGTTTGAGAGAACGCTCACCGAATACCACCGTTTAGCCATGTGTTATCGCCTTTACCGCTACCCGGCTCTGGGGCCGGAAAATTCCATATATCCCAACAAACTTTGCTTGTCAGTCGAATCAAAGCAAACAATGTCAGGAAGTATCGCCGGGGTTACAGCCGATGCGGGATGATTTCAAGCCCGTTAATCAGCGCCGCCGACGTTTGGGGCCCTTGGCCAGCAGTGGTTTCACCATCTTCTCATACAGAGCGAACAGATGCTCAACGCGGGCGCGGTCACTGTCAAAGCCCGAGCGGCGATAGAGCCTGTCGACGGCTTTGTCATTGGCGTTGTGGGCGCGGCGCAGGTTTGGGGGCATCAGGTCAGGGTCGTAGAGGTCAGCGAGGGTTGCATCGGGGTGCTCGGCGCGGGCATCGAGGATGGCCTGGGCAAGCGGGGCAAGTTTGCTGAGGTCGCCCCTGGGGAGGGGGAAGGTGTTGTAGACGAGACCAATAGAGTAGCGAAAGTCGGATTTTAGCCGCCCGCCGATATAGCGCATCCAGCCCATGTGCATTGATGATGTTAACAAACCAAACTCTGCCAGTGTCGCCTCTGGAAGAATTCTAAGGTTTTGATTGGCAATGTAATCTGGCGTCATCCAACCAATTGGCACGTATTCTCGGCGCTCGGAACTTGTGTTCGGAATTACCAAAAAGTCGGCTGATAGCCTTTCGTCAACACCGACAAGGGTGGGATAAYCTGCCATTTTTTGGGTACTTGGTCGTCGGCTTTCAGCCCGGTATGAACGCACTTTGGCAACCAATTCCTTAATTTTTGGCATTTGCCTTAAATCGTTCGGGGTCGCATCTCGTAGGTACAGTATCCACCGCACAAACCCGTTGATGTATTCATCGCTCCCAACATACTTTCTGAAATAGATTTCTGCGTTCGGCTGCTGGGTCAAAAGCAGTTCTTTTTCATTTTTATCAAACGTCAGGATGCCGTTGTCGATCATTTGTACGCCAGTTTTGATTGGGCGCAGTTCATTCATTGGGCTACTGCTACTCGTGATTACCAGATGCGGATCAGCCAAGCGGCTTGCATCAAACAAGTAGGGCGATAGTTGCGCGTGCCGGGTTTCCACCGGATCACCCTTCACGTCGGGGTAGGAAAATAAACGCTTTTCGCCGCGCATATTTTCTCGCCGTTCCAACCCAAGGATCACTACATGCACATGGGCCTTGCCCCGCGCCTCGGATCCCCAGGCGAAGGTACGGTGTGCAAAGGCAATTTCCAGCCCGAAACGGTCAAACAACAGTGGCCAAAGTTGCGCCACCTGCTCGCCCTGAGTAATCGAATTTGTGGCCACGAAACTAACCCGCGTTTTGCCCTGAACGTATCCAGCGGCCAAAACAAACCAGGACGAAACGTAATCGAGAATTTTCGGGTTTTTGCATTCCTTTGCAATTCTGGCGACCTGCATCTTCTGCACAGTTGATTGTTCTTTTTTTCCCACAAACGGCGGGTTGCCAAAGACATAGCTGCACTTTTCCGGGGCCAGAACCTCCGCCCAGTCAATTTCCAGCGCGTCGCCATGTACAATCGTCGGGCTTTTCTGCAACGGGATGCGCAGGAATACCTGACCGAATTCGTCGCTAAGCCGGCGGTTCATCAGGTGGTCCATCATCCACAGCGCGGTCTGGGCGATGCGGGCGGGGAATTCACCGATTTCGATGCCGTAAAACTGATCAACGTCGATCCTGGACAGGATGTCCACGTCCAGCTCACGCTGCCTTTTGTCATACAAAACATGCAGGATTTCGTGTTCCAACAGCCGCAGTTCGCGATACGCGATGATCAGGAAATTACCGCACCCACAGGCCGGATCGAAAAATGTCAGTTTTGCCAGCCGGTCGTGGAAAGCGTTCAGGCGCTGGCGGCGCCCGGTTTTCAGCCCCTTCAGGTGGTCAAATTCGCTGCGCAGATCATCCATGAACAACGGGCCGATCACCTTTTGGATGTTCATTTCCGTGGTGTAATGCGCCCCTAGCGCCCGGCGTTCCTTTGCGTCCATCACCGACTGGAAAAGTGAGCCAAAAATCGCCGGGCTGATCGGGGTCCAGTCAAACCGGCAGGCATTGACCAGTGCGGCGCGCATGTCGGCATTGAAATCCGGGGCCGGGAAATAGTCGTTGAACAGCTCACCGTTCACATAGGGAAACTTGGCCAGATCCGCGTCCAGATTTGGGGATCGCGCGTCTTCTGGTGTGTTCAGCACATCGAACAGCTTGTTCAGCAGCGGCCCGGTATCGGTGCCGTCGGGKCGGGTACGGTTTTCAAGCCAGTCCCACAGCATGTCTTTGGGTTCAAATATCCCGGTGTCATCGGCGAACAGGCAAAACACGATACGCACCAGAAACTGTTCCAACCGGTGACCGTCATAGCCTGCGGCTTTCAGTTCATCATGCAGTACGCCAACCAGCTCGGCGGCCTTGATGTTGACCGGGTCCTGATCCTTGAACTGGCGAATCTGACGGCCAAGGATGAAATCAAAGCGCCGCACGTTTTCTTTCAGGTCGGCAAGGGAGAAGGCCCAGACCTGTCGGGTATCAAGATCAGTCAGTTCAAATGTCTGGAAATCACTAACCAGAATAAAACGCGGCATTTCGCTGTCGGCAAGGGTATGGGTGTAGTCCAGCGCCTGTTCTTTGGCTTTGAACAGGTCACGGCCTTTGGATTTTTGTTCAACGATCAGGGTACCGGGCCAGAACAGATCAATAAACCCGCGATTGCCGCCCAGCTTTTCGACGGCATGTTCGTAGGTCGCCACCCGTTTCCGGTCSAYGCCGAAAATACGAAAGAATGCGTTATAAAAGCTCTGGGTTTCACCCTTTTCGTAATGGGCGTTTTTCCATTCATCGGAAAACTGCGCAGCGCGGGCGCGAATTTCGTTCCAGCTCAACCTCATGGGTCAAGTTATGTCAGTGAGGGTCGGCGTTGGAAAGCCCTAGCCAAACATCCCCAGCACGCCCTGAAGGCCGGTTTTAATAATCAGGTCGATAAAAAAGAAAAAGATCGCCGTGATCGTGGCCATCACAAATACCATACCCGTGGTCAGCAAAACCTCGCGCCGGGCGGGCCAGACGACTTTGGATACTTCGGACCGTACCTGTTGGATAAACTGTAGCGGGTTCATTGTCTTTGCCATGGTGAAAATCCGTTTGTTTCAGTGTYCGGCAGATACGGGGTTTGAATGCGCATTTCAAGTGGAGATGTCAGGATTGTGTTTGGGTTCTGTGCAGACGCCGACTGCATATTTTTCGGGCGTCTCAGCCGGTCTGTAATATTATTATGGCCTTGGCAGGGGTTAAGAGACTCGAACTCTTGACCTTCGGTTTTGGAGACCGGCGCTCTACCAACTGAGCTAAACCCCTTTAAGACCGGGGACGGCAATAGCCGCAWTCAAWGYCATATGCAAGACTTCCCCTTGTGCCGGAGCCGGGATTTGACGCAAGAATGGGGCAACGGGCAGAACACATTGAAACTGGCATTATGAATCTCAGGAAACCGATACTAAAATCCAAAGCCTTACCGGGGTTCTTGTCATGGATTTTGGCGAATTACCTGCGGTTTTGTTTTGCCACGACGCGCTGGCAAAGGGTTGGTCTGGATGATCTGGCTGATGATCTGAAGGACGGGCCGGTTATCATTGTTCTGTGGCATAGCAGGTTATTGWACGGGCCCTCTGCCTGGCCCAATCACCTGTCGCGGGTATTTACTCTGCGTGATCCCTCCCATGCGGGGCGGCTATCGTCGGCAACCCAATCCCGATTGGGGATGGAACCGATAGTGATGCAGGATAAGGCGTCAAATTTTTCGGCGTCGCGTCAAATATTAAAAGTAATCCGCGACGGTCACAGCCTGGGAATGACGGCAGATGGCCCGCTTGGTCCGGCGCGCGATGCAAAACAGGCACCGCTCGAATGGGCCCGCGCCACAGGGCGACCGGTCTATTTGTTTTCATGGTCTGCGCGACGGGTAATGCGGTTGGGAACCTGGGATAAGTTGATGGTACCGGTACCTTTCACCCGTGGGACCTATGGGTATCGACGTTGGCAAACGGATGTGCCACGCAAGATTGATGCGCAGGGCTACACCCGCCTTCAGGGTGAATTGTCGGATAGTCTTGATGGGTTTATGTTTGAGCTGGATGAAAGTATAGCCGTAGCGCCGGGTGATTAAACCAACACCAGTGCCATCAAAATTCACCCCACCAACCCAACCATACACGCAGCCGAGCGCGTCCACGGGATTGAGATCAGATACAGCAGCGTATAGGCTAATCGGCCCACTAACGGATTAATGTCTACTGTGCGGGACGAAGCGGTCGCTACACAAGGTCACCGATCATTGCTGATTAAAGCCAATCGTAGCGTGAGGCGTCGTGGGCTTTGAGCGCTTTTTTGATTTGATTGCGTTCCTCTGGAGCGGCGGCTTTCAGGATCGATTGGAGTTCCAGGTCAATTATATTTCGGTTCGCGCCTCGGGCCTCAGCTTTCTCATACCATTCGGCACCTAAACCATGCGCCCCCATTTCTATGTGGACCGCACCAAGCAATGTGCAGGGATGAAAGTTTTCTGGGGTCAAGGAGTGGGCTTCTTTTCCAAACCGCACAGCATCCTGAAAGCGACTGAGGTCACGAAGAGCACCACCACCTGTCGTCAACGCTGCCGAGCGCGAATTCTTGGTCTTCGCGGCCTGATCAAGGGCTTCTTCAGCAATAGCCAGCCCCTTTTCGAAGGCCCCAGCCTTGCGCCAGTGCGCGCAAGCGTTGATGGCCTTCCACATATCTTTCGTCTGGGTCCATTCATCGCTTAGTCTACTTGCGATGTTCGCGTGATTGGCTCTGCGCAGTTTTTTGGTCCAATATTCCTTACCACCAGCCCCTAGCCACATAAGATCGTCTTTCTTAATCGGTTGTCCGGCAGCAACAGACCGAAGGATCGGTTTGACCCGTCCAAGATCCGAACGCTCGATGAATTGCAGGCCAAAACGGTCAGGCAGTTCGCGCTCTTTCTTACGTCGCTCCAGCTTCCTTTCCCGCTCTGCGAAGAGGACAGCGTTCTTGCGATCAGTAACCTCTGTCTTACGGGCGTTTTCCATTGCTTCCTTTTCACTGGCGGCAACGCAGGCATCTAGGCGGGCCTCCTGCTCTCCCCGCGCCCGTATGCAATACGCCTCCATGCTCAATTCGCCGAGAGAGAACCGAAGGAGAGCTTTGTAGCCACGCTGGTGCAAGAATTCCCGTTGGAAAACTGTCAATGGATGACATGCGATCACTTTCTCCAAAATGACGCACAGGCGGCTGGCAGGAACACGCGCGCCGGGAATATCATCAAGGAAAAACCTAGCTGCATTATCGGTAYCGGAAGAATTCAAGACGTTTAATTTCTCCTWAAGTAAGCATTGTTAGATTGCCCAAGAGACCACCAAGATGCAAGCCAGCCCATCCCGAAGAAGCGACGGCCAGAATTGCCTGCACATCACCTTGGGCTCAGAGCGGTCGTTCGAATGCCTGCCAAAAAAAAACGCCGCCCCCTAAGGGAACGGCGCGGAAAACCAAACCGTATTTTTCCTATTTACTCGATGATCTTKGAKACCACGCCAGAACCGACGGTGCGGCCACCTTCGCGGATCGCGAAGCGCAGCTTTTCTTCCATCGCAATCGGCGCGATCAGTTCAACTTCGAACTTCAGGTTGTCGCCAGGCATCACCATTTCGGTGCCCGAAGGCAGCTCAACCGTGCCGGTCACATCCGTGGTCCGGAAGTAAAACTGCGGGCGGTAGTTCTTGAAGAACGGCGTGTGACGGCCACCCTCTTCCTTGGTCAGGATATAGACCTCGGCTTCGAACTTGGTATGTGGCTTGACCGAACCCGGCTTGACCAGAACCTGGCCACGCTCAACGCCGTCACGATCCACACCGCGCAGCAGCACGCCAACATTGTCGCCAGCTTCGCCGCGATCCAGCAGCTTGCGGAACATTTCAACACCGGTACAGGTGGTGGTGGTGGTGTCTTTGATGCCGACRATTTCGATGCTGTCGCCAACATTCACCACGCCGCGCTCAATACGACCGGTCACAACCGTGCCACGGCCAGAGATTGAGAACACGTCCTCAATCGGCAGCAGGAACGGCTGGTCAATCGGGCGATCCGGGGTCGGGATATATTCGTCCACCGCCGCCATCAGTTTGCGGATGCTTTCTTCGCCAATCTCGGGRTCGCGGCCTTCCATGGCGGCCAGCGCCGASCCCATGATCACAGGAATGTCGTCGCCCGGGTAATCGTAGCTGGACAGCAGCTCACGGATTTCCATTTCAACCAGTTCCAGCAGTTCATCGTCGTCAACCTGATCAACTTTGTTCATGTAGACAACCATGTGCGGGATGCCAACCTGGCGGCCCAGCAGGATGTGCTCGCGGGTCTGAGGCATCGGGCCGTCAGCCGCGTTCACCACCARAATAGCGCCATCCATCTGCGCCGCACCGGTGATCATGTTCTTCACATAATCAGCGTGGCCGGGGCAATCAACGTGGGCGTAGTGACGCGCCTCGGTCTCATATTCCACGTGGGCCGTGGAAATCGTAATCCCACGGGCCTTTTCTTCCGGCGCCGCATCGATGCTGTCATAGGACTGGAAATCACCGAAATACTTGGTGATCGCAGCCGTCAGCGTCGTCTTGCCATGGTCAACATGGCCGATTGTCCCAACATTCACATGCGGCTTCGTGCGTTCAAACTTTTCCTTAGCCATGGTGTATTACCTCGCGTTAAAGGGGCCAATCCTGACCCGTGTCCTGTCTGAGCGCGCAAGTAAAGTCTTGGGGCGGARAAATCAAGCGTCAGTTGGCGGGYGGATCTGCAAGTGTTGCTTCCGAAATTTGGTCGCCACTGATGATCGTATCTGCATCAGCGGCGGCTTCTTCAGAAAGCGGCGGCAGGCCGATCCATTCCGGGTTTTCCAGTATCCAGTCCTGTATCATCTTGGCCATGTTATTGGACAGCTTGGTCATTTGCTGGGTCTTGTTCTGGGTCAGGCCGGAGCTGATCAGCGTTTCCCCCGAGATACCTTCAAATACCGTCAGCACTTTTGGTTCTTCGTTGACCTTTTCACCAAGCGCGTCGTCCCAGACATTGACCGTAACGACCAGAATAGATTTGGGTTTAAACACCAGCGGCACGCCGGGCAGCGCCAGAACGTAGGCGTCCATCTTTATGCCGATATGGTAGAATTTTTCGCCCTCATAGCTGTCAAAGCGCAGGGCCATGGCGGATGTCAGCGCCTCTTTCCAGACGTCGTCTTCGGCTTCGCGGGAAAACGGGCCGATTTCGGGGGCGTCAACCACGACGATGTTGTGGCCAAACCGGAAATCTCCCATCGCGACCTGTGGTGCGTCAATATCTGCGGGCAGCGAACAAGCCGTCAAAGAGACCAAAGCGGCCCCAAGTGCAAACTGGCGGAAATTGAATGTCATCGATAGGCCCCTTTATTGTTTTCCCAAAACCTACCAAAGCCGCCCCGATATGGCAATCAATCGCAGATGTTTTGYAGGGCTTGCCAGTCATCTGCATCTAAAGATGGGCGGTTCGCCGCCAGTTTTTCGTCGGCAGCTTTCGCCGCCTTTATCCGATCACCCAGTTTAGGATGCGCCATGAAATGTTCGGTGATCCCGTCCGGCTCGCCGCCATTTGCCAGAAACCGTTCAAACATATCCGCCAGTGCCGAGGGTGGTATGCCTGTTTCCAGCAGGGTTTTATGGGCAAAACTGTCGGCCAGGGCTTCGGCTTCCTGACTGTAGGTTGCGTCAATCAGGCGGTTAACCAAAAACAACACAACCGTCCCGCCAGCAAAATCGCCGAACAACAGGCCGAGCACACCGATGGAACCCGCAGTGCGCAGCGCGCCACGCGCCGGGTCGCGGTTTACCACATGGCCGATTTCGTGGGCAAATACGGCCGCGATTTCATCAGGTGATTCCGCTTCGTCGAGAAGGCCGCGAAAGAACACCACCCGGCCCCCAGGTAAGGCGAAGGCATTAACCATCTCGTGATCCAGAATATGGACTGTCAGCGGATAAGGCAGATCGATGTTGCCTGTTAGTCGCGCCTGCATCTTTTCCAAAGCGGCTACGCCTGTCGGGTTTTCGCAGATTTTGACGGGCAGAAATTCGTTRCCTGCAAGGGCAGAGCGGATTTGATCGAACGTCGCATCTCCAAGTGCCYTTTCACCCTCGGGGGGCAGAAATTCGGCCAGTTGATCGGCCATGACCGGGACCAGAACAAATATGATCAAAGCCACTGATGCGATTGCCCCGAATGACCATGACAGTAGCCGGCCACGATTTTCAACGCGGGGGCGTCGTTTCAGGTTGGGGCAACGGGCGGTCAGGATTTGGCGGGCTTCATCATCGCTGACCAGCAGACGAGACGTCAGATCGCCAGTTAAGGCCAATACCATTGTGTCCCCTGCCGCCTGATCCGGCACCAACCGGATATTCGCAAGCGGCCAATACAGCACTTCACGCTCGGGGGGTGAAATCACCAGTGTCGGGCCACCGTTAGTTTCTTCAATTAACACTTCTGCCCGGCGTACAACGGCGCTGGACCCGTCAAGGAAATCTACAAAGGAATGAAATACCGGGGCTTCACCGCCGACATGGATCACGGTGTTGCTCATATCGCGGCACCCACATCGAGCGCCTCGGCAAAGCCTTCGGCCTGTTCCATTTCATCGCGTTCACGTTGGTTGATATCGCCCAGGTTTATTGAGCCGGTTAGTTCCAGAGTTTCGGCAAAGTGGCGCGCCAGTGGCAGGGTGACCAACACGTGTTTTAGTGCGCCCCAAAGGATGAAAATCGCAAAGTAGCTAAGCATTGACAGCGCGGTTAGCATCCAGAGCGGCGGCGTCGTGAGCAGAATGTTTTCATCTTCAAGACCCGGGCCATGAAGCTGCGCCAGCGCGATATAGACCATCACAACTGCAAAACCTAATATTGTCAGCGCGACCCCGATCAACCCATAACCAAATACATAAATCCAGAACACCCGCCACGGGCGTGGTTTGGATATGAACCCGATTGGACCAACGGTTTTRGCGTTTGTCAGGCGCTCAAATGATTTGGCGCGAAAGTAAGCCAGCCCGAAGATAAACCACGGGAAAAGCAGCAAGCCATAGGCCAGATTTTCGTAACCCTCTAAAGCTAACAAGGTATCATCTAAAGATTCCGAACTTACGCTGGGCRACAGAAATACCCAAAGCGCAATTCCCGCCATCGCCAGTGCAGGCACATAGATATGCAGCATCGGTCGATACAGCATCGTCCATTTACCGCCCTGATTGAAGCGTTCTGAGCCAAAAAATGTCCGATCAGTTCGGAATTTTTCAAGCCAGAATGTCATTCGGGGCCACAGCAAACCGGCGCTTAAGATCGTGACCAGCCAGTGCAATAGCGCACGCCATGTGTAGGCCCATGCCCCCTGCTCCATACCAAAGCGCACACCGCGCCAGCGGGTGCGGGCCAGGATGTAGCGCCGGGCGCGGTAGCGGGCGTAAAACAGGATCGGAACAATGCCCACCAGTGACAGGCCGTACGCCCAGAAATTCGTCTGTAGCAGGGAAAACGACAGGAACATCAGCAGCAGATTCACGATGCCGATGTAAAACGCCAGAAACGTCACCGCGATCAGGAATCCAAGCATTTTTTCCAGYGGTTGGCCGACATATTCCAGCGGTTGCCCACCGGGGCGGATCGCAGACCAATAGTAGCGGCGCAGGCGGGTTTTCATCCAGAAACGGTAAATCCCGAGGGTCAGAACCGTCAGCAGACTTGTCCAGAGTGCGAGGCGAAACAACTGCCCCCGTCGCCCTGCATAATCTGTCTGAAGATCGGTTGCTGCCATGCTGTCAGGTAAACCTGTTGTTGCGGGGGAAGCCATARGGGGGGCGTTTACCTGCCCCTGCTCGTTTGGCGAGCCAGTCGGTCATGTCAGTTTCATGTCTGGTTTTGCCACCGCCCATGGACCAGCTCAGGCCGGTTTCCCAGTTGAATGTGGTAATGTCGGACAAGCCGCCATCCAGATCAAGCGTACCCTGCGCACTGCGCGCTGTTTTGTATTTTTGGATACGCACGCCCTTGCCACGGCCCATTTCCGGCAGGTCAGCCACCGGGAACACCAGAAACTTGCCRTTTTCACTAATCACGGCCACGTAGTCGCCTTGTACCGGTACGCATTTTTTCGCCAGAACCTTGTCTTTAACGTTCAGCACCTGGCGGCCGTTTTTCGTGTGGGCAATGGCGTCGTCTTCCACCACGACAAAACCGTCACCCGCATTGGAAGCCACCAGCAGTTTGCGACCCGGCTGATGGATAAAGAGATCAATAATCTCGGCTTCATTCGGCAAATCAACCATCAGGCGCACGGGTTCGCCCATGCCCCGCCCGCCGGGCAGGGTGGAGGCGCCAAGGGTGTAGAACCGCCCGTTCGCGCCAAACATCAGCAGTTTGTCAGTGGTTTCGGCGTGGAASGCAAACCGGGCTTCGTCACCGTCTTTGAATTTCAGTTCCTGATCCAGATCGATGTGACCCTTTAGGGCCCGTATCCAACCCATTTTGGAGCAAACGACGGTGATTGGCTCACGTTCTATCATCGCTTCCAGCGGGACTTCTTCCGCCTCGGCAGCTTCGGCRAATTGGGTGCGCCTTGCGCCGCCCTCATAGTCTTTGCCAAACTTTTTGCGGGTCTCGCGCAATTGATCGCTGATCCGCGCCCATTGTTGATCAGGATCGGCCAGCATGTCTTCCAGCTCGGCCCGCTCAATCAGCAAGGCGTCATGTTCGCGTTTCAGCTCCAGCTCTTCCAGCCGTCGTAAGCTGCGCAGGCGCATGTTCAGGATCGCGTCTGCCTGTACGTCTGAAAGGGATGGTTCTTCATCAGCAGAAACCCCGGCCCCTTGTAGCAATACCGGGCGGATATAATCCGCCTCGTTCATTGCGCGGATATGGGTTTTTCCCCAGTCTTCAAACATCAGGCCCAGTTTCGGGTCATCATCATAGCGGATGATATCAATCACCCGATCAAGATTGAGGAAGGCGATGATGAAGCCTTCCAGCACCTCCAGCCGGTGGTCGATCTTTTCCAGCCTGTACTCGGAACGCCGCTGCAACACTTCGCGCCGGTGTTTCAGAAATTCCTGCAATACGGTTTTGAGCGAGCAAACTTTTGGCACGCGCCCGTCAATCAGCACGTTCATGTTCATGCTGAACCGGACTTCCAGGTCCGAGTTGCGAAACAGCATGTTCATCAGCACATCCGGATCAACKGTGCGCGAACGGGGTTCCAGCACCAGCCGGATGTCTTCGGCACTTTCGTCGCGTACATCGGCCAGGATCGGGATTTTCTTGAGCTGGATCACCTCGGCGATCTTTTCGATCAGCTTKGATTTTTGCACCTGATAYGGRATTTCGGTGACCACAACCTGCCATTGGCCACGCCCGAGGTCTTCGATTTCCCACTTGGCCCGCAACCGGAATGCACCGCGGCCAGTGCGGTAGGCCTGCGCAATGCTTTCCCGCGGCTCAACAATCGTGCCGCCAGTGGGAAAATCCGGCCCCGGAATGTAGTTCAACAGCGTRTCRTCGCGCGCRTCGGGGGTTTTGATCAGGTGCAGGCARGCGTCGATCAGCTCGGAAATATTGTGCGGTGGAATGTTCGTYGCCRTRCCSACRGCGATGCCGGTGGAACCRTTYGCCARMARATGYGGAAAGCTGGCGGGCAGCACMACMGGTTCGGTCAGGCGGCCATCGTAATTATCGCGGAAATCGACCGCGTTTTCCGACAAGCCATCTARCAGYGCCTCGGCGACAACGGTCATCCGGGCTTCGGTGTACCGGCTGGCGGCCGGGTTATCGCCGTCGATGTTACCGAAATTTCCCTGCCCGTCGACCAGCGGATAGCGCACGTTAAAATCCTGCGCCAACCGGGCCATCGCATCATAGATCGCCATATCACCGTGGGGGTGGAAGTCGCCCATSGTATCGCCRCTAATCTTGGCWGAYTTCAAAAACCCGCCGCCAGAATTCAGGCGCAACCGGCTCATGGCGTAGATAATCCGGCGATGAACGGGTTTGAGCCCATCGCGCACATCTGGCAGGGCCCGGTCTACAATCGTGGACAGCGCATAGGTTAAATACCGATCCCCGAGTGCGCGGCGCAGGGGTTCGGATATTTCCATTGGCTTGTCGTCAGGATCGTMGGTCACGTCGTTCATGGCCGTGTGATAGCCGCGCTGTGGGTCGGGGTAAAGCAGGTGGGCACGTTAGCGTTGTGATTTCCGCGTTGAGCGCATATTCGTCAGAAAACACGAGGCGCGAATGACCAAATCCATCCTGATCACCGGCTGTTCCAGCGGCATTGGTTATGACGCGGCCCACGGGTTGGCGCGGCGCGGTTGGCGGGTGTTTGCCACCTGCCGGGCCGAGGCGGATTGTGAACGGTTGCGTGGTGAAGGGTTAGAGAGTTTCCATCTGGACTATGAGGATGAGGCGTCAATTTCCGAGGCGGTGAAAGAGGTTTTGATCCGTACCGGTGGCACGTTGGATGCGCTTTATAACAACGGTGCCTACGCCCTGCCTGGCGCGGTGGAAGACCTGCCAACTGACGGATTACGGGCGATATTCGAAACCAATCTGTTTGGCTATCATGAGCTGACACGGCTGGTGATCCCGGTGATGCGGGCGCAAGGGCATGGGCGAATTATCAATTGTTCGTCCGTTTTGGGACTGGTCGCGATCAAATGGCGTGGGGCTTATGTTGCGACCAAATTTGCACTGGAAGGGCTGACGGATGCGTTGCGTCTGGAAATGAGAGGCTCGGGCATCCATGTGTCGCTGATTGAGCCGGGGCCGATCACCGCACGGATCAGACAAAACGCGATCCCGCATTTCGAAAAATGGATTGATTGGGAAATATCGCCTCATGCCGAGGAATACCGAACTTCACTGGTGAAACGTCTGTATGAGGACCGGGGCTCTGATCCGTTTGAGCTGCCTGCTTCTGCAGTCACCAAAAAACTGATCCACGCGCTTGAGGCAAAACGTCCCCGCGCCCGTTACTATGTGACCAAACCTACCTATATGATGGGGGTGTTACGCCGGATTTTGTCAACACGGTTGCTGGATGTTATCCTTTCAAAGGGATGAATTTTCGTTCGCATCCCGGTTAAATTCGGCTACATGCCACCACATCTCTAACCTATGGACACGCCCATGTTACAAGATCCACTGTTTATCCTCGTCGCGTTATCGGTTCTGCTGGTGCTGGTCATTTTGGTGATCGGCGTGCTGACATTTGCCAAAGGTGGCGAGTTTAACCGCAAACACGGCAACCGTCTTATGCGTTATCGGATCATCGCGCAGGCGGTGGCAATTGTGCTGATCCTGATCTTTATATTTGTACGCAGATCGGGCGGTTGAGATGGTTGTACTGAACAAGATTTACACRCGAACGGGTGACGCTGGAGAAACCGCGCTTGGCAATGGAACCCGGGTTCCAAAGCATTCGGGGCGGGTATCGGCATACGGAACGGTTGACGAAACCAATGCCACGGTCGGGCTGGCACGGTTGCACGCGACGGGCGAGATGAATGACCAGTTGGCGCGTATTCAGAATGATTTATTTGATCTCGGCGCTGACCTTTGCCGCCCGGATATGGCGGGTGACGCCGACGCTGAATACCCACCCCTGCGGATGGTGGATATTCAGGTTAAGCGGCTGGAAGCAGAGATTGACGTAATGAAYGCGGATATTGAACCGCTGCGCTCATTCATTCTGCCCGGCGGTACGGCSCTGGCGGCACATTTGCATCTTTGCCGAACCGTTTCGCGCCGTGCTGAAAGGCTGGCGGTTGAACTGGCTGAAACGGAAACGGTAAACCCTGCGGCGATAAAGTATCTCAATCGCTTGTCGGATTGGTTTTTTGTCGCCTCTCGCGTTGCCAACAACAATGGCCAGAATGACGTTTTGTGGGTACCGGGCGCCAATCGGTAGCGCCAACGGTACAAAACTCGACGTAACGGGACCTTTCGGCGTCGATTTTATCTTGTTTTCTACTGCAATGACTCGCTAACAATCGCGCGAGAGCTGGAAGGCTTCCCGCGGGGGGCCATATTTTTTAGGAGACCGCCCTGATGAAGGTACTAGTGCCCGTCAAACGTGTGATCGACTACAACGTGAAAGTACGCGTCAAAGCGGACGGAAGCGGCGTCGATCTTGCCAACGTTAAGATGTCAATGAACCCGTTTGATGAAATTGCCGTTGAACAGGCTATWCGCCTGCGCGAAKCCGGGAAAGTCGAAGAGATTATTGCGGTGTCCATCGGCACCCAGAAATCCCAGGARACCYTGCGMACSGCSYTGGCTATGGGTGCAGAYCGSGCRATTTTGGTGGTSGCCACGGATGACGTTCACACCGATATTGARCCACTGGCCGTTGCTAAAATCCTGAAAGCCATCGTTGACGAAGAACAGCCTGGTATCGTGCTGGCGGGCAAACAAGCTATTGATAACGAYATGAACGCAACCGGCCAGATGTTGTCGGCATTGCTGGGATGGTCACAGGGTACATTTGCATCGGAACTGGATATCGACGGTGACAGCGCCGTTGTCACCCGTGAGGTCGACGGCGGATTGCAAACGATCAAGGTCAAGATGCCGACKATCATAACCGTAGATTTGCGGTTGAATGAGCCACGTTATGCCAGCCTGCCAAACATCATGAAGGCGAAGAAAAAGCAGATGGATGAAAAGACGCCTGCCGATTACGGGGTTGATACAACACCGCGTCTGGAAATCGTTTCAACCACCGAACCGGACAGCCGCAAGGCGGGTGAAATCGTTGGTTCCGTAGATGAACTGGTAGAAAAACTTAAAGAAGTGGGGGCGATATAATGGCTGTTCTTCTTCTCGCAGAAGTAAACGACGGTGAACTGTTTCTTGATGCGACTGCCAAGGCTGTCGCTGCTGCGCAGTCACTGGGCGATGTCACCGCACTTTGTGTGGGCGCGACCTGCAGCGCTGCCGCAGAAGCCGCCGCCAAGATTGACGGCGTTGCCAAGGTTATTTGCGCCGAACATGATCTGTATGGCCATCGTCTGGCTGAACCGGTCGCTGCACTTGTGGCGTCATTGGCGGGCGATTATTCTCATATCGTTGCCCCGGCGACGACGGACGCCAAAAACATCATGCCGCGCGTTGCCGCTTTGCTGGATGTGATGGTGATCAGCGATGTGTCCGCTATTGTTGACGGCGACACGTTTGAGCGTCCGATCTATGCTGGCAACGCAATTCAGACGGTGAAATCCAGCGACAGTGTTAAAGTAGTAACCATCCGGACTTCCACGTTTGATGCTGCCGGTGAGGGCGGTTCTGCGTCAGTTGAAAATATCGCTGCTGCCGATGATCCTCAGCTTTCTGCATGGGTTGAAGACAAGGGTGCGACATCTGACCGCCCTGAACTGACCAGTGCCGGTGTTGTTGTATCCGGTGGTCGCGGTGTCGGGTCGGAAGAAGACTTTGCCTTGATCGAAAAGCTGGCGGACAAGCTGGGTGCTGCTGTTGGTGCATCKCGYGCAGCAGTGGACAGTGGTTATGCGCCGAACGATTGGCAAGTTGGCCAGACCGGTAAAGTGGTTGCGCCTGATCTATACGTTGCTGTTGGCATATCCGGTGCGATCCAGCATCTGGCCGGGATGAAAGACAGCAAGATCATAGTCGCAATCAACAAGGATGAAGAGGCGCCGATTTTCCAGGTGGCTGATTATGGTCTGGTTGCTGATCTGTTCGACGCTGTTCCCGAGCTGATCGAAAAACTCTGAAGCAAWAGTTTCGRCATACAAAGGATTTCGGYCCGCACAAAATTTGCGGGCCGTTTTTCATTCAGAGCGTTGCCAACAGCATACTAAGCTCTCGTGCAGCTGCTTGTTGAACCACCGGCCCTAACATTTGCCGCGCGGCTGGTTCTTGCATTTGTGAAAAATACATTCGTTCATGCCCGGCGTTGATTTCATCCGGTGTGGCGACGATTTCTACCACCCCTGCTACCAGTCCGGAAAGTTGATCCAGCATGTCCCGGTTCAGGAAAACCGGATCACCCCAATGGTGATTTAAACGCAGCGGGTCGCAAGGGTCATGTTCAGAAAGCCAGAGTAAAATAATATTACCCCCTATCCGCTCAAGCATCGTCTTCATCAGGGAGACCCAATGTATCCGCAGTTCTTTTCTAATGCAGCTAAAATGCCTCGCTGATGATTTTTCCAGAACGTTAAGTAAGTGTCCGGTAAAGTGAATTTCGGTAAAATCTACTTTCTCATAGAGCGCGCGTAACTTGTCGGACGCTTCTAAAAACCGGTCATTGCGTCGGGGATGAACGGTGTAATACTTGTTAGACATATTCTGCGCCCCGGTTAGCTGAACAATTGTGATTTCAGCATTCTTGCAGATATCTATGATCACATCGTCATTCGCAAAAGCATCAACACCGGCGTTCATACAGCCCAGGTTGACAATTGAACGGCCGGTCAACTTTTCCAGCAATGTTGGAAAAGGTTCGTCTACAAACTTTCCATAGGTTTCAGATCCCCCAATTACAGCACAGTAAACTTCCGCCAGCGATTTTTCAGGCCCCCGAAATATAATTTTCGAAGCGCCATAACGGCACGGATAGTAATTCAGGGCACTTTGCCCCAGGTATTCAAAAGCCATTTTCACCCACCATGTTTAGTCACCCAAGGCAGAGATTCTCAGAGACAGGTTGCGAAATAGCTAAACGGCGAGTTTGAGCTAAAGTTTATCAGCCCTTCGACCTTGCGCCCATGATTGTCAGAGGCATATGATTTGCCAACGGATTTGAAAGGACGATCATGGAAATCGCATCGATCGGTATTGTTGGCGCAGGGCAGATGGGAAATGGTATTGCCCATGTCTGTGCGCTTGCTGGGTATGACGTTTTTCTAAACGATATTAGTGATGACGCGCTAAGTGCGGCCTTATCGTTGATTGAGAAAAACCTGGAGCGTCAGGTATCACGCGAAAAAATATCGGCGGCGGACAAAGACGCCGCAATGGCCCGCATTACCACGACGACAACGCTTAGTGATTTGGGCAAAACTGATCTGGTGATCGAAGCGGCTACAGAACGCGAGACCGTAAAGGCGGCAATATTCGAAGACCTTTTGCCCCATCTTCAACCGCACACAATCCTGACATCCAATACCTCTTCYATTTCRATCACMCGMCTTGCKTCGCGYACYGAYCGRCCYGAAAAGTTCATGGGWTTTCAYTTTATGAACCCKGTRCCSGTCATGCARTTRGTYGAGTTGATCCGTGGCATTGCRACRGAYGARCCGACYTTCAAAGCMTGCCAGCARGTYGTKGACCGGYTGAAYAAAACCGGCGCAAGTGCWGAAGATTTTCCRGGTTTCATTGTCAATCGCATCCTGATGCCGATGATAAATGAGGCRGTTTATACGCTGTACGAAGGGGTTGGTTCGGTAAAATCCATTGATGAATCGCTRCGTCTYGGGGCCAATCACCCAATGGGTCCGCTGGAATTGGCCGATTTTATCGGTCTGGATACCTGTCTGGCGATTATGAACGTGTTGCATGAGGGRCTGGCCGATACCAAATACCGGCCCTGCCCGTTGCTAACCAAGTATGTAGAGGCTGGTTGGCTTGGCCGCAAAACCAAGCGCGGATTCTACGACTATAGTCAGGACCCACCGGTTCCGACACGGTAAATTACTGGTCTTTAAGCGCCAGCGTATGATCCCGCAACCAGGCCATAAAGTCGCTTTGGTTGGCGCTGTGTTCCTTTAACGACTCTGCGATCAAAGGCTTACCAACTACCGGGCGCTGCGGCTTATTCAGCGCATGTACGACTTCGTGCAACAAAAGCCCCTGGCGCATCGTTGCCGAAATTCTGTCTGCCATCAGGTACAGCCGGGAATTCTGRCCGGGAAAGTAGATCGGCAACACGGTGGCGCCCGAGCGACTGATCATTTTCGCGGTAAACGGATTCCATTCACTTTCAATTGCCGGGCCGAACATAGTTTCGGCCGACGCTACTTCGCCGGCTGGAAACAAAATAATGACCCCACCGTTTTTCAGATGCTCCATCGCTGTCTTGCGCATCTTGATGCTYTCGCGAAACGAATCTGCTTCATGGGGGAACGGAACCGGCAGCATGAATTTACTGATTTCTTTGATGCCACTGATCAAAGACCGTGTCAGGATCAGAAAATCTTCGCGCTTACGACCCACCAATTGGGCCATCACCATTCCATCCACCATGCCGTGCGGGTGATTAGCAACAACAATCAGCGGCCCAGTGGCTGGGATATTATCAACATTTTCGTCTGGGGTGATCAGGTCGATCCCCATGAAATCCAGGGTCTGGGTGAAAAACTCCAGCCCCTCTTTCACTTCGGATTTCTCAAATTTCCGGATCAGTCGCAAAAGTGGGATTTTTCCGGTCAGCCATTCAATGGCCCGGATTGCGTAAATCTTTTTGGGGTCGGTGAAGGTACCGGAATAGGACAGCTTGCGCTTGTCATAGGGCACATACTTTTCCGGTGCCTCTGGCTGCCCYTGCRGCGCTGTATCCTGATAACTGTCTACCAAAGCCTGCGCCCTGTCCTGTTTCACGGTCATTYGCACCGTGTCATACGTCGTGTCATACGTCTTCGCCAAACCGGTCTGCAACCAATGCTTCCACCGCRTCRGCAAGTTTCAGCGCCTCCGGCCCGTCTGTMAGCAGTTCAATAGTTGATCCCTTTGACGCCGCCAACATCAATAAACCCATTATACTGTCACCCGAGGCATTCATACCATCCTTCAATACTTCAGCAGTAGCATCAAAGGCTTCCACCACCTCTACCAGTTTAGCGGACGCGCGCGCGTGCAGGCCCTTTTCATTTATAATCGTAAGAATTCGGTTGGTCATTATTACTATCTGTCCCGCAATAATCTGAACTAAGAATCACAACTATCAATATACTTTCGGCCTGCGTATTTTGCTTTTTCCACCGCGTCTTTCACGCTCAGATGACGGGATTTTGCCAGTTTGATCAACATTGGCAGATTGGCGCCGTAAAGGATTTTCCGGTTGCTTGGGTTGCAGGCCAACAGTGACAGGTTAGAAGGCGAGCCGCCATACATGTCGGTTACTACCACCACACCATCGCCTATATCTACGCCGTCAGCCGCTGCGCATATTTCTGATTGCTTGAGGGTGCGATCATGGTCAGCTTCTATTGAAACCACCTGAATCCCGGATTGTTTGCCGACGACGTGTTCGACAGCGGCCAGGTATTCCCGGGCCAGTCCACCATGTGCGACGATCACGATTCCGATCACGCCTGATCCCCATCTTTTTTGACTTTCCCGGCGGCGCTACCCGCGCGCCTTTCAAGTTCCCGGTGACGCTTAGACACCTGCCACCCGGATGCTGCAAGTGCATTCGCCAGATTTTCCGTAAGGGCAACAGAGCGGTGTTGGCCACCGGTACAACCAAATGCGATGGCGATATGGGATTTGCCTTCTTGCGAAAAAGCTGGCAGCAGCATCGCAATAAGCCCGGTMACTTTTTCAAAGAATTCCTGATAGCGGGCGTCCTGCTCAATGTGTTCGCGTACTTTTTCAGAACGCCCATCCAGGCCGCGCAGGGCTGGTTCCCAATAAGGATTGCGCAGGAAACGGCAGTCAAAAACCATGTCCACGCCGCGCGGCATTCCACGCTTATATGAAAATGACTGAACCGATACGGCCAAATGGCTTTCCGCTGAAGTATCAAACCAATGCTCTATTTCTTCGCGCAAATCATGGGGGGAAAGATCTGTGGTTTCGATCAGAATATTTGCCCGCCCCCGAATCGGAACCAACAGGTCAAATTCCCGTTCTATACCCTGAACCGGCGACTCGTCTGGAGCCAGCGGATGTCGGCGTCGGGTTTCCGAAAAGCGCCGGATCAACACATCGGCGCTACAATCCAGATATAGCAACTCCATGTTCAGATCAGATCGGGCCGATAACTTATCAATTACCTCAATCATCGCGTTAACCGAAAAATCACGATTTCGAACATCGATCCCAAGTGCCAGTGGCGGTCCGATCGGTGGGCCATCCAATAGTCGCCCAATCAGGGAAAGTGGCAGATTGTCTATCGCTTCGAACCCAATGTCTTCCAGTGCATTTACCGCGGTTGAGCGCCCTGCCCCCGACGGTCCGGTTACGAAAACAACCCGCTGGCCGTGTTGCGAAACATCATCCAAAATATTGTCGTCTTGCCGGGTCGGCATCAAGCACTCCTTCCGCCACGCATGTATTGCAGAACAGCTGCGGGAAAATGAGGGTAGCACGGAGTATGAAGCAAGGGAATTCTGTGGCCCAGTAAATTAATCTCTCGTTCAGGTGGCAGGCGGTCAGGTTCTTCAGTTTCCAGATCAACAACAAGCCGGACAATTGCGCTGGYTTGGTRGTTCGCCTTCAGCACCCCGACACCCCGCGCTTCTATCAATCCCTGCAGGGGYYTGGGGCAACTGGCGCGCAATCCATGGTCTGTGTCGGCAAGTATGGTCTGGTCATCTGAGATCAGTATTGCGCCGCGTGAWATTAGCTCCAGCGCCATTGCAGATTTTCCTGACCCGGATGCCCCCAWTAACAATACCGCTGTCGGGCCAAGGGCTACGCAGCTGGCATGGATTGTTTCATTGAATTTCGCGGTTTGTTCCATTGCCACCTTTTATACCAAGCGGCAAAGGGGGCAAGTCAGACCGGCAGGCCGACCACAAACCTTGCGCCTAATGGTTCTGAGGTTATATCCGCTTCGGTGGGCCGGATATTTTCGGCCCAGATAACACCACCATGGGCTTCGACAATCTGCTTAGAGATCGCAAGCCCAAGGCCAGAATTATTCCCAAACTGGTTTTCTGGTCTGGAGGTGTAGAAACGGTTAAAAATTTTCGTCAGCGCCTCTTCCGGAATTCCGGGGCCGGTATCTTCCACAACCACCAGCACCCGATTGTCCCGCTTGCGCGCCCAGACCCTGATCGCATCGCCATCATCACAAAAGGAAATCGCGTTGGAAATCAGGTTCACAAACACCTGTGCCAATCTGGCCTCRAGCCCTTGAATCTGAATTGACCTGGTYGGCAAGTCGGAAATGAATTCGACACCTTTCTTTTGGGCTTCGTCACCCAGAAAGTCGGTGATGTTTGTCATCATCTTCAACAGGTCAAATTCTTCTTCTTCTTCTTTAACCAGCTCGCTATCCAGCCGGGAAGCGTTGGAAATATCGCTGACCAGCCGATCCAGTCGGCGGACATCATGTTCAATCACATCGAGCAATTTTGTACGCTGGTCATCGCGCTTGGCGATGCGCATTGTTCCAACCGCGGAACGCAATGACGCCAAGGGGTTTTTCAGCTCATGGGCAACATCGGCTGCAAACTGTTCATTAGAGTCAATTCTTTCGTAAAGCGCCGCTACCATCCCACGAAGGGCACCAGAAAGTCGGCCAATTTCGTCCGGTCGACCTGACAGGTCAGGAATTCGAATTCGGGCCGGGCTGACTTTGCGAGAGTTTTTATCCCGGCCAACTTCGGCGGCGGCGGCTAAATCTGAAAGCGGATTGGCTATTGTAGATGCCAAAACAAGACTCAGCCCGATTGAAACAAGTATTGCAATTATAAACATCTGCAAAACCTGTTCACGCTCACCCCGGACAAGTGCGTCTATTTCACCCGCAGCGCTAAGGATAGCGACAGAGCCAACCGTTCTTCCGTTTTGTAGAATCGGTGTCGCAACTGAAAAGATTGTTCCGCCGTTACCGTCAAATCCGGTATCGATCTTTGTATTTCCAGCGAGTGAGCTGGGCAATATCTGGCGTATGAGATCTTCGGGATTATAAGGCGCCGATGTTTGCTCGGATGGGGTCAGAAGATTAGAGATTCCTTGCCARACAGAGTCCAAAAACCCGGTAATTACTGTGTTTCGGTTATCGTTCAGCAACCCGTCAATCGTTCTGAGTTCCGGCCTCTCCATCCCGAGCGTGCTGGCAATCAGTTTTTTGTCTTTGTCGAATACATAAACTTCAATTCCCGCGCGCAGGTTAAGACCTTGCAGAGTATTA
This sequence comes from Marinosulfonomonas sp., assembly GCA_002732955.1. Lineage (GTDB taxonomy): Bacteria > Pseudomonadota > Alphaproteobacteria > Rhodobacterales > Rhodobacteraceae > NVTR01. The sequence continues at coordinate 24,266 of NVTR01000011.1, forward strand.
GCAAAACTTTCACTGTCTTTTGCACTTAATACTGCAAAACTATCGGCTGGCAGCTTGGCTTCCATCACGTCGGCGATCAGTTCTGCTTCGGCGACCAGGCCTTGCTCTCGCTGGGCAACCAGACTGTCGCGAAATGGATTTAGATACAGAACTCCAGCCACAAGTATAACCAGTGCCATAAGATTGAAGGTTACAATCTTTCGCGCCAAAGGAGACTGATTAATTGAAATCAGACCACGACGCGCACGCTTGGCCCGGACCTCTGAATCTACAGTTGTCTTCGGGGCAATCCAGTCGTCGCCCAGGACGACATCTGCGCCCTTCGTTGATTTAGAATCCCGCACGTCAGCGCCCGACCCCTACGCGAGCATAACTACTCTTCGTTATATCTGTATCCGATTCCGTAAAGCGTTTCGATAGCAGTAAATGCATCATCAACAGATCGCATTTTTTTCCGCAAGCGTTTGATATGGCTGTCGATGGTTCTGTCATCAACATAAACCTGATCATCATAAGCCACATCCATCAACTGGTCCCGGCTTTTGACAAATCCAGGCCGTGTCGCCAGAGCCTGCAACAAAAGAAATTCTGTTACCGTAAGAGAAACATTCATCCCTTTCCAGGACACCTGATGACGTAGCGGGTCCATCGTAAGTTCRCCGCGGTCCATCACCTTGTTTTCTTCACCTTCCGGCGTGATCCCGGTTTCGATRGCTTCCTGGCGTCGCAGCAACGCGCGAATACGTTCAACCAGCAAACGCTGCGAAAACGGTTTCTTCACRTAATCRTCTGCRCCCATCCGAAGACCAAGAACTTCGTCAATTTCATCGTCTTTGGACGTTAGAAAAATTACCGGCATCGCGCTTTTCTGACGCAACCTCTGCAACAAATCCATGCCATCCATACGAGGCATTTTGATATCCAGAACGGCCATATCCGGAAGTCGTTTATTAAATGCGTCCAATGCAGCCTGACCATCATTATATGTTTCAACTTCGAAGCCTTCAGCCTCTAGTGTCATTGAAACCGACGTCAGAATGTTCCTGTCATCATCAACTAATGCAATCCTCGACATAAAATATCCTTACTCTGCTCAGTTTATCTTTATTTTTAGGGCATAATCCCGTTTCCGGGCGATGGAATCAACTACTAACTGCGAATCACTTGTGCAACGTCGCATTATCYAACCTCAAAATCCGTAATCTTTGACTAATTTGCCTCACTTTCGGTCATTGGTTCCCGACCAACCCCGTTTGATTGCGCTAACGTGGGATTGATTGCGCTAACGACACGAATACGACCTTTTTCTGCTTGAAAACTGCATGTTATAGCCTCGGCTATCGGGAACACTTCGCCCCCGGTTGCGACAAGCAGAGTATCGCCTAATCCTTGGAAAGACGTCGAATTCGGCGCAGGAGCAGAAAACCATGACAATCGGACATGTTAATCCAGCATTTAAGCTAACTGATCAGGGGATTTCCGGGCTGGGCAAAGTCTATTACAACTTGCTGGAACCAGCCTTGATAGAGGCCGCGTTAAAACGGGATGAAGGCACGCTGGGCATTGGTGGTTCGTTTCTGGTGACGACGGGCAAGCACACCGGACGCTCGGCCAAGGACAAGTTTGTTGTCGATACCCCATCCGTTAACGCCAATATCTGGTGGGAAAATAACCCGCCCATGAAGCCCGCCGATTTCGATCAGCTCCATACAGACATGCTGGAGCACATGAAGGATCGCGAATATTTTGTTCAGGATCTGTTTGGTGGTGCTGACCCGGCACACCGGCTGGATGTTCGTATGGTAACAGAACTGGCTTGGCACGGGTTGTTCATCCGCCACATGTTACGCCGGCCTTCGCGCAAAGAGCTGGACAAATTCGAACCTGAATTCACAATCATCAACTGTCCCAGCTTTGCGGCCGACCCAAAACGCCATGGTTGCCGCTCGGAAACAGTGATTGCTTTGAACTTTGAGAAAAAGCTGATCCTGATCGGTGGAACGGCCTATGCCGGTGAGAACAAGAAATCAGTTTTCACCCTGCTGAATTACCTGCTCCCCGAGGAAAACGTGATGCCGATGCACTGCTCGGCRAACCACGCCCCCGGTAATCCGGTGGATACGGCGATATTCTTTGGGCTGTCCGGTACTGGCAARACTACACTGTCTGCTGATCCTTCCCGGGTTCTTATCGGCGACGATGAACACGGTTGGTCGGATCGCGGCACCTTCAACTTTGAAGGGGGCTGTTACGCCAAAACCATCAATCTGAATGCCGAAGCCGAACCCGAGATTTATGCAACAACCAGCAAATTCGGCACTGTCGTGGAAAACATGATCTATGACGAAGATACCAAAGAACTGGATTTCGAGGACGCAAGTATCACCGCCAACATGCGTTGCGCCTATCCTCTGGACTACATTTCGAACGCTTCGCCAACTGGCTTGGGTGGCCACCCCAAGAACATCATTATGCTGACTTGTGACGCTTTTGGTGTCCTGCCCCCGATTGCCCGCCTTACTCCGGCGCAGGCGATGTATCATTTCCTGTCTGGCTTTACTTCCAAGGTGGCCGGAACTGAGCAGGGTATTACCGAACCGGTTCCGACCTTTTCGACATGCTTTGGCGCACCTTTCATGCCGCGCCGCCCAGAAATTTACGGCAACCTGTTGCGCGATAAAATTGCCAAGCATGGGGCAACTTGCTGGCTGGTCAACACCGGCTGGACCGGTGGTGCCTACGGCACCGGATCACGGATGCCAATTAAGGCGACGCGGGCGCTGTTATCGGCGGCCCTTCAAGGAACTTTGGCCGAAGCCAGGTTCCGTAAAGATCCAAACTTTGGTTTTGACGTCCCTGAATCCGTGCCCGGYGTTGCTGATATCCTGCTCGACCCGCGCCGTACATGGGATGACAGCSCTGCTTACGATCGTCAGGCCAAGAAGCTGGTCGATATGTTTGCGAATAACTTCGGGCAATACGCCGACCACATCGACGACGATGTGCGGGCGGTAGCGATAGGGTAATCGCAAGGGATTATCCGACCAGGCCACGCCGGATCAGGTTCAGCCCAGCCACGATCAGCACTACCAGTGTTGCGCGGCGRAACTTTTCCTGGTCCAGCTGGTCCTGAATCCAAAACCCGAATGTCATTCCAAGCATCGCCGGGACAACCATCCACAGGGATAATTGCAGGCTCTGCCCGGTCAGAACTCCGGATTTCAGATGCGAGAAAAACAGTACAACTGCACCGGCACCATAAATAACACCCTGCACCTGAACGTGCTCTTTCTTTGGGGTATTCAGGGCAGTCAAAAACGCGATCGTCGGCGGCCCCCAAACCCCGGTCAGCCCACCCAGAAACCCGGCGATGGTTCCAAAGAATATTTCGGCACGGCTTTTTTGCCCGGGACCTATGACAAGATGCCAGCCCAGCAGTTGTGTTAATGCAAAGAACGTTACCGGTACGCCGATGATCAAAAACAGCCATGAAACCGACAAATAGCGCACAAGCTGGGCGCTTAGAACGATCATTACTAGCAGGAACCCGATGTATAACCGGTATTTCAGCACTGATTGCCACGCCGTGAACAACCCGCCGCGCACCGCCTGCCAGCCATTGCYAAGCACCGTTGGTARAATCAATGCTGCAAGGGCGATCTCCGGCGACAAGAACGATCCCAGGCCGGATATCATGATCATCGGCATGCCAAAACCAACCGCGCCTTTCACGAAACCGGCAAACAGAGTCACGGCGGCAGCCATGATTAGAAAACCGGGGCTGATTATGTCAGGGAAAAATGACAGTCTTGTCTCCTATGCGCGTCTTTTCACCTTTATCAGAGCAAACCCTGCACTGCATCGAAAATTTCGCTGCGACATTATCATTCAAATCGCATCCATTTCGCGTATTTTAATTGCGCTGCAGGTGCAAAGTGATTACCCCGGCATTGACCCAAAAATACGGATTCGCGCGCTTCACATGGCCGATAGGATTTTCAAATGAACAAGGCAATTCTTCCTGATCTTCTTGCTCTTACTTCGGCAACTTTGGCGCCGGTTGATCGTCTGCTCGAACAGGCCAAATCSAAGCTGCACGACATGGTATTTATGGACGGTCGTCCAGACGAYGCCTTAATGGAAGCGAACCAGTCAGCCACCCACGCCTTTTCGTGGTTCTCGACCTACGGTAAGGCTTTGCGGCRGATGCAAGKTTGGGCAGAYCGGCTGAACGCRGACGCWAARTTCRGCGAGATGGAGCAGTTGATCCACCAGATTGCATTTGGTGAATACCTTTCGCAGATCATTGGCGGCATCCCGATGAGCCAGGGTGAAATTGCCCGGCTGAACGATATGGGTGTGAGCTCTGGTATTGCCGAACATGCCGCCGTTAAAACCCTGACCCAAGGCGGCAATACCGCAGCCGCCCGCACCTGTCTGGTTGAACTGATGCAGGCCAATCACGGCCACGCCACTTTTGGCGCAACCGGGCTGGATGATGAACTGGAAATGATCCGCGACCAGTTTCGTCGTTTTGCCGATGAACGGGTGGTTCCAAACGCCCATRAATGGCACCTGAAGGATGAGCTGATCCCGATGGATATCATCAATGATCTGGCCGAAATGGGCGTGTTCGGCCTGACCATCCCGGAAGAATTTGGCGGCTTTGGGCTGTCCAAAGCTTCGATGGTGGTGGTGTCTGAGGAATTGTCACGGGGTTATATCGGCGTCGGTTCACTGGCCACCCGATCCGAAATCGCCGCTGAGCTGATTATATGCGGCGGGACTGACGCACAAAAACAGCACTGGCTGCCAAAGATTTCTAGCGCCGAGATTTTGCCAACGGCCGTGTTCACCGAACCCAACACCGGCTCGGACCTCGGCGCGCTTCGAACCCGCGCGGTGAAGGATGGCGACGACTATACAGTAACCGGGAACAAAACCTGGATCACCCACGCGGCGCGCACCCATGTGATGACGCTGCTGGCACGCACTGACCCGGACACCAGCGACTATCGCGGCCTGTCAATGTTTCTGGCCGAAAAGACCCCCGGTACCGACGCCGAACCTTTCCCAACCCCCGGCATGTCGGGGGGTGAGATCGAAGTGTTGGGCTATCGCGGTATGAAGGAATATGAACTGGCGTTTGATGGCTTCAAAGTGAAGGGCGAAAACCTGCTGGGCGGCGTTGAGGGACAGGGTTTCAAGCAGTTGATGAAAACATTTGAAAGTGCGCGTATCCAGACGGCCGCGCGCGCCATTGGCGTCGCACAATCGGCGCTGGAGGTTGGTATGCAATACGCGATTGAGCGCAAGCAATTCGGCAAATCGCTGATCAACTTCCCCCGCGTGTCYGGCAAGCTGGCGATGATGGCGGTGGAAATTATGGTGGCACGACAACTGACCTATCATTCTGCCTGGCAAAAGGACCACGACAAGCGCTGCGATCTGGAAGCCGGTATGGCCAAGCTGCTTGGCGCCCGTGTGGCTTGGGCCGCTGCCGACAACGCCCTGCAAATCCACGGTGGCAACGGTTTTGCACTGGAATACCAGATCAGCCGCATCCTGTGTGATGCGCGTATCCTGAATATCTTTGARGGGGCGGCGGAAATTCAGGCGCAGGTGATTGCCCGCAGGTTGCTTGCCTGAACCGGTTGAAAACCGAACTATGAACTGCTAACTAAACCGAACAGTTTAGTTATTAGCAGGCACCCAATGGTAAAATCTCAGAGCGTACTTGTCACCGGCGCGACCGGGTACATCGCAAAGCATATCATCCTTAAACTATTGAACGCCGGCTATAAAGTGGTGGGATCGGTCCGCACATTGTCTCGCGGTGAAGAGGTGATCGCAGCAGTTTCTCCCTACTTAACAGACGCTAAAAACTTAGATAAACGACTGCGGTTCATTGCGCTGGATCTGAGCAATGATAACGGCTGGGAAACCGCCATGGATGGTGTCGATATTCTGATGCACACTGCGTCACCCTTTCCACTGGAACAGCCAAAAGACGAAGAGGAGGTCATTCGCCCCGCCGTCGATGGCGCCTTGCGCGCGCTGCGCGCTGCCAAAGCGGCTGGCATAAAACGGGTGGTGATGACATCCTCAGCGGTTGCGGTGATGGACAGCGACCTGGCCCCCGGAAAAACTGCCTATGACGAAGAAAACTGGACAGACCTGAACCACGCTGCAGTCACACCCTATGGCAAGTCAAAGACACTGGCTGAAAGGGCGGCATGGAATTTCGTAACCGATGAAGCRCCAGAAATTTCGCTGACAACAATTAATCCGGTTCTTGTAACGGGGCCGCCACTGGACAATAATTTTGGCACGTCGGTATCTATTGTACAGCGACTTCTTACTGCCAAAGACCCGATGATTCCAAATTTCGGATTTCCAATAGTTGACGTTCGAGATGTCGCCGAAATGCATGTACGCGCGCTGAAGGTTGACGAAAGTGTGGGCAAACGCATTTTGGCCGTAGACGGGTTTTTGTGGTTCATGGACATTGCGAAAATGCTGAAAGCGCAGTTTCCTGATCGTAAAATAGTGACGCTGCCAGCGCCAAATTTCATGGTGCGGTTACTGGCAATTTTCGATAAATCGATACGACAGGTGGTGCCTATTCTGGGTAAGAAGATTGAGGTCTCCAACGCCCGCGCCCAGGAAATTTTTGGTATGGAATTTATTCCAGCCGCTGATAGCATTCAAGAAACTGCTGCTTTTTTGGTTGAAAACGATTTGGTCTGAAACCGATGCGATTGGTCACTAAATCCTGACTTGCGTATTTATTCGCGTCGCATCAAAGTAGCTCTATGTTACGATTTTTCTTATCCATTCCGATCCTGCTGGCTGGTTGCCTGAAAGACGAAACCGTCTCGGGCTACGCTGACCCCGGTGCTACCTATCATTTGGTTGAAATGGACGGCGCTGCATTTAATGCCAGGGCAACGATTTCATTCCCGGAACAGGGCAGCATTACCGGCAAAGGGCCATGCAACAGCTATGGCGCGAGCCAATCAGCGCCCTACCCGTGGGTGGATATTGGCGCGATCCGGGCCACCCGCGCGGCCTGCTCTGATCTGACACTCGAAATCGAATTCTTCGCGGCCCTGTCAGGCATGTCCCAGATTGAGACGTTCGGCGACACAGTAATCTTGCGCGATGACGCTGGCCGGGAAATGATATTTCGCACCTCTCAGCCCTGACGCGCGATTGCATCCACCAGCCGTTGTCTGGCTGCCGGTACAGGTCTGTCTGACAGCTGGTGCGCCAATCGGTTCTTTAGAAAAAATCCGGTGGTGATCAAACCTTCGCTGATGTCCGCCAGATCGCCATTGCCATGACCCAACAGGCTTTGGGGTAATGGCAGCAGCTTATCCGCCCAATCAGCGGCCCCTTCGACACTGACCGCGCGTCCGGTTCGCGGTGACACATACGCCAGATCATCCAGTGATCCGGTGACGGCGCAACACGTCAGATCCAGCCCAAAACCCATATCGTCCAGCAACGCGAGTTCCCATCTGAGATAAGCCAGCGGCCACACATCCGAAGTTCCCATCAGGTCAAGCAAGGTGATGGTCCGGGTGTAAAGTTGCGGATGTGGTTCACGTTCCGGCAGGCAATAACTTAGTAATCCGGTCACTGCGTTCAACCCGGCCAGCGCCAGCCGATCCGACATCACAGCCGCCGCGCGGCTTTTGACCGGCTCAACGGTAAAGRCCCCCAAATGTTCTTCCAGACGGGCGCGCCAGGTTACTTCAAGCTGTGCGCCGGGCTGTAAAATGGGGGCTATTTTGCGGCTGGTACCGCCGCGCACGACACCTGCGTGGCGGCCATGCTCGGCGGTAAATACTTCGACGATGGCAGAATTCTCGCCGTGCTTTCGCACCACCAACAATGCCCCCTGATCCCGCCATTCCATTTCTGGACGCTACTCTGCCAATCCGGGCTGGTCCAGCAGATGGCGGCCATCACGATCTTCAACTTCAATCACCCAWAGATCGGGGTCAAAGCTCTTTTGCTTTTCCAACGCCGCGTCAACGCCGCTCTCCGCCCCTTCCGCCAGAACCACCCAAACCCGTTCCCCCGAATTCAGATCAAACGAGCGTTGATAGGCACAGGCCTGCCCGTCCAGAGTATTCATTTTGACCATGACCGCCCCAGCAGTGGCATCGCCTTTGGCGGTCACAAACACCGGAATATCCGCCAGCCGAAGCCGCGTCAGATAGGCCTTTACCCAAAAATCYGCRGTTAGCCGKGCCATCAGTTCCCGTCGGAAAAGTTAAGMCCCATTTCCGAATACCGCTCGGCCTCATCCAGCCAGTTTGGGCGGACTTTGATCTTCAGAAACAAATGCACATTGCGGCCCAGAAATTCGATCATCTCAGCCCGCGCCGCGACACTGACCGACTTGATGGTTTCGCCTTTTTTGCCGAGCAAGATGCCCTTATGGCCGTCGCGCACCACGTAAATGATCTGGTCAATTTTGACCGAGCCGTCTTTACGCTCTTCCCAGCCCTCGGTTTCCACCGTCAACTGATAGGGCAGTTCCTGATGCAGACGCAGGGTCAGTTTCTCGCGGGTCAACTCTGCGGCGATCATCCGCATCGGCAGATCAGCGATCTGATCTTCGGGGTATAGCCACGGGCCTTTGGGCAGTTCCGTCGCCAGCCACTTCTTCAAGTCCTCTACGCCATGGCCCTTTTCAGCCGAAATCATAAATGTTTCGGCAAACGCAAACCGCTTATTCATTTCCTTGGTCAGAGCCAGCAAAACCGGCGCTTCCACGCGGTCAATCTTGTTCACTGCCAGCACCACTTTGCGCCCTTTGGTACGCTCATCCAGGCCCTCAAGGATTGCTTCCACACCTTCGGTAACGCCGCGATGCGCCTCAATCAGCAGCACCACAACATCRGCGTCCGCTGCACCGCTCCAGGCGGCGGCAACCATCGCGCGGTCAAGCCGACGGCGCGGGCGAAACAGACCCGGCGTGTCAACGAAAACGATTTGCGCTTCGCCTTCTATGGCCACGCCACGGATACGCGCCCGTGTGGTCTGCACCTTATGGGTCACGATCGAAACTTTCGCCCCAACCATCCGGTTCAACAGAGTCGATTTGCCTGCATTCGGCTCACCGATCAAGGCGACAAAGCCTGCCCTTGTTTCAGTCATCTCTGGACCCCAATCTTTTTAACAGCGCCTTGGCAGCGATTTGCTCTGCCTGACGTTTTGTCGGCGCACTTGCCGCTTCAACCTCGCCGTTTTCCAGCTTGGCTTCAATCTTGAATACCGGCGCATGGTCCGGCCCGGTCCGCGACAGTTCAACGTAGACAGGTGGTGGCAGCGCCCTTGCCTGCGCCCATTCCTGCAACGATGTTTTCGCATCGCGCGCATCGTCCTTAACCGCTCTCACCCGCTGGCCCCAAAGCCGCAAAACCAGATCACGCGCCGCGTCATGCCCACSGTCAAGATAAACGGCGGCAATTACCGCCTCCATTCCGTCAGCCAACAACCCCAGCTTGCGCCGTCCACCCGATACCATTTCGGAGCGGCCAAGTTTCAGCACCGCCCCCAGATCAATCTGGCGCGCAACTTCACCACAGGTTTCTTTGCGCACCAACGCGTTAAATCGCGGCGCCAATTGGCCCTCGGACGCCGAAACATCCGCCTTGAACAAGGCCTCTGAAATCACCAGCCCCAGCACCCTGTCACCAAGGAATTCCAGCCGCTGATTGTCGGGACGCGTCGCCGAAGAAATCGAAGAATGAGTCAGCGCACGGATCAGCAGTTCCGGGTCATTAAACCTGTACCCGATCCGGGCCTCAAACTGTGAAAGTTCCGCGCTTAGTTTCAATTGACCGCCTTAAAAAACCGATCCGAGCGCCAGGTCCAGAACGCAAACATCGAACGGCCCGCAGACGAAAACACAATTCGATCCGCGCGTCCGATCAGGTTTTCATATGGCACGAAACCAACCCCCGACGCGGTTTGTGCCACGCGGCTGTCGGTTGAATTATCGCGGTTATCACCCATGAAAAAGTAATGCCCCTCAGGCACTGTATAAACCGGCGTGTTATCCAGGCGACGCTCACCAATATTCAGGATACTGTGGGTCRCGCCGTTTGGCAGCGTTTCCAGTGCCTTCTCTTTTATACAGGTTCCGCCAATGCCAACATTGCTGTTGCACTGCGGAAATCCACCAATCGGCCCTTGCCGCTCAAACGGCTCTTCAAATAATCCGTCAGGCTGTTGTTTCACCTCAGTACCATTCAGAAATACAACGCCATTTTTGACCTGAATTTTATCCCCTGGAAGCCCCATAAGTCGTTTGATAAAGTCTTCGCCGTTTACCGGATGGCGAAATACGACGACATCGCCACGCTCAGGTTGACTGCCAAATATTCGCCCGGAAATAGGACAGATCGCAAACGGACAGGACACGCGCGCATAGCCATAGGCCATTTTGTTGACRAACAGGAAATCACCAACCAGCAAAGTGTCTTTCATCGAACTAGATGGAATCCAGAATGGTTGGAAAAACAATGTGCGAAACACACCCGCAATCAGCAGCGCATAGACAACCGTTTTGATGGTTTCAACAATTCCATCTTGTTTCTCTGCCGTACTGCTCATCAGATATTCCCTGCCATTCTTTTTATCATCCCGGCTACATGGTCAGGCGCACCACTGGTGTCAAGCAATTGGCCGCGCTTCAATCACAACAAACGCCTGCGCCCAGGGGTGATCATCGGTCAGGGTAACGTGAATGTGTGCGACGTACCCTTTGGGCGTCATTTCTTTCAGGCGATCCGCCGCCCAGCCAGTCACCGCCATTTGCGGCTGACCGGAAYGCATATTGGTCACTGACATATCTTTCCAGGAAATTCCCATCGCCAACCCGGTCCCGAGTGCCTTGGAACAAGCCTCTTTCGCCGCCCACCGCTTGGCATAGGTCCCGGCCACGTCTTTGCGCCGCTCGGCTTTACGCTGCTCAATATCGGTAAACACCCGGTTGCGAAACCGATCGCCAAACCGCTCCAGTGTGCCGGCAATACGCTCAATATTTGCCAGATCGGTGCCAATGCCCAGGATCATCGAATACCACTCTCCAGCATTCTTTTTTGCATAAATATCCCCGCCGGAGGCATATCCCGCCCCAAACAGGGGCGGCTAAAAGTCTCTTGACGCCGCAGGCGTCCCATTCTTGAAACCTCGCTCACGCCCGTGCCTCATCCATCAGGCGGCGCATTTCTTTGATCGCGGGCTCSAGACCCATGAAAATCGCCTCGCCAATCAGRTAGTGRCCGATATTCAACTCCATCACTTCAGGAAATGCYGCCACCGGYTTKACGCTGCCATAGGTAAACCCATGCCCGGCATGTACTTCCAGACCCAGCCCATGGGCATAGCTCGACATTTCGCGTAGGCGCTCCAACTCGACGTCCCGCTCCGCAAAACGACCCTCTTCATGGGCATCGCAATAAGCCCCGGCGTGTAATTCAATCACCGCGGCACCAATCCGGTTTGCGGAATCTATCTGACGCATATCGGCAGCAATAAAGATCGACACCTTGCAACCTGCATCCCGAATGGGCGCAATAAAATGCGCCAGCCGATTTTCGTCGCGCGCCACGTCCAGGCCGCCTTCGGTGGTCAGTTCCTCGCGCTTTTCCGGCACGATGCACACTGCATGGGGCTTGTGGCGCAGCGCAATTGCCTGCATTTCTTCGGTCGCTGCCATTTCAAAGTTCAGCGGYACGCTTAATGTTTCCATCAGCCGGTCAATGTCACTGTCAGATATGTGGCGGCGATCTTCGCGCAGATGTGCGGTAATCCCGTCGGCCCCGGCGGCTTCGGCGATCTTGGCGGCGCGCACCGGGTCAGGGTAGCTGCCACCACGGGCGTTGCGAACAGTGGCGACGTGATCAATATTCACCCCAAGACGAAGCGGTCCAAGCGGCTGTAATGCAGGCATTATTTATCTTCCTCATTGATTCTTAGCAAAATCTTAGGGGCTTTTGATTTCTGATACCACGACAGCCTTTTTTGCTTCGGATTTACGGCGCTTTTGATAGCGCTTTTTCAAGCGCTTGATGCGAGCTTTTTGGTAAGCAGAGATCAGGGGGTGGCTAAAGGCATAGGCGACACCCGCAGTGATAATTCCGGGGATGATCCCRCCAACAAGGTAGGGCAGAAACACCCGGTTGAAGAACCTGATCAGGCGATCCCAATGGGCCACTTCATCTGTAAACATCGCGGCCATATTCGCCCATAGTTCCAGCGAAGCATTTGAAAATGCCCCRACAATACCCGGCAGCTGCATTCCGCCGGGCAGCCCGAGCATCCATGARCCAAGATCAACAGACACAACCGCAATGATCGGGAATGTWAGCGGGTTGCCAAAAAACGTTGCCATTATGGCCGCAAAAATATTGCCCTGCATGGCGACACACAGAATTGTCGCCAGTAAAAAGTGCATGCCATAGAACGGTGTGAAACAAACGAACACTCCGATTGCGATACCACGGGAAATTTTGTGGGGCGGGTCGGGCAGACGGCGGATACGGTGCAGGGCGTAACTAACSGCCCGGGTCCAGCCGCCGCGTGGGTAAATACCCTCTGCGACCGCCTGAGCGTAGGATCGTTTTTTACGTCGTTTGAACACTCAGTCCTGCTCCTGCTCGCTTAGGGTTTGCGCCCAACATCACGATATCGGCCAATTGATGCCACGTCRCTTTCTGCCTCAAGCGCCAGCATAATCGCGTGTARGTGCTCAATATCCCGCAAATCAACGTCGATAATAAGTCGGTAAAAGTCCGGTTTCCTGTCGAGAAAGTGCAAATCTGAGATATTTGCCTTTTGCTCKCCGATAATCGTACAAATTCGYCCCAATATTCCCGCATCATTTCTGATGGTAAGATCAAAACTAACCGTATTWACCGGCCCATGTCGGCCRCTATGCCAYTGCAAGTCCACCCACCGGTTTGACTGCTCTTCAAATTCGGCCAGAACTTCACAATCTATGGCGTGAACAACCACTCCTTGCCCACGATATGTGATGCCTATGATACGCTCTCCCGGAATAGGCTGACAGCAGGCTGCACGTTTAAAGGACTGGTCCTTAGACAGGCCAACCACCGCGCGTTCGACGTCGACTTCGTCACCACCCTCGCTTAGCCCCGGGTAGAGCGCCTGTATCACCTCTCGTGCTGAAAGCTCGGCCGAACCTACCCGCGCCAAAAGATCATCCTGGCCGTCCAGCCCCAGTTGCTTTGCCGCCGTTGCCAGGGCCTTGTCCGTTGCCTTCTTACCAATGTGGTCAAACGCTACTCGCGCAAGTTCGCGCCCCAGTTTGATAAACCGGCCCCGGTCTTCTTCACGCAGACTACGWCGGATTGCCGCCTTKGCGCGTCCGGTCACGACAATATCAATCCAGCTGGATTGCGGGCTTTGCCCCTCGGCGGTAATCACTTCAATGGACTGGCCATTCTTGAGCCGCGTCCATAGCGGCACCCGGATGCCATCGACCCGCGCGCCAACACAACTGTCGCCGATACGGGTATGGATTGCGTAGGCGTAATCAAGCGGCGTCGCGCCGCGGGGCARCTTTACGACATCYCCCTTGGGGGTAAAACAAAACACCTGRTCGGCGTACATTTCCAGTTTGACATGTTCCAGAAACTCGTCGTGATCATCTGCYTGSTCNAAANCGCTCCGACAGGCTGGCAATCCACTTGGCCGGATCAACYGCAAACGGGTTTTCSACKCGYTSRCCRTCRCGGTASGCCCAGTGGGCTGCCACGCCCACCTCTGCCACTTCGTTCATTTGGCGGGTTCGTATCTGTACTTCTACCCGCTTTCCGTCGCGCCCAGATACGGTTGTATGAAGGGAACGGTAGCCATTTGTCTTTGGTTGRCTAATGTAATCTTTGAACCGYCCTGGAACCGCCCGCCAACGCTGATGWATTGCCCCCAATACGCGATARCARTCCTGTTCAGACCTGGTAACCACGCGAAAACCATAGATGTCGGATARCCGCGAAAACCCCTGATCTTTTTCYTCCATCTTGCGCCAAACGGAATGTGGTTTTTTTGCGCGGCCTGAAACATCTGCCTCGATGTCGCCTTTTCTTAGCTCCAGCCGGATATCGTTGGTAATCTTCTGGATTACATCGCCGGATTCACGTTGCAGCGTGATAAAACGGCGCATGATCGAATTACGTGCCTCTGGGTTTAAAACCCGAAAAGCCAGATCTTCCAGTTCTTCACGCATCCATTGCATACCCATACGCCCGGCAAGGGGTGCATAAATATCCATGGTTTCGCGCGCTTTTACCGACTGCTTTTCAACGTGCATCGAACGGATAGTACGCATGTTGTGCAGCCGGTCGGACAGCTTAACCAGAATGACCCGCAAATCTTTGGACATCGCCATGAACAGCTTGCGAAAATTTTCGGCCTGTTTGGTTTCGGTCGAATTCAGTTGCAGATTGGTCAGCTTGGTAACSCCRTCSACCARTTCGGCGATTTCTTCACCAAACTTGTCCGAAATTTCGCTGTAGGTGGATTTGGTATCTTCGATGGTATCGTGCAGCAGCGCGGTCACGATGGTCGCATCATCAAGCCGTTGCTCTGTCAGAATTGCCGCCACCGCTACCGGGTGCGAAAAATATTCCTCACCCGAATGGCGAAACTGACCCTCGTGCATCTTGCGCCCGTAGGCGTAAGCGTCGCGGATCAGATTTTCATTTGAACGTGGGTTATAGTTGCGAACCAGAGCAATCAGGTCATCGACATCGATCATCCGGTCCGCACCTTGGCGCGTTGGCGCCCTTTATTCTTGCCCCTGCGCTTCCATCAAGGCGCGCAACAGGTTCTCTTCTGACATATCATCCTCGGCCGGACTATCCGCCTCGGCACCCATTAACAAAGCCATAGCATCTTCTTCTGGCTCATCAACTTCGATTTGAGTCTGATGGCTTTCGATCATCCGTTCGCGCAGGTCTTCTGCGGACTGGGTTTCTTCCGCAATTTCACGCAATGACACGACAGGATTCTTATCATTGTCACGTTCAACAGTGATCGGTGATCCGGCAGCAATTTCACGCGCGCGGTGCGACGCAAGCATTACCAGTTCAAACCGGTTCGGGACTTTATCAACGCAATCTTCAACCGTTACGCGGGCCATTTAGACTCTCCTATCCATAGCTGGGAGGTATCGAAGCGCTTATCTAGGCCTTTCGATCCCACTTGACAAGGCAAGAGTCAGCCGATTTTGACGCCTTATAGCGGCTCAATCCCCTTCATATCATCGTTTGGCAGTGCTTCCAGCATTTCCAATACGGTTTGTCCGAGAATCGGGTGCTGCCAATCCGGTGCGACGTCGGCCAAGGGGCGTAGCACAAACGCCCGCTCCTGCATTCTGGGATGCGGCAGAATCAGCCCGTCTGGCACCTGTTTTTGCTGCTCTGTCAAACTTAGCGATCGCCAGCTTTTATGAGTCTCCAAATCCGGGCAGACAAGCTCCCCCACCGCCAGAAGATCGATGTCAATTGTCCGCGCGCTCCACCGGTCTTTGCGTTCGCGYCCGAATTTTTCTTCTATCCGGTGTAGRTTTTGGATRATTTCWGTTGGCGACATTTTAGTTCGGCATAACACAGCCGCATTAACGAAATCCGGCCCGGAACCGGGCGGGAAAGCCGGGGTGCGATACAGTTTCGATACCTCGAGAACCTCGATTCCTGCGGCAGACAACGCGCGCAGTGATTCCCTTATTGTTACCTCTGGTACCCCCGCAACAGACGCCAAATTCGCCCCCATAGCTAAAAGTACAGGCTGAAATTGGCCGATTTTAGTCAAATCCCTTTCTTTCTCCTCTTCGGCACCTTGAAACATTCCATTTTTCATATATTTTCTCCAATGTTTCGTCAGTTCCACTGTANTTTTTAATTCCACCCACTCACGGAAGTATGGCGAAATTCATTTTGGAAGGAACTATTATGTTTTACCGAGACGAACGGTTAGCGCTGTTCATCGACGGTGCCAATCTTTATGCCGCCGCCAAGGCGCTTGGGTTTGACATCGACTACAAACTGCTGCGAACCGAGTTCATTCGCCGCGGTAAAATGCTGCGCGCGTTTTATTATACGGCACTGCTGGAAAACGACGACTATTCGCCAATYCGCCCACTCGTGGACTGGCTGAATTACAACGGCTACACCATGGTCACTAAACCGGCCAAGGAATATGTCGATAGYCAGGGCCGTCGCAAAGTCAAAGGCAACATGGATATTGAGCTGGCCGTGAATGCCATGGAACTGGCGCCACATGTCGACCACATCGTGATTTTCTCTGGGGATGGTGATTTTCGCCCACTGGTCGAAAGCCTGCAGCGTCAGGGAGTGCGGGTGTCTGTGGTTTCCACAATCCGTTCTCAGCCACCTATGATTTCGGATGAATTGCGTCGCCAAGCCGACAACTTCATCGAGCTGGAAGAACTGAAAGACGTCATTGGCCGCCCGCCACGCGAACCGCGTGAAGACGACCAGATGCTTGAGGTTGAAAYRGACTAAAAAGTTTTGGCCGGGGCTAACCCCCCGGCCCTAATTGCCTGCAAGATTTGCGTTTTCATTGACGGTGTTGTGCATCTCAATAAGACGCGGCGACCACGTGCTTTTGATATAGGCCAGCGTCTGCAGTATCTGATCGTCGCTTAAAACCCCGTCATACCCGGACATGTTTGATTTATAGTCGCCACCCACCATCGCCGCGGTGCCAAATTTTGTGATCATAAACAGCAACGTATCGGGGTGGTGCCAGGTGTGACCATCACCATCATGGGGTGGGGCCGGCAAGAAACCATCGCCGTCCACGCCCCGCCAATCTGGCTGGCCCTTCAGATCAATGCCGTGRCAWGAGGCGCAGTTTTCTTCATAAAGCACCTCACCAGCGGCAACCGCCGCCGGGTCGTCGTAGGGGAACAGGCTTGTTTGCGCGCTCAAATCACTGCCCGGCAGAACAACAAACCCCGCTACCAGTGCAATTGTCAGTATAGCAGCCGTCGATACCAGTTTGACTCGCATTTTTCTCTCCTGATTTCCTTACAGGTTGGGGCCTCTTGCTGCTGGAAGGTCAACAGTAAATTGACGTCACGCGGACTGGTAAATCAATCCGCCACGGAATAGACCGGTTGCCAACAACGACAAAGCGCGAAATTTGCATGACCAAACCAGACCTGACCCTATATCTTGCCGCCCCACGCGGTTTTTGCGCCGGTGTTGACCGCGCTGTCAAAATCGTCGAAATGGCGATCCAGAAATGGGGCGCGCCGGTTTATGTGCGCCACGAAATCGTTCACAATAAATACGTTGTTGACGGGCTGCGCGACCTTGGCGCGGTGTTTGTCGAAAAGCTGTCCGACTGCCCCGATGACCGACCCGTCGTGTTTTCCGCCCACGGTGTTGCCAAATCTGTCCCWGCGGCAGCGGCAGCCCGYAACATGGTCTTTGTTGATGCCACCTGCCCGCTGGTATCCAAGGTCCACATCGAAGCGGAACGCCACAATGAAAACGGCCTGCAAATGGTGATGATCGGCCACGCAGGCCACCCGGAAACTGTCGGCACCATGGGCCAGCTGCCCGAAGGCGAAGTATTGCTGGTGGAAACCGCCGCCGATATCGCCACCCTGAAAGTCCGAGACCCTGACAAGCTGGCCTTCATCACCCAGACTACCCTGTCAGTAGATGACACGGCGGGTGTCGTTTTGGCGCTGAAAACCCATTTTCCAAACATCATCGGCCCGCACCGGGAAGACATCTGCTACGCCACCACCAACCGCCAGGAAGCTGTCAAATCCATAGCGGCGAAGATTGACGCGCTGCTGGTGATCGGCGCGCCGAATTCGTCTAATTCGCAACGAYTGGTAGAGGTCGGCCGCGCCGCCGGRTGCGATTATTCGCAACTGGTTCAACGCGCCAAAGACATCGACTGGCGAGCGTTGGATGGAATCAATTCAGTTGGGATAACCGCCGGGGCCTCAGCCCCCGAAGTGCTGGTAAATGAGGTCATCGACGCYTTYMRMKMRCGCYATAAKGTCWWRGTKRAAATCGTCGAGACMGCCAAGGAAAACGTSGARTTCAARGTCCCSCGTKWRYTRCGSGAACCCGCATGAGTAGCGACAAAGAAACCCTGTCGGTCTACGATAGTCGGGCGGATGACTACGCCAGCATGGCATTGGTTGCCGAACAAGAAACCATGCTGTCTTCATTTATCAAAGCGATGCCGGAACACGCCCGTGTTCTTGATCTGGGTTGTGGTCCRGGTTTTGCAGCGGCTGAAATGAATAATGCAAATCTGCAAACAGACGCATTTGATGCGTCCCCTGTCATGGTGCGCCTTGCCARCCAATACACCGGGGTCAATGTGCAGATTAAAACCTTTGAACAATTGGACGCACAAAATATTTACCATGGCATTTGGGCCAGTTTCAGCTTGTTACACGCGCCAAAATTGGCCTTTCCCGGCCATTTAGAAGCGATCCATGCCGCCCTTGTGCCCGGTGGGTTACTGCATTTGGGAATGAAACTGGGACAGGGCGAAAAACGAGATCGRCTGGGTCGTTTCTACGCTTATTACAGTCAATCCGAGCTGGAAAATCATCTRAATCGCGCCGGCTTTACACCCGCTGATTTCGTACTTCGTGAGTCAGAAGGGCTTTCCGGAGACATCGTGCCTTCGATTATGATCAATGCCCATGCCTGAMCTKTTCGCCTACACAGAYGGGGCCTGCTCYGGCAATCCSGGCCCCGGRGGYTGGGGCGCYTTGCTGATTGCYMKSGAYGGYGACAMRRTCGTSAAAACCCGCGARCTMAARGGCGGCGACGCCGACACCACYAACAACCGRATGGAAYTGCTGGCGGCGATTTCAGTGCTGGAAACCTTAAGCCGCGATGCGTCGATCACCATCGTYACCGACAGCGCTTACGTGAAAAATGGTATTACTACCTGGATCCACGGCTGGAAGCGCAAYGGYTGGCGKACCTCCAAYAAAAAACCGGTGAAAAATGTTGATCTMTGGCATCGRATAGACGCCGAAAACGCYCGYCAYGATGTCACCTGGGAATGGGTCAAAGGCCACGCTGGTCACCCGGAAAACGAACGCGCCGATGAACTGGCCCGCGCCGGGATGGAACCGTTTAAGCCCTAAGTACCCGGACCATAAGTCCGCCATAACCAGATCAGCAACATCGCCCCCAGAACCGCGCCAACGAACCCGGCCAGCCAGCCSACAACCGTTAGAAGGAACCGCAAAACCAACCCGCCAACCACCGCTCCCAAAACACCGATGGCCACTGTGGATATGACGTTGGTTTCCAGTTTCATCATCCGGGTCGCCAGAAATCCGGCCGCCGCGCCAATGATGATCAGGGCAAGAACGGGCATGTGCTATCCTTTCGTTTCAACACAAACGTAGGCATTCTCAGCGAAATTTTAAGCCCCGGCCTTAGTCCAACTGATCCGGCAATTTCATTCCTCGCAGCAGTTCATCCGCTTCCATCGGGCGTTTGCCGGGGCGTTGTGCAAGCGTAATTTCAATAGCACCCGCGCCACAGGCCACGACAAATGCACCCATTACCTGCCCCGGTTGCCCGTTTCCATTTGCAAGCCGAGAGCCAAGCAACTTCAACCGCTCGCCGTTAATCTCACACCACGCGCCCGGAAACGGTGACAGACCTCGGATCAGCCGATCAACCTCAACCGCTGACCGCGACCAGTCGATCCGCGCTTCGGATTTGCCGATCTTGCTGGCATAGGTCACACCTTCGTCGGGTTGCGCCACCGGAACCAATTCATCAAGCCCAACCAAAGCCTGAACAATCAGTTCCGCCCCAAGGCCCGACAACCGGTCATGCAAATCCGCCGTGGTTTCCTGCGCATCGATGGCTAATTCRCGTCGCAGCAACACCGGCCCGGTATCGAGACCCTCATCCATTTGCATAATGCAAACACCGGTTTCAGCATCCCCGGCCATAATCGCCCGGTGGATCGGCGCCGCCCCGCGCCAGCGCGGAAGCAGGGAAGCGTGGATGTTAAGACAACCCTGCACGGGTGCCTCAAGAATTTCCTTCGGCAGGATCAGCCCATAGGCCACCACCACTGCGACATCTGCACCAAACGCCGCAAATTCCGCCTGTGCGTCCGCGTTGCGCAATGACTTCGGATGACGCACCTTCARCCCCAGCGCCTCTGCCCGCACCTGAACTGCACTGGCCCGGTCCTTTTTACCCCGACCCGCCGGACGTGGTGGCTGACAATAAACCGCGACAATATCATGCCCCGCGTCCWCCAGCGCCTGCAACACCGGCACCGAAAAATCAGGCGTTCCCATGAATATCACTTTCATGCCCGCCCCCCAACTTTCGCGGCTTTCTTCAACAGCATATCCCGTTTGACCCGACTAAGCCGGTCAAAATACATCCGACCCGCCAGGTGATCTATCTGATGCTGTACACTGGTCGCCCAAAGCCCGACAAAATCGCGCTGTTCAACCGCTCCGTCGGCGTTCAGAAACCGCACCGTCACCGCCCGCGGGCGGCTGACCCTGGCGTGAACACCGGGCAGGTTTGGACTGGCCTCATCATGTACATTCATCTTGCCCGAAGCGTACAGCACCTCGGGGTTCGCCATCCGAACCACCTGCCCGCGCGCCTCAGACGCATCCACAACAGCCAGTTGCAGCATAACCCCTAACTGCGTTGCGCCCAGCCCAACACCCGGCATCGCCTCCATCACAGCGACCATATCATCCCAGGTTTTTCGAATATCTTGCGTGATCTCAGCCACCGGAGCAGCAGCCGTTCGCAGTCGCTTATCCGGCCACGGGATCACAACGCGGGTCATTCCCGCGCCATCTCGCGCTTTAGTTTGACCATTTTGCGAGTGATCATCTGGCGTTTCAGCGGCTTGAGGTAATCAATGAACAGCTTGCCATCCAGATGATCAATTTCATGCTGAACACAGGTCGCCCACAACCCGTCAAACTGCTCTTCATGTGTCTTGCCGTCSATATCCATCCAGCGCACCCGCGCCTCTGCCGGGCGTTCAACATCGGCGTATTGTTCCGGGATCGACAGGCAGCCTTCTTCGTAGGTATTCATCTCTTSYGAAACCCAGGTTACTTTCGGGTTGAACAGCACCATCGGCTGCGGAGCAGCGCCCTCTTTTTTCACACAATCCATCACGAAAAACCGTTTCAGTACGCCAACCTGCGGTGCCGCCAGACCAATGCCAGGAGCATGGTACATGGTCTCCAGCATATCGTCGGCCAGTTTGCGGAGTTCCGGTGAAACTTCGCTTACWGGCTTGGCAACTTTCTTTAGCCGTGGGTCCGGGTGGATCAGTATGTTCTTAATGCTCATCCCCGTCATTTAGGCGATGCACACGCCCAGTGCAACGCCCCTTGCGCTCGACGCTGACAAGAGTAATTTGCCGTCAACAACACCAGAGGACTCCCATGAATTTTGATAAACCTATCGAGCGGCGCGGCACATATTCGTCAAAATGGGACAGTATGGAAAAGGCGTACGGCCTGTCGCCACAGGAAGGCCTCGGAATGTGGATCGCCGATATGGATTTCGAAGCCGGTGAATTCCTTCAGGAACGGATTCGTGATCTGCTGGAGCGCAGAAATTATGGTTATTTCTCGGGCCGCGATCGATTCAGCCACGCCACCGCCTGGTGGATGCAAAACCGCCACGACTGGCAWATTGAYCCGGCGTGGTGTTTCACAACAGGTGGCCTTGGCAACGGCATCGCCCTGAGCATTCAGGCCTACACCGATCTGGACGACAAGATCGCCATTTTCACACCGGTCTACCACGAATTTACAATTAAAATCCGCAACGCTGGCCGTCAGGTCGTCGAGTTACCGCTCGTCAAGGATGAAGGTATATTTCGCATGGATTTCGACGCCTACCAGTCGATGCTGGACGGCACCGAAAAGATGCTCCTTTTCTGTTCACCGCATAATCCGGCAGGGCGCGTCTGGAGCGCGCAGGAAATAACCGAACTCTGTGAATTCTGCGCCCGAAACGACCTGATCCTTGTAGCGGATGAAATCCACCATGATCTGGTATTTTCCGGCCACAACCACATTCCAACACAGAAAATTGCCAAAGGGGTTGTCGATAAGCTGATACTGACCACTTCGGCCTCCAAGACCTTCAATATTGCAGGCACCCGCACCGGTTGTGTCATGATCCCGGACCCGGAAATGCGCCGAACCTACGGTAAACTTTTYACCGCGCTGAACATCGAACCGAACCTGTTTGGCGTTGAACTTGGCTGCGCYGCCTATTCCCCCGAAGGTGCGGAATGGGTGGATCARYTGGTTCCATATCTCGAAGAAAATTATCGGACATTTGCAGATGGCATTAACGCGATACCTGGCGCATCCCTAATGCCGATGCAGGGAACATATCTGTCATGGGCAGATTTCGCCGGAACCGGTATGGATTTTGAAGAAATCCAACGGCGCGTCGTAGAGGTGGCTAAAGTCGCACCAACACCCGGCCCTTCGCTTGGCAAAGGTGGTGAGACCTGCATGCGATTTAACATCGGCACTCAACGCGCAAACATCGTTGAGGCGGTTGAGAGACTTCAAACCGCATTTTCAGATCTGCAATAAAACTTAGTTYAGCAAAGCCACCGGCGCTTCTTCATCACGATAAAAATCCAGTGCCGGTTTATCTGTAATGGCGGTTTTGCGCTTGAATTCGTAAACCATCTCGCCGCTGTCTTCCTGCGAAGCCACAATCAGGCACTGATAAAGATGGCGCGATCCATCAAAAAGTTCAACCAAYCCACGCAATTGCGGTGCGTCCACTGCATCCAGTGTAAAACCATCATCCCAGATACGCAGCACCGGGAACACTTCTTCACCAATGTGAATCCTCAGCCTGCTTTTCTTGATCAGGTCCTGTTTGCGGGCCAGTTCCAGCCCCTCGCGCACTTCTTTCGGCAGAAAATCCGACATAACAATCCCTCCACTCCCGGTACAAGAGCATGAACGTGCCTGACCACAGGTCAAGAAATCCTTTCAGCTAACCCGAGAAAACCCCGTTAACAGGGCGATTCAACCAGATATTGTTGTCACTTTTGGTCGCAATACATGTGGAATCGCAGGATCGTAAAGCGCGCTGTCCTTAAAATCCTGAACTTCATGCAACGCCGGGCCAATTAGAATCAGTGCCGTTCGGGTGATTTTCTGGTCGCGTGCCTTACCGCGAATATCGGAAATCGTGCCCCGGATCAGCATCTGATCCGGCCAGCCGACGCGGTACGCAATCACCGCCGGACAATCCGCGCCATAATATGGGATCAACTGACGTTCGATCTCGCGCAGGTTACGAACACCCAGATGTATCGCCAGCGTCGCTCCGGTGCGCGCGAAATTCTCCAGTGTTTCGCCCGCAGGCATATTGGTGGATTTCATCGACACCCTTGTCAGCACAATCGACTGGGCAATCTCTGGTATCGTCAGTTCCTGCCCCAACGCCGCCGCCGCCGCCGCATAGGCTGGCACCCCCGGAATAATCTCGTACTCAATTCCATCCCGGCGCAACAACCTGATCTGCTCGGCAATCGCGCCATATAGCGACGGATCCCCCGAATGCACCCGCGCTACATCTTCGCCACGGCCATGGGCCGCCAGAATCTCGCCATGGGTATCTTTCAGCGTCATCACCGCTGTATCCATCACCCGCGCGCCTTCCGGAGCACAAGCCACAACCTCGACCGGAACCAGCGATCCCGCATACAGACAAACCGGACATTCGCCAATGACCCGCTGCGCCTTCAGCGTCAGCAGCTCCGGATCACCCGGCCCCGCCCCCACAAAAAATACAGTCAATCTATAACCCTTCTTCTTTTCAAAAATACTTTCGCCGAAGGCATTCTAAGAATCTCTTGCAGGCGCAGCCTGCTCCACCAGATCCCCGTCAATCTTGCGCGCATAACCACGCGGCGTATACATCCGCGGACCCTCGCCCAGTTCCGCCAGCCTGGAATTCGACGACCCCACCAAAACAACGGTCATCATATCGACTTCATCGACATGCAGATCAACCAGCCGTCGATATCGAATGTTTTCCTCTGGCCGCCCCAGTGAAGACGCCAGCATCACCGGCGTATCCTCAGGTCGATACCCCAGCAAAATATCCCGCGCTTCACCCAACAAAGTGCGGCGTTTCTTTGAAACCGGATTGTAAAACGCAATCACAAAATCCCCCTCCGCCGCCGCTTCCAGCCGGCGGATAATATCTTCCCTCGGCGTCAACAGATCACTCAGCGAAATCGCACAAAAGTCATGCCCCAGCGGCGCCCCGGCACGTGCCGCCGCGCCYTGCAGGGCCGAAACGCCGGGCGCGTTCACCACCTCAACCCGGCGCGCCGCATCCGAAACGCCATGTTYYTCAACACCGCGATCCAGCAATTCAAACACCAACGCACCCATCGCAAATATTCCAGCGTCCCCGGAACARATCAGCGCAACATTCAAACCCTTCCCGGCCWGTTCCAAAGCRTAGCGACAACGATCTTCCTCGCCMCCCAACGGAAAATYCGCCCGTGCCTTACCGRCYGCYAAMGGTCCCAACAKATCTATATAGAAACCRTASCCAACCAGCTCATCTGCTTCCATRATCAGCCGGCTCGCCTCAGGYGTGCGCCARGCCGCCTGCCCCGGACCAATKCCRACAACWGMCAGTTTTCCRCGCGCCMGACCYGCCAGTTCAACAATCGGTTCAGGCGCATAGCCAACCGAACAGGTCGCCATCTCTGATTTCATCTTTGGTTGCCCCAAACCACCGTCAGGTCCAGCCAGCGCCAAGGCTGCTCCCTCGGCCACACCATGGCATCCAACCTCGGCAAACACCACATCAGAGGGGTTTTCCAGYCGYCCGGYTTCGGTCTCCAGCTCGGTCGCTGAAAACAACCGCAACGGCACTCCRAACTTYGCCGCCAACGCCAGTACRGCRGGTTCATCGGCTTTCAGATCAAGCGTCCCAATCGCTGCAATGGCTACCGGGTCTACATCAGCCGCCGCCAACGCCTGCATGACCAACGCTTCCAGCTCTTCCGGYGGACAATTGCGCGCGCAGCCCACGCCCAGCGTCGTACGCAATGGTCGGTAAACCAGTGTCGCCCCGGAAATCTCAACCGGCACTTGCGTACATATCAGCTTAACCCCGCCRCCCCTCGGCAGATTATTTAACCACYTGGCACGCACCGCTTCRTCGCCGCTYACCYGYGCGCCGCCRCCGGCCAGCAAAGCAGCCATCACTCCTTTTGCGTCCTCTGGATTTTGCAATCGCCACCCCAAAGGMGGCTCATCCAGCGCAATCCCCAAWGACACATCGCCTGCCGTCGTAACCGCCGCCCTACCCCCCAGTGCCTCTGCAATTTCCCGCGCYAACCGGTTGGCCCCGCGATGYCCGCCCAACAGTGGCACAATAACTGATCCATCATCTGCCACCGACACCACCGGCGGTTCACTCAATTTGTCTGCTAACAAAGGCGCCACCGACCGGATCAATATCCCCGAAGCACACACCCCGACAATCGGCACCCCCGCCGCAAACAAATCCCGCGCATGGTCCAGCGCATTGTTAAAAAAAACATCGGCCTTTAGCACTCGCCCTTCACGCCCATGCACCAATGCGCCCAGCACCCCAGCCACCCGATGCGCGGTGTCTTCACCAGACCGCGACAGCGCTAATACAACAGGTTTCACAGCCACGGATCGGCCCCCTTTGTCAGTAAAATCATCGAAAAATATGGTGCAGACTCGGGCGCGTCGGCCAGCGGGCATATCAGCTCCTCGGGCAGACTTACCCGTTCCACATATACCGCCTGTTCCACCAACCCCAGCCCTTCGATCACATGGCGTATTTTACCCAAATGCCGTCCAACCTTCATGATCGCCACGCTCTCAGCCCCTTCAATGCGACTGCGCAGTTCATCTTCATCCAGCGGACCGGGCAACACCGTCAGCCTTTCATTCCGCGCCACCAGAGGCCGCCCACTTCGCGCGGCGCAGGCCGCAACAGACGTCACCCCCGGCACCACTTCGACCTGAAATTCCTCTTCCAGACGCGCAAACAGATACATGAATGAGCCATAGAAAAACGGGTCYCCCTCACACAGATAAACCACATCWTCGCCACCCCGCAGCGCYGCCGWAATCARRGCCGCNCCCTNYATYATASGCCRYCTGCGCCGGTCSCCGTTCAACYGTCATCGGCACTTYAACRAYWATCTCKSSSGCWCYCKCAGRAATWARWTCMGCMGCWATMGARCGMGCYAAACTCWCYCCMCCSACMAGCRCYGGATARGCCACMACSKCMGCCCCGCCAATMARSCGMGCCGCCTTCAGCGTCATCAGCTCCGGATCCCCCGGACCCAAACCAACCCCGTAAAGCACCCCGGCTTTTTCTTTGCCCAAATACTCCCGCCGGAGGCCAGATTCTTTTGTCATCGCTTCACCAACGACCATTGCGTCACCGGACGCTGCGGTTTCCAGCCACGGAATGAACCCAGATCTTCGGCCCGCTCCACCGACAGTTTCACCAACTGCCCGCCATGGCGCTTTTGTAASGCAACCAGCATCGCTTCTCCCTCTAAAGTCACCGCATTTGCCACCAACCGGCCCAGCGGTTTCAACGCATTCCACGCCGCTTCAAACACCCCGTCCGTCAAGCCACCGCCGACAAAAATCGCATCCGGCGSWGSCARMCCSGCCARMRCMYCSGGCRCCWSSCCMTCRATYAGYTCCAGCTTYGGKGYWCCCARYGCCARCGCATTCGCCGCCGCCATTGCCCGGCGATCCGCCCGCGGCTCAATCCCARTCGCGCGCGCATACCGCGCCCCGCGCATCCACTCCACCGCGACCGAGCCGCAACCCGTGCCAATATCCCACAACAACGCCCCACGCATCGGCATCAGCTTAGCCAAAGTCACCGCCCGCACCTCTTGCTTGGTCATGGTGCCATCGCTCTGAAACAGCTCATCCGCCAGCCCCGGCACCCGCGGCAACAGCGCCGCATCGCCCGCCGCCACACATTCCACCGCCAGCGTATTGAACGCCGGAACCTCATGGTTCCAGCCACCAGCCAGCCCATCAAACCGTGCCTCATCCGCGCCACCCATCGCCGCTAAAACCGTCATCCGGCTTCCGCCAAATCCACGCTCAGCCAGAAACGCCGCAATCTGCCCCGGTGTTTCAGCCCCGGTAGTCAATATCAGCAATCGCACATCAGGCTGGATAAAYGCGATCATCTGCTCGACCGGCCGSCCATGCACGGTCAGCGTTTCCACATCCGCCATAGACCAGCCCATCCGCGCCGCCGCCAACTGAAACGCCCCGACCTGCGGGTGATAGATAATCTCACCGGGATCAATGCTCCGGCCAATCCGCGCRCCCACCGAAAACCACAGCGGATCACCGGATGCGAGCACAACAACCCGCCTTCCCCGCATCCTCCGCAAGGTCTCGATCAACGCATCAAACGGCGACGGCCATTCAATCCGCTCGACATTTAAACCATCAGCCAATTTCTGATGCCGCTCACCACCAACAATCACTTCGGCGGCTTCCACCACGGCCCGCGTCGCWGGCGTCARCCCAKACATCCCGTCCTCGCCKATRCCAACRATATGYARCCASGGKRTCATMCCGCCACCTCCGGCAGGCCCACCGCCAGCGCATTTACCGCCGCCGACGCCATTGCTGATCCGCCACGCCGTCCGCGCAGCGCCACAAATTCGCAGCCCCGGGCATTCGCCGCCAGCTCCGCCTTACTCTCTGCAGCCCCGACAAACCCCACCGGAAACCCTAATATTACCGCAGGCTTTGGCCAGCCCTGATCGAGCAATTCCAACAAATGAAACAGCGCCGTCGGCGCATTGCCAATCGCCACTACAGAACCTTCAAGCCGGTCCCGCCAAAGTTCCACAGCTGCCGCTGATCTGGTATTGCCGATCTCTTCCGCCAACCGGGGCAYCGAACCATCATTCAGCGTTACGATCACATCGTTCCCGGCAGGCAAATACCGCCGGATAATCCCAGCCCCCACCATCTCACAGTCACACAATATCGACGCCCCCGCCTTTAGTGCCGCCTGCCCGACGTCAAACGCACCTCGGGAAAATGCCAGCCGATCCGCCACCTCAACCATGCCACAAGCATGGATCAATCGCACCGCCAGCGTCTCCATACCTGGCCCGAACCGATCCAGCCGAGCCTCACGCCGCACCGTCGCAAAACTTTCGGCGTAAATCGCGGCAGGTTTTTTCACATAAGCGCGCATCGCCCGCCCTTCTTCNNNTTTTCAAAAATACTTCCGCCGGAGGCCATATTTTTTGCAGAAAAATATCTCACACTTTCCCCTTACGCGCACTCTCCGGCCCGTGGGGGTGCTTCGCATGGGGATATTCCGGGTGCGCATGATCGTSGCTGTGGTCATGATCATGGTGWTGATGATCGCCGTCGCCATGGTGGTGGTGNNNCCCCTGATCCATATCCAACCTACATTCGCCGGTGCAAAAATTATCGCACAGATCACATTCCGCTACYGTCGCCCCCGGCGCGTTCGCGCCCTGACCTTCCACATGGTGGTGGTGGCTTTCCTGAACTGCGCCCACTTCCGCCTCRAACCCCARMACCTGMGTGCGGTATTTACACATCCCACAGGTCGGCGGAATTTCTTCACCCACTTGCTCCAAAATCCGTTCGGCGAATGTCTCCAGCACCTGGGGGTGATCCTTCAGATACCCGGCCTTTACAAAATCAATTCCCGGATGCGCGTCGGCCACCTTGTCAGTGAACCCGTAAATCCGATCAATCAACACACCTGCAAACAGGAAATACGGGAATACGATCACCCGTTTATATCCSAGCTTTGTGACATGTTCCAAACACGGCTCGACCAGCGGGAATGTCACCCCTGAATAACCAACCTCGCACCAGCCAAATCCCAGACCCTCCTGCAACAAACGCGCCACCTTGGACACGTTGGCGTTGGCATCCGGGTCAGAAGCACCGCGACCAATAACAACCAGACAGGTTTC
Organism: Marinosulfonomonas sp.; assembly: GCA_002732955.1. Classification (GTDB taxonomy): domain Bacteria; phylum Pseudomonadota; class Alphaproteobacteria; order Rhodobacterales; family Rhodobacteraceae; genus NVTR01. Next base: position 53,393 of record NVTR01000011.1, read on the forward strand.
AGCCAGCGGTAGCTCTCCCAGTTCGGCGTTCGCCCGATCAACTGCTTCCTGTACCCGCGCCCCGGCGGCGGCAATCATTTTCGGATCAACCCCCAGTTCGCGCCCGTAAGACAGATCAACCCCGTGCTTGGCTGCGTAAGTATTCAGCACYGTCGGAATGTCATTCTTGGCGTGCATCGCCGCAAACAGCATCCCCGGCACCGCCAGAATGCGATCACACCCGGCGTCCCGCAGCCGGTCCAGCCCGTCGCGGATCACCGGGTTGGCAAACTCCAGATAGCCGTAATCTACCATCCAATCATCGGGCAGCAATGCCGGCAGCTTCTCGGCCAATACCGCAAATTCATCCACCGCCACCTGAGAGCGCGAGCCWTGCCCACAAATCATCACCCCGATTTTCGACATATCTTCAGGCCTCCTGTGCTTCTTCGGGGTCAAGCTCTGGCTCAGCTTCGTATCCCTCACGCTTACCCTTCAACGCGCCCCATATCCCGGCAGCAATCGCCACCCCGATGGCCCCCGCCGCCAGCCAGTGGTCATGTCCGGCAACACCAATCAGATGACCAGGATCAGCCGCCGCACTCTGGGCGGCAAATATTGCAATTAAAAAAACCGCGAATCTCATTATACGTCCTCTTCATCAGACACAGATACCCGAGAGGAAACGTACTTCCCTGACGATGCTGCGTCCGATCCCCAAGATGGGTCAATCGTTAACAGCCAACCTCTCTGGCCCTGCTGGGCTTCGTCGGGGTTTTGTATAGGTAACGGTTTGGCGGCACGCAATCGAATTTACGTCACTCGTTTCGCAAATTGCGACCCGGGCACYNTTTGTATTTTCGCACAGACACTGCGCGATCTTCATGGGTTTCCATTTTACGCGCACAGGCTATCTTTCAGGGAACAATAAGGAACACAGAATGGGCAAGCTGGTTGAGGGCATCTGGAAAACGGACTGGTACGACACCAAATCCTCGGGCGGAAAGTTTGTGCGGCCTGATTCGCAGTTTCGCAACTGGATCACCCCAAACGGTGACCCCGGCCCGACTGGTCAGGGTGGCTTTGCCGCGCAATCAGGGCGTTATCATCTGTATGTTTCCTATGCCTGCCCGTGGGCCCACCGGACCCTGATTTTTCGCAATCTTAAAGGCCTGCAGGATCATATCAGCGTTTCCGTGGTGCATCCCGACATGGGTGACGATGGCTGGACCTTTGATACCGATGACAATGGTGCCACCGGCGACCACCTGTTCGCCCTGAAATTCTTGCGCGAGATTTACCAGAAATCCGATCCCAAAGTGTCTACCCGTGTCACTGTCCCGGTGCTGTGGGACACGCTGACCAATAAAATCGTCTGTAACGAAAGCTCTGAAATCATCCGTATGTTCAACGGTGCATTTGACGGAATTACCGGCAACACAGACGACTACTGGCCAGTTGAATTACGTGATGAAATCGAAGCCATTAACGCCCCTATTTATTCCAACCTGAACAACGGTGTTTACAAATCCGGCTTCGCCACCAGCCAATCTGCCTACGACATTGCCGTTCACGCACTTTTCGACCAGTTGGAAGACCTGGAGACCCGCCTGAGCGACAACCGCTATCTGTTGGGTGACCGTATAACTGAGGCCGACTGGCGCCTGTTCACCACCCTCGTGCGCTTTGATCTGGTCTATCACTTACATTTCAAATGTAACCGCAAACGCATAATCGATTACCCCAATCTATGGGGCTTCACCCGTGAGCTGTATCAATGGCCCGGCGTTGCAGAAACCGTCAACTTCAACCACATCGTCGGCCATTACCACCGCAGCCACGAATCCATCAATCCGCACCGCATCGTGCCGATTAACCCTGTACTGGACTGGACCGAACCACACGACCGGGGTTAACCGGTCTAATGTGTTCCGTAATGTTCGACCAATGCGCCCAAATCCTCTGGGCTGACCTGCGACGGCATCATCGCACAGGCATTCGGAACATGCTGAAATATTGACCCGTCCGAAAAAAAGCTGCTGCTGGTCACAAATATGATTTTGGCAGTCGGTAGACGGTAGCTTAAAAAATCAGCGATAGCCAAGGCGCTGCCGTTCTTCAGAACCAGGTTGAGGACAATAATATCCACATCAACAACCCGCAAAGTATCTATCGCATCCGACTGACCGCGAACTAAATCCACCGAATATCCGAGCCGCTCAAGATGGCGGCACCAGACACGCCCAAGRTTRGCGTYTTCCTCAACAATTAGTACTCTCATTTCAAATACCCACGCTTAACGTCAAGTCAACCGTTACGCCATTACCCCTTAACTGAATACCTTCGAAAGTGTTAACAAGCGGTTAACATTGACGGATTACCGTTAACGCCTGTAATCAGTTGCACCGCCCCGAAAAATCAGTTCAAAAGGGCATCGGCAAAGAATTAGGGCGCGATATGACAACCTGGATTACCATATGTGACACCTGCAAACGCGACGACTGGGAAGCCGGTGATATGGCGCTTACCGATGGCGAGCGTCTGGCATATCTGATTGAGGCACGGGCAAAGGATTCCGTCGTCAAAACCCGTCGCACATCCTGCCTGATGGGCTGCACCCATGGCTGCAATGTCGCCATCCAGGCGACTGGGAAACTGGCGTATACAGTCGGTAATTTCACCCCGGATGAGACCGCCGCTGACGCTATTGTAACCTACGCCGAACTCCACGCGGACAGTGACAGCGGTCAGGTGCCTTATCGACAGTGGCCACAGGACATTAAAGGCCACTTTATCACCAGACACCAACCCCTGCCGGAAGAGCCGTGAAAACCCGTATAATAAGGGATCACGGCGGCGGTCTTGATGCAGCTATTTCAGATTTTGGTGGCGACCGAACTGAATGGATTGACCTGTCCACCGGCATTAACCCGGTGCCCTWCCCAATCCCTGAATTCAGCCAGAATTGCTGGACCGCATTGCCCGACAAATCTGCAAATGACGCGCTAACCTCTGCCGCCCGAAAATTCTGGAATGTTCCCGACAACGCCACCCTGCTTGCAGCCCCCGGYGCWTCATCCCTGATTGCGCGTATTCCAACAMTATTTCCAGCCACCACCGTCAACATCCCCGGGCCAACCTATAACGAACATCAAGCCGCTTTTCGCGCCGGCGGTTGGCAGGCCTTGGGCGAATTTGCAGATGCAACTGTCATCGTTCACCCGAACAATCCTGACGGGCTGATATATGACGAAGTGCAAAGCGGCAAAAGATTAACAATTATAGATGAGAGTTTTTGTGACATCATCCCGGACCAATCACTGGTTAACCTTTCCACCCGCCCCGGTACGCTGGTCCTTAAAAGTTTCGGCAAATTCTGGGGCCTTGCTGGCCTGCGCCTTGGATTTGCGATCGGCGACCCGGAATTGATTGCGAGGCTCGCTGAAACCCTCGGCCCGTGGCCAGTATCCGGCCCGGCCCTTGCCATCGGCGCGGCTGCGCTGAACGATCCGGATTGGGCCAGCGCCAACCGTAAGCGCCTGACAGCAGACGCCGCCCGCCTCGATGCCCTGATGACCAGCCACGGTGCGAAAACCGTCGGCGGTACATCTTTGTTCCGACTCTACCATGTAGACAGTGCAAAAGACTGGCAAACCCACCTTGCCAAATCCCATATCTGGACCCGCATATTTCCCTATTCAGACAACTGGCTGCGCCTTGGCTTGCCTGCACCGCACCAATGGCCGCAACTGGAAGCGGCGCTGTGAACTTCGCCACCATAATCGCCCTCGCAATGGTGCTGGACGCGATATTGGGCGAACCCGAATGGCTCTGGTCCCGCGTCCCACATCCGGCGGTAATTATGGGTCGGTTCATCGACTGGCTTGATCAGAAATTCAACACCGGCAAAGACTGCAAATTCCATGGCATCCTTGTCATCACGACCCTCGTTCTGATCGCCGGGTTAGCCGGACAWCTCATTGCTGCTCTCCCCGGCGGTGCCATCTTTTCAATCCTGATCGCCGCYGTYCTGCTCGCGCAACGCAGCCTCRTTACCCATGTCACAGACGTCGCCAGCGCCTTGCGAATGTCACTACCCGAAGGCCGCGCAGCCGTTGCCCGCATTGTTGGTCGCGACACCAGCGATCTGGATCAAACCGGCGTCATTCGCGGCGCTATAGAAAGTGCTGCAGAAAACCTGTCCGACGGTATAATCGCCCCAGTATTCTGGTTCCTGATTGCGGGATTACCCGGCCTGCTGATCTATAAAATTATCAACACCGCCGACAGCATGATTGGCTACAAAACCCCGCGCCACGCAGAATTCGGCTGGGCCGCAGCACGCCTTGATGATCTGGTTAACTGGATGCCCGCACGCCTGACCGCCATTCTGATAGCTGCCGCCTACCTTCGCCCCGACATCGCCAAAACTGTGCGCCGCGATGCTGCCCTGCACCGCTCGCCCAACGCCGGTTGGCCAGAAGCCGCGATGGCGATTTGCATCGATGTCTCGCTGGCCGGCCCCCGCGCCTATAATGGCGAAATGAAAGACTTCCCGCTGGTCTTCCCTGAGGGTCGTCAAACCTTGAATCCAGCCGATATAGAGGCCGCCGTTCAGGCCCTTTGGCGGACATGGGGCCTTGCACTTGTCGCCGTGACACTTCTGGCGGTTGTCTGACGCGGTGATCCTGCTAGTTTGACCCCCGTATTTAACGGAGGTTCCATGCGTTTTTCCCTAATCCTAGCCGCCACAGTCCTGGCGACATCCCCTGCGTTTGCCGAGGTAAAATGCGGCGGTACGTTTTCCAGTTTCATTTCTGATATGAAGGCCGAGGCCATTTCCAAAGGCTACAGCAAGTCAACGGTAAACCAGTTCTTTGCCAACGCCCGCCAAGACCCCCGCACCATCAAAGCCGATCGTTCCCAGGGCATTTTCCGGATGAGCTTTCTGGACTTCTCGCGCCGCGTCATCAGCCAAAACCGCATGGACAACGGTCGCAAATTTTCGGCGAAACTCGACAGCACCTTCGATGCGATTGAACGTAAATACGGCGTCTCACGCGGTGTCTTGCTGGCCTTCTGGGCGCTGGAAACCGATTACGGTCAGGTACAGGGCGACTTCAATACACTGAATTCCCTGCTCACCCTGTCCCACGACTGCCGCCGCCCTGAATTGTTCCAGCCACAGGTATTTGCAGCACTCGAACTGTATGAGCGTGGCAACTTTGACCCGGTGAACACCCAAGGTGCTTGGGCTGGTGAAATCGGCATGGTTCAAATGCTGCCCGAAGACATCCTGAACAACGGCGTTGATGGCGACGGCGATGGTAAGGTCAGCCTGAAAACCTCCCGCGCTGATGCTTTGTACACCGGGGCCAGCATGTTGCGCTCGCTCGGGTGGAACCCGAATGAACCCTGGATGCAGGAGGTCATCGTACCCGCCAATCTGGACTGGACTGCAACCGGTCTGACCAGTACCAAAACTGTCAATCAATGGGCAAAGCTTGGTGTGAAACCCCGCGCCGGTTGGCTTGGTGCCGGCAATATGCAGGCCTCTATCCTGCTGCCAATGGGCCGCAAAGGCCCGGCATTCATAACCTACCCGAATTTCAAAATCTACTTTGAGTGGAACAAAAGCTTCGTCTACGTCACCTCTGCCGCTTACTTCGCCACCCGTCTGGAAGGCGCRCCGGTTTACAACGCAGGCAACGCCGACCCGGCCCTKTCAGATGCCGAGATGAAAGCRCTACAGAAAAARCTGAAACGCCTGGGCCACGATGTCGGCAAAGTTGACGGAATACTCGGTGCCAAAACCCGCGCCGCCGTACAAAAGGAGCAAATCCGTTTAGGGATACCAGCTGATGCCTGGCCGACAGTTGGATTGTTGGGGAAGCTATGACRYWKRWWRYYAWMYTTYSAAGCTAYYKMTYKYRRRMAWYAKWTCMRCAWMYSWRTKYRSKYGRMRKRYMMGMRAWSKRMKKRKMGWRSGKTYMRMTTWCATTTGATCAACTCRTGTGGCTGGTTAAAAATGACCCACTGTCTGCAATCGGAAATGAAATTCAATACATATTTTTGGTTGTACTAGTGGCTGGGTTTGCGGCGGCCATGGCCCCGATAATTAGCAGTCCACTGACAGTATATCCTGCAGCCCATACTAAGGCAATTTACGTTATTGCCMTTCTTATTGGGGCAGGAATTATTTTTTCGATGGCCCGGTGGGCACAAGGAAGGTTAGATATAACCTAAGACACCACACCTCCTACAATTTATCAGTCACAAWTTTCCTACCTATTACAATTCGAGCAACTCGCTAAACGCAACGCCCAGCAGGTTCATTCTGAGATGGAGTTCGAATAACTGCGGGTTCTACCAGTCAATAAATTCTTCGAATTCCTTTTGCGCGCGGACCCAGAGGCTCAGTAGTTTTGCAAAATCGTCTGGGGCCATACCAGACTTACCCAGGAAAACATCGTGTTCAATACGCGCGTTGCCTTCCTCTGACACATAGGCAAAAGCATATCGCTTGCTTGCATTCCATTCATTTACTTTGGAAATACGAACACCCCCGTCGGTGCGGTAGCCACTAAAAAACTGAATTGAATCGCAGTTAAGTCCGTCCTCGCAGCCATAGTAGAATATCGAAAAGTCAGCCCCGTAATAATCGACGTTAATCTTAGGGTCACCTGTGTTGTCTTCCTCAACGATCGGTTCAATGCCTTCTCCCAGAAAGAAATTTGCGACGCTCGTCGCGTCAGTGGCAACGATATTTTGGGCAAGCGACGCCCCTGGAAACGCAATCAGACTTGCGAACAGAACTTGGCGAAGAAACGACATGGGTACCTCATTGATTATTTAGTCAAGTGTTTAATCTGCGCGTCAAAAAAAGCAAGACTTGGGTRTTATTTAGGCATGTTTGGGACCGCGTAAATCGTCGGGCGTTAACCACGTATCGACGGCGCTCTCTATAAAATGTTAAGAAATACACATACAAAATGGGATATCTAAAGCCACTTTCAGTATCATCACCTCCTTTGGCCAGGAAGCGATCKTGGCTGGGAAGAACCAGAAATAKATCTATCAAAATACCAGWTAGATAGCGCGGGGAAATCCAGACCCTCAGGCCACCATCTGCTCGGCCTTTTTCAGGTCCACAGAAACCAGCTGGCTGACCCCAGGTTCGGCCATCGTCACCCCGAACAGCCGGTCCATCCGCGCCATGGTCACCGCGTGGTGGGTGATAATCAGGAACCGTGTATCGGTCTGTCGGGTCATCTCATCCAATAGGTCACAGAACCGGGTTACGTTAGCATCATCCAGTGGCGCGTCGACCTCGTCCAGCACACATATCGGGGCCGGGTTCGCCAGGAATACTCCGAATATCAGCGCCAACGCGGTCAGCGTCTGCTCACCACCGGACAGCAGCGACATAGTTGACAGTTTCTTGCCCGGTGGCTGGCACATTATTTCCAAGCCAGCCTCAAGTGGGTCRTCACTTTCCACCAGAACCAGCTTGGCTTCACCACCGCCAAACAGATGTTTAAACAACAACGCGAAATTTGTATTCACCTGTTCAAACGCCGTCAGCAGCCGCTCGCGGCCTTCTTTGTTCAGGCTGGCGATGCCCGCGCGCAACGTCTTGATAGCCCCATGCAAGTCAGCAACTTCGCTGACCAGCAARTCGTGTTCTTCCTGAACTTCGCGCGCATCTTCTTCGGCCCGCAGATTAACAGCCCCCAGYGCATCTCGCTGSCGTTTCARGCGGTTCACATCCGCCTCTATTTTATCCGACGCAGGCATTTTCTCGGGATCAGCATCCAGCGTTTCCAACAGTTTATCCGGCGTGGTTTCCTGCTCCTCGGCGATCCGCTCTACAGCGAATTCAACCGTCTCTTTCGCAGCCTCCGCGCGCGCTTCGGCCCGGGCCCGGGCTTCACGCGCCTCTGACGCCCCACGTTCAGCATCGCGCTCGGCTGTTACCGCGGCGCGCAACGTATTCTCTGCCTCTGCCAAAACATCTGACGCTTTCTTACGTCGCGCTTCAGCCCCGTCAATCGCATCCGCCAGCTCACCACGTTKCGCCRCAATTTCCACCGGTGCGGCAGTCGCGCTTACCAGCTCGGCCTCTGATGAAACTCTGCGCTCTTCCAGCTCACYAATGCGCTTTTCAGCCGTTTCCAACCGGTAGCGCCAGCCGCTCAGCTCCTTGGTGACCTCCTGAGAACGCTTCACCCGCGCGTCCCCCTCGCGGCGTAATTCATCATGGGTTACCCGCCTGGACATCATGGTGATCCGGGCGGCTTCAACCGCCAGCTTGATCTTTTCAACTTCGCCGCGCGCAGCATCCAGATCACCCAGTTCATCAACCCCGGCTTTTGCCTCCTTCAGGCGCAGGCGCGCGGACATCGCTTCTTCGTCATGGCGTGCCACAGCCAGACGCTGCGACTCCAGTTTGCCCCCGGCAATATTGCGATCCGCCTCAGCCCGCGACATCGCCCKGCTKGCCTCTGTCATMGCACGATCCGCATCGCGTCGGGCATCGCGCGCAGTACGGTCCACATCACTCAGCGCGCTAAGGCGCTCTTTCAGTACTTCATGCGCCTGCACCGCGCCCATTGAGCGCGCCGATGCTTCTTCCAGATCTTGCTTTAATTCCTGCAAACGGTTCAACTGTTGCAACCGCAACGCCGCTGCACTTGGCGCATCTTCAGCCCCGGCACGGAAACCGTCCCAGCGCCACAGATCACCCTCAACGCTAACCAGCCGCTGCCCCGGCAACAGCTCACTCTGCAGCCGCGCGCCATCAGCCGCGTCCACCAGTCCAACCTGCCCCATGCGCCGGGTCAATACATCCGGCACGGAAACATAATTCGTTAGCGCCGCCACACCGTCCGGCAAATCCTGCGGTCTGGTATATCCCGGCAATGTCGCCCARCCTGACGCGACCGATCCATCCACCACAGGCGCGCGCAGATCATCGGCCAAAGCCGCCCCCAACGCYTTTTCATAGCCCGATTCAACCCGCAGCAGGTCAAGCACCTGACCGCCTTCAGCCGTTTCGCGTTCCACCAGCCGCGCCAGTGCTGCAACTTCAGCGCGCAGCGCATTTGTTTCACCCTCRGCCTCGGACCGCCCGGCCCGCGCATCCGCTTCCCGTGTCTGCGTCTCGGCACGTGCATCATCCGCCGCAACCAGCGCCGCTTCGGCTGCCTCCGCYGCCCCGACCGCAGTCTTCTGCGCAGCTTCKGCCAATTCAAATTCACCACTTGCCCGAACATGCGCGTCGCCAGCTTCACTGACCGCCGCCTTCGCGCGTTCAGCTTCGCCTTCACTCCGGGTCAATGTTTTTTCGTTATCTTCCAACAAACGATGTGCTGAAAGATGGCGCGCAGACAACCGCGCCACGTCTTCGGTCAGCTCACTTAAACTATCCTCGCGTTCCTGCAAACTACTGGCACTTTCCCGCGCCGCCACGGCTGCGGCCTCCAGCTTGGCCCCGTGCCCTTCAGCCGCCTTAACCAGCTCCCCGGCTTCCCATTCCAGSCGCTCAATGGTTTCACCGGCGTCTTTGTTCAGCGATTCCTCACGCTCCATATCGTGAACCAACTGACCAATCCGCGCCGTCAGCGTTTCAATCGCCGCCACCGCGCGTGCTTCCTGATCGGCCAGCGTATCGCGTTGTACCTGAAGGCGCTGCAACACGGCCCCGGCAATCGCCTCTTCCTCACGCAATGGCGGCAACGCGCCCTCTTGCTCGCCCCGCGCTTTGGCGCAGCCCAGTGCCAGACGCTCGGCCTCGGACGCCGCCCGAACCGCCTCGGTCAACTTCGCTGCCGTTTCTGCCCGCGCCAGATCCGCCTCACGCCAGCGCCGGTACAACAGCAACCCCTCAGCCAGTCGTAGTTCTTCGCCAATCCCGCGATACCGCGCCGCTTGCCGGGCTTGCCGCGCCAATTGGCCCAACTGGCTTGCAAGTTGCTCAACCACATCTTCCACCCGCGCCAGATTTACCTCGGCTGCGTTCAGTTTCAGTTCGGCCTCATGGCGGCGCTGATACAACCCSGAWATCCCSGCYGCTTCTTCCANGAAANCGMCGCCGMGCCTTGGGCCGCGCRTTGATCAGCTCGGCAATCTGYCCCTGWCGCACYAGCGCCGGGCTGTGTGCCCCGGTGGAGGCATCGGCAAACAGCATCTGCACATCGCGCGCCCGCACATCCTTGGAGCTCACCTTAAAGGCAGACCCCGCATCCCGGGTGATACGTCGGGTGRTCTCCAGMARATCRCTRTCRTTAAACCCSGCMGGTGCCARCCGGTCYGTRTTGTCRATAAACAGCGCCACTTCSGCRAAGTTACGCGCCGGRCGGGTGGCAGCCCCGGCGAATATCACATCCTCCATGCCCCCACCGCGCATCGCTTTGGGCCGGTTTTCYCCCATCACCCARCGCATCGCTTCCAGCAGRTTGGACTTACCACAGCCGTTCGGCCCCACCACCCCGGTCAGACCATCGGCGATGAYCAGATCAGTTGGATCGACAAAGCTTTTGAAGCCATTCAGTCGAAGCTTGGTTAAACGCACGCCTGYTAAACCCTTGGGGTTGATTCTTATTRGGGGCGATTGTCCCGGTCTGTAGGGCTCAAGTCAACGAAKAATGSCTAGGTCTGGGCRGATCGGCRGAGTTATCCACAAGATATGGGTGGAAACCAGTTTTCTACCAGTCCTACGTAAGCCTTGATAACATTTCTGCGAAAACCGAGCGTTCTTCGGCYGAAAATGGTACTGCCAGTTCATCATTCACTTCTTTAACGATTTTGTACAGCTCTGGCCCCAACATTTTCCCCGGTTTTGTGGCGTGAATTGTATGGGTTCTGCGCGACGTCGGGTGTGCCCTGCGCTCCAGAAACCCCGCATATTCCAAATGGTCCAGCGCGCGGCTGATCGCATAAGCTGGCATACCAAAGTTGTTACCAATCATTGCCTGTGTCTGACCATCGTTTTCCAACACAATCATCATTACTGCAAACTGTTGCAGGCTAAGGTTTTGCTCGGATAGCCGGGCACTCATTGCCTTATCCAGCCGGCGTGCAACCCGTTGGATCATCCAGCCCAGGCTGGATTTGCGTATCTTCATGGTGTCATTTTTGCCCATATCGGTTCTTTGCATGCAAATATTGCTTTCACAAGTGTTGCATATGCAATAATAGCATTTGCAAGTAAACGATTCCATAAAAACCACTGGAGTTCCCATGTCCAGATATCACCCCGCCCTCGTCGCCCTTCACTGGATTCTGGCCTTGTTGATCATCGGCGGCCTGATCATGGGCGGCAACGTACTGGCCAATACCCCCAACACTGACCCTTTCAAACTGACCGCCTTAACAGCACATATGAGCGTTGGAATTACGATCCTCGCCCTGATGCTGATCCGACTGGTCGTGCGGCTATCCACCCGCAAACCACCCCATGCCGATATCGGCAACGCGCTCGCCAACCGCACCGGGGTCTGGACCCACTGGGCGTTTTACCTGCTGGTTATCGCCATGTGCGCCTCGGGCCTTGCCACGGCCAGTATCGCCGGCCTGCCCGCTATCGTGTTCGGCGGCTCAGGTGACCCGCTGCCCGCAAATTTCGACGATATCGCGTCTCGCGCCGCCCACGGCGTATTGGCAACCTTACTGTCCATATTGATCGCCCTGCATGTCGCCGCCGGACTCTATCATCAATACATCCGAAAAGACCGCCTGTTCGCCCGCATGTGGTTCGGCAACCGTAAAGGGGATGACAATGCGTAAACTTATTAATTTCCTGAACGAAATCGGCGGCATTCTTTACGTCGGCGGTATCGCCTCGCATATTGTCATCGGCGCCGTAATCGGAACCCCTGACCCAGATACCGCCTATACCGTCTACACCTACAAACACATCAGCGCGCTAATTCTGATCCTACCCGGCCTCGGGCTAAAGGTGTTCTGCGATCTGGTCCTGTATTTTTACTACAACGAGCGCCACAACTGGATGAAGGTAAAGGCCGTCCTGATAGCCTTCCTGACCATCAACGCATTCGTATTTCTGGTCCCAATGATGCCCGAACTACGGGCACTTGCACAGGCCGCAATCCCCACCGGAGACCTCAGCGCATTTCACGCACTGGAAGGCAAAGAAGCCCTGATCGGCATGTCCAACGCAATACCGCTGGTACTGGAATTGACACTGGGCAGCTTCAAACCGCGTCTGTTTAGCGAGCGMCGGACATCATCACAGTTCTGAGCTACCCTTACGAATCTCCTATTTCCCTGCCATACGCTTCGCATACGCCTCATTTCACGTCGTTATCCCCCTTGACCACCGCGCCCATTTCACGCCAAATGCCTGCGCATGGTTTCCCCATTCAACATGCCAAGCATGGGGGGAGCATATGGGAATGTGGTGCGGGTGACCCAATCAGGGCCCAAAACCACAGCCGCCCCCGCGACTGTAAGCGGAGAGCGTTTCGTCAATGACCACTGGGGTAACCCGGGAAGGTGACGGCGCGCCTCGACCCGCAAGCCAGGAGACCAGCCATGCGCCGGCCTAACCCAACCCGTCGGGTGTGACGGGACATAGGAGATTGATATGACTACGAAAACTATTACTCAAGATACGACTGACACCAGCTTTATCAGCATCGCCAGCGCCGCTTTGGCCGGTGTGTTTCTGCTGCTGCTGGCTGACTTTGCG
>NVTR01000077.1 GCA_002732955.1 Marinosulfonomonas sp.
ACGATACGGCCCAACTGGGCTTCAATCTGATCAATCACCGCCGGGGTGCCGGATGTCACAATAGTGATGCGCGACTGGTGGCTTTCGTGGTCAATTTCCGACACGGTCAGGCTTTCGATATTATAGCCACGCCCGGCAAACAGCCCGATCACACGGGCCAGAACCCCCGCTTCGTTATCAACGACCACCGCGAGGGTGTGTTTTTCAACCACGTCCGAATTTGGATCACGCAGTTCATACGCGGAATGGCTTGTAGCGCCTTTTTTGATATTTAGTGCAGACATTTACCAGACCTCCTTAAACCAAAACCGAGCCGCTGGCGTCGATCGCGCCTTCGACAGCGGCATCGCCCATCAGCATTTCGTTATGTGCTTTGCCCGACGGGATCATCGGGTAGCAATTTTCGTGTTTTTCCACCAGACAATCAAATATCACCGGCCCGTCATAGTTGAGCATTTCCATTATCGCATCATCCAGATCGGCGGGGTCTTTGCACAGGATGCCCTTGGCACCGAATGCCTCGGCCAGTTTCACGAAGTCCGGCAGGCTTTCAGACCAGCTTTGCGAATAGCGTTCACCGTGCAGCAATTGCTGCCACTGGCGCACCATGCCCAAGCGCTCATTGTTCAGGATAAATTGCTTCACCGGCAGGCGAAACTGGATGGCGGTGCCCATTTCCTGCATGTTCATCTGCCAGCTKGCTTCRCCSGCSACRTTGATCACCAGCGCGTCSGGGTGCGCCATYTGYACRCCGATWGAKGCSGGAAAMCCRTAKCCCATRGTGCCAAGYCCRCCSGATGTCATAAAGCGGTTCGGGTCYTCAAAGYTCAGRTAYTGCGCCGCCCACATCTGATGYTGGCCGACTTCGGTGGTGATGTAGCGGTYATRATCTTTGGTCAGCGCTTCCAGCCGTTGCAGGGCRTATTGYGGCTTGATCACCTTTTTGTCRGGCGCATAGTCCAGACAATCSRCCTTTTTCCAGTCATCAACCTGAGCCAGCCATTTTTGCAGGCTTCCCTTGTCGGTCTTGCGCCCGCGCGACTTCCATATCCGCAGGATATCTTCCAGCACATGGGCCACATCGCCAAGTATCGGAATGTCGACCTGGATGACTTTGTTAATCGAAGACGCGTCAATATCAATATGCGCCTTGGTCGAGCCGGGGCTGAACGCGTCCAGCTTCCCTGTGATCCGGTCGTCAAACCGCGCGCCGATGTTGATCATCAAATCACAATCGTGCATCGCCATGTTCGCTTCGTAAAGCCCGTGCATGCCCAGCATCCCGATCCAGTGTTTGCCACTGGCGGGGTAGGCGCCAAGGCCCATCAGGGTTGAGGTTATGGGAAAACTCGTGGCTTCCACCAGTTCGCGCAGCAACTGGCTGGCGTGGGGGCCGGAATTGATCACGCCGCCGCCGGTATAAAATACCGGRCGTTTGGCGRYYTCCATCGCYTCGACCAGTTTKGTGATCGCGTCGATATTKCCCTTTARCTGTGGSTGGTAGTGYTTTGTTTTCGCTTGTTTAACCGGTGTATARGTGCCRYTGGCRAACTGCACATCCTTGGGGATRTCSACCAGAACCGGACCGGGGCGRCCKTTCAWWGCGACGTGGAATGCCTGATGRATGACCTCGGACAGTTTATCGGTGTCTTTCACCAGCCAGTTATGTTTGGTGCAGGGCCGGGTGATRCCAACGGTGTCTGCTTCCTGAAAWCCRTCAGTGCCGATCATGAAGGTCGGSACYTGTCCGGTCAGMACMACCAGCGGRATACTGTCGAGCAGSGCRTCSGTCAGGCCGGTGACCGCGTTGGTGGCRCCGGGRCCGGATGTRACCAGWACCACACCGGGTTTACCGGTYGAGCGCGCRTAACCTTCGGCGGCRTGCAGCGCACCCTGTTCGTGGCGCACCAGAACGTGGCGAATATCGTTTTGCAGGAAAATCTCGTCGTAAATCGGTAGCACGGCACCACCTGGATAGCCAAAGACTGTGTCCACACCCTGATCCTTCAGGGCCTGAACTACCATTTTTGCGCCGGTCATCTGCCGTGTCATCGTATCACTCCGTTTCGTCGTAATTTGTTGTCATTACTCATAAAAAAGCCCCCGATTTTCGGGGGCGCATGGGGTACCAATATGGTTGCCGTTAAGACCCCAAGCGCCATTTTTCCACAATCACCACAAGGTTATTCATCGATAGGGCTCCGTTTCCAGTGCGCCGGACTTTAGGAGCGGGAAAACCGGGCGTCAACGGGTTAAATTGGGAAAATGTCGCAAATGGAGCRAAATTTGCAACATTATTTCGGGGATTGCCGGGCTATCATTAAATTGCCACGCCATTCGGCGTGACGATTATTTAGTGCGTGTACCCTWTGGRTACCYGAAATGCGCTCCGCGCGGGGAGYATANTAWGACAAGAAGAAGGGCCGCCGCGGTAGGCACCGATATCTTCGGGCCTTCAGTTTCCAGCACTTTGATTTTTGGGTTTCACCAATTGGCRCGACTGGTTCAGCGTCAGCAGGGCAATGTCGGGCACCGCAAACACCTGCGGCAGGSTGGCCAGAAGTGGCGATTGCTTAGTTTCCAAGCGGTCAGTAACCGTTCCATGGGCTGTCGATAAATCGATATGGCTTTATATAAAACACCAGCCACGAATACGGCTGCGACGTTCAGTCTGAGGTGCAGGGATTAGGCCGTCAAATTAGCAGGTCAAATCCTGAGTTTTGCACAAGCTGAGCCACCAGCAGTTCGCCATCGTCCCCCGCGCCAATGAGCGAAAGTTCCTGAATATTGCTGACATTTTCGATGCGCAGCGATTCACCCGACGCACCTGTCAGGGTCAGGGTGTCGCCGTCCCATGTCATTTCAACGTCCTGCACGTCAGTGTCGGCGAATGAGATTGTCAGATGTCCGGCGCGTTCAACAGTCACAACGTCCTGTCCGCCGTCCCCGCCTATACGGATCATTGCTGTGTCTACATTCAGGTTGATCAGATCGTTGCCCCTGCCACCGTTGATAACCCCGGCCAGATTTGCAGTGACTGAAATGGTGTCGTCACCACCTCCGCCATGTACCAGCCCGACCGTATCGGCGATTACGTTGATGATGTCGTCACCCCCCGGGATTGTGGAGGTCAGATCGCCTGCTGCATTAACCTGGTCAAGTTTCGTGTCACCATTCACAACCTTGATGTTCCTGGCAATGACGTTGATCAGATCATCCCCGGTGCCGCCGTTTACCGAATGTAACGTTCGCGCGGCAATGTTGATCATGTCGTCGCCTTCGCCGCCATTTACAAAGCCAGCGGTTCGGGCCTGTACGGTGATTTGATCGTCRCCGTCCCCGCCGCCGGTRTTTTCGACAGTGCGCGCCGCAACTGAAAYTTTATCGTCACCGTCGCCGCCATATACCCGGTCAATTTCCCGACCKRCCACCARCAACRTATCRTCRCCGTTGCCGCTGAAAACATTGCCAATTTCGCGCCCGGCCACGGAAATGGCATCATCACCATCGCCCCCCGAGACACCGCCGATATTGCGGGCCAGAACGGCGATTGCATCGTCGCCACTGCCACCATCCACCTGATTAATATTACGTGCGGCCACGGCGATCAGATCGTCGCCATTATCGCCCTGTACCTGGCCAACATTGCGCGCCAGAACGGCGATGGCATCGTCGCCGGATTGGCCCCGGACAGAAGCAACAGTTCTGGCCTGAACCGAAACCATGTCGTCACCGGCACCGGTTTGCACATCCTGAACCGCACGGGCGCGGATCATCATCATGTCGTCGCCATCAGTGCCTGAAATGCTAAGGCCCGGGCCGTATCCGCCGCCCTGAAACAGATCATCATTGTCCTGTCCGGTAATAATGCCGAGCATTTTGTCGGTGACCAGCACCGTCTGGTTGTTTAGATTTCTGAGCGCSCCGGCGTATTCCATGGCGCGTTTRGCGAAATAGTTGATTTGTGAGGCGCGACGGTCGGTTCGATCTGTGCGCGCTTCGTTGTCAGAACCATGTCCTTCGCGCCGGGTTTGCCCGGATGGTCGGATTTCACCTGAATCCATACGTTTTTCCTGTGCAATCGCCTGCGAATGCCCCTGCGCCATATTGAGCCCCTGGATCTGTGACCCTGTTGTATGCCCGATCATCCGTTATCCTTTCAATTCGATAAGAAAGGCATAGGCGACACCCGGTTTCGAGCGCGTTAACCACCATTGAGGTGCGGCAAATTATTTACTTCTAATCCTTTATATATTGAGGCTTTCGACATTTATTGGCGAAATCGGCGTTTCTACATATTTATGGTATTCCCAGCAAGCGGGCCTGCGCTTAGGGTGTCGGCACTTGAAATGATCTGCCTGCCCAAAGTGGCGGGCATACTCGAATGGGAGGAATATATATGGATCGTCGTTCATTTCTTAGRAAAACGGCACTTGGTGGGACAGCTGCGGCTGCATCCACGCTGGCAGCACCGGCCTATGCGGCAAGCCACGGCAATGTTGAACTGACAATGGTAACATCCTGGCCGCGCGGTTTTGCGGTTCTTGATGATGCGGCCAGCAAGCTGGAAGAAATTGTAGGAGCCGTTTCTGACGGCTCTTTGACCATCAATAAGAAAACACCGGGTGAGCTGGTTGGCGCACTGGAAGTGTTTGATGCGGTGTCATCTGGTCAGGCTGATATGTATCACTCGGCTGATTATTACTATCTGGGTCAGCATCCGGGTTATGCGTTCTTTACGGCGGTTCCGTTTGGGGCGACCGCGCAGGAGCTGACAAACTGGTATCACCATGGCGGTGGTCAGGAACTGCATGATGAACTGGGTGAAATCTTTAACCTGAAATCATTCCTCGCCGGTAACTCTGGTTCGCAGTCCGGTGGTTGGTTCCGCAAGGAAATCAACTCCGCAGAAGACTTTCAGGGTCTGAAATATCGCATGCCTGGTCTTGGTGGTCAGGTGCTGTCCAAGCTGGGCGCATCGGTTCAGAATATCCCCGGTGGTGAACTGTATCAGGCACTGTCTTCCGGTGCTCTGGACGGGTTGGAGTGGGTYGGCCCCGCAGCSGAYGAACGCGCTGGTTTCCAYGARGTTGCCAAGATTTACTATACCGCTGGTTTCCATGAGCCGGGTTCCGGTCTGGCCTTTGGTATCAACCTGGATGTCTATAATGGYCTTTCCGATCAGCATAAGGCAGTTCTGAAATATGCGTCGATGGCSACAACCCAGTGGCAGTTGGCACTGACCYTGTCACAGAACGGTGCCGCATTGGCCCGCTTGCAGGCGCAGGGTGTGAAAACGCTGCAATTCCCGGATGATGTCTGGGATGCGTTTGGGGCCGCTTCCAAGGAAGTTATGGACGAAAATATGGATGATGAGCTGTACGCGCGTATCCGTGCAAGCTTTGACGCGTCCGTTGCGTCTTCGTCTTCCTGGATCGAAAAATCCGATGGTTACTATGTGAACCAGCGGAACCGTGTTCTGGGCGGCTAAATCGRCCYWAWMGAWAWTTGCAGCCCCCGCMSRRARYGGTGGGGGCTGTGTACTAAATGCCGGGCGTTAGATCGGGCAATCGGGGAAGTTCATGACTGACTGGGTGATTTGGTTTTTTCAGAGCCTGGCTATGGCAATTTACAATATCGGCTACGCGCTGACCCATCTGGGGCAGTGGCTGGACTGGTCAGACAAACAATCCATGATGCGGTTTATCTATTACGGTGGCTCACAAGAGCTGTTTTTCGCCGCCCTGCTTGTGTTCCTGATCGTCACGGCGATCGGGTTCTGGCGCAACAGCTTCATGTGGAAAATGGTCCGTGGGCTGGAAGGTATAGCCAACAAGATAGGGCGGTTTTTTGCCTGGGCCGGGATATTCATGGTCGTGCAACAGATCATGATCGTATTTTTGCAACGGGTGTTCCGGGTGGCAGAAATTACCATCAGCCCGTTTGGCATGGATTTCACCAAAGACCTGAGCTGGTATGGTGAAGAACTAAAACTTTATAATGCGATTATCGTGACCCTGTGCGTCACCTACACGTTTGTGCAGGGCGGGCATGTGCGGGTGGATCTGGTTTATTCCAACGTAAAATACCGCACCAAGAAAGTGATCGACATGTTCGGTTCACTTTTCTTCATGCTGCCAATGGCGACGCTGATCTGGATGTATTCCTGGTATTTCATGTGGCGTCATCTGATCACGCCCAAGGTTTCRGCGTCHGAYACGCTGGAACTTTTGCTGAGAAAATCGAAAGTGTTGAAATGGAACGTGGAAACCATCGGTTTTTCGCCAAGTGGCTTTAACGCCTATTTCCTGTTCAAGGTTTTGCTGGTCACCTTTACGCTGCTGATATTCCTGCAGGCCGTTGCGTTTTTCTATCGCTCTTATCTGGAGTGGAAAGAGGGCCCGTCAAGTGAAGGTAAGTACATTGATCGGGATGCTCGGGACGAACCTGAAGAAGAGGCCTACGAGGCCATGCACGTAGGGGTAGAGTAAGAAGATGTTTGGACTCGATGGCGTCGAAGTAGGCCTGATTATTGTATTTCTCAGCCTGTTCGCAGGTATTCTGTCGGGCTTTCCGGTGGCGTTTGCCATTGGTGGTGCCGGCATCATTTCGTTCGGGATTATCGCGGCGCTGGATAGTGCAGGCATTTTGATCCACCAGGCGGTGGATACCGGCAGTGAGGCCTATCGTGATCTGTTRAGTTCCGGGGTGAATTCCCTGAATATTTCAGTGTTTCGATACCCGGATTTGCCGCAGGTTGCACAACCGCTGCTGGATGGTGGCTGGGAAAAGGCGCTGAACCGGAACATATCCTTTATTGTGAACCGGATGAACGAACGGGTTCTGGCCGGGCAGTCTATTGAGACGCTGCTGGCRGTGCTGATGTTYGTGCTGATGGGGATCACGCTGGAACGCTCGAAAATAGCWGACGACCTGCTGACCACGATGGCGCGGGTGTTTGGCCCGTTGCCCGGTGGYCTGGCTGTATCAGTTGTTGTTGTGGGCGCGTTTCTGGCGGCCTCAACGGGAATTGTAGGCGCGACTGTGGTCACGATGGGCCTGTTGTCGCTGCCCACGATGCTGCGCAACGGCTATTCACCTGAACTGTCTACCGGGGTTATTGCCGCGTCGGGCACACTGGGGCAGATCATTCCGCCTTCTATTGTTATCGTGCTGCTTGGCACGCTGGCGGGCGATTTGTACGCAGCGGCGCAGGAAACCCGTGCACAGGCTGCGGGCTGTACGGACGCGCTGTCTTATCTTGGCAAGGCGGCYGTTCTGTCGGTTGGAACACTATTTCAGGCAGCCGTATTGCCGGGGATTATGCTGGCGCTGTTTTACGGTCTTTATGCTTTTGTCTATGCACTGGCGAACCCGGACAAAGCCCCCCCGGTGCTGGTCGAACCCAAAGAGGGCGTTGAACGGATCAGCCGYCGCCACGGTGTCACATGGCTGYTGTTTGTGCCGGTWGGGATCATCGTAGCGGGSGTGTTTTCGGCCTGGGTTAATGTKGCKGGCAAYCAGAGYATTGTAGTGGACAGCTATTCCGATGTGGGTGCAGCGGCGTCGCTGCGCACCAACGTAAGTGACGAATGCCAGGTTTCGATGATTGAACTGCATGGTCAGGAAAAGTGGGACATCGCGGTTGTTGAACAAGCCGAGATCATGGCGGCTGGCGGATCGAACGAAAGCCGCGCCCTGACCGACCAGGAAAAGATCGACGCCCGTCTGGCAAATATCGACGCCGCCGCACCGATTGGAACCGGGGTTWTGATCCTCTACATGATGATGGGCATCACGCTGGCAATGGCACGCGGGATTGCACCCTCTGCCAGTATCCGCCCGTTGCTGATYGGYGGCCTTGGGGTGACCCTTGGGTTGATTATCGACATGTTGCTGCTGGGGCCTGACGATACATCCGGCAAACTGGTACTGGTCCTGGCGATCCCGACKGCGATGGCGCTTTATGGCTGCAAATATGCAGCATGGTTGCTTGGCCGCAATGAGGTTATCGGCGTGGTGTTYCCACCGCTGGTGCTGATCATCGCGGTGCTGGGGTCRATCCTTGGCGGCATYACCAACCCWACCCCGGCRGCWGCCCTTGGGGCGGGTGGCGCGATCATGCTGGCGGCGTATCGCAAGCTGAAGGAAGAAGAGGGCAATTCCAAGCTGATCCTGTTTGCAGCCTTTTCGATCGTGATCATGATCCTGATTGGGATAAATTTTGATCTGCGGGTGAACCGATCCGAGGTTCCGCTTGAAGACTGGGTCGCGTTTATTTTTGCGCAGATTACCTATTCCTTCGCGATGTTTGGCATCCTGTACAGTTGCTGGGTGCTGTATCGCACCGGCGTCCTGCGACCGGTGGTGCGGGAAACGGCCAAGGTTACCAGTATGGTGTTTACCATATTGATCGGCTCGCAACTGCTGAACCTGGTGGTGATTTCCTTTGGCGGTGAAGACTATATTCAGGACTTCCTGCGCAGCTTTGATCAGGAATGGAAAGTCTTCCTGATCGTGATGCTGGTGCTGTTTATCCTGGGGTTTGTGCTCGATTTTCTTGAGATCATCTACATCGTGATCCCGATTGTCGGGCCGGTTATTTACGGCGGCACGATGGACCCGAAATGGGTGACGATCATGATTGCTGTGAACCTGCAAACATCGTTCCTGACACCACCGTTTGGATTTGCGTTGTTCTATTTACGGGGGGTCGCCCCCAAAGGCGTGACCACGGCGCAGATATACCGCGGGGTTATTCCGTTTGTGATCATTCAGGTTCTGGCGCTGGCATTCCTGTGGACGTTCCCGGGCGTGGTGACGATTGTTCCGTCGCTGATCGGGAACTAGGGGCGGGCAAAACTCTTTTGAAGAGTTTTCCGAAAAATTTTCAAAAGATTTTTGTGTCAGCCGCTGGTTGGGCGGGTGTCGGGCAGCGATATACGCGCCACCTGTTCAGCAATTGGATCAGTGGAAAGCGGGTGGGTGTCTGCCATAGCGGCTGCGCGGTCGTTCAGGCTTTGCCAGTCACCGTCTTTGTAAATCTCCAACGCTGAAAACCGGGATTTGTAATCCATCTTGGCGCTGCCAGGTACCCAGTAGCCCAGATAGAGGTAGGGCAGGCCAGCCTCACGTGCGATGCGAATGTGATCGAGGATGATATAGGTGCCAAGGCTGTTGCGGTCGTGGATCGGATCGAAGAACGAATAAACCATCGACAAGCCGTCATCC
>NVTR01000012.1 GCA_002732955.1 Marinosulfonomonas sp.
ATGGTGATAAATAGGTCGTGTGGCTGGCTTGGAAATGAATATGAGAGTAGCTATTAAAATAACGATGGGGAGATGTGAATGATCAATATTAATAGACGGTGTTTGGTTAAAGCGCTTGCCAGTGTTGGTGTTGGTAGTGCTGCGTTTAATGCCCCGGCATTTTCTATGGCAGCGTTCTCTCGTGGTGCCGACGATTGGGATAAAGCCGCGGCCATTCGAGCATCCGTTGTTAAACCTGTGTTTGCGAACAAGGATTTTGCGATTACTCGGTACGGCGCAAAGGGCGACGGTAAAACCGATGCTTCGCAAGCGATTAGCGATGCCATTAAAGCTTGTGCCAGCGCCGGCGCCGAACTGGCATTTTCATATCAGGGCGAGCAGCTGAAAAAGCGGGTTGATCCCTTGGCCGCCAGGCTTGACTCTGATCTGGTGATTGAATGCGATGTCACCGATATGGATTCAATGGACGCACTGTTTGAACGGCTGAAAACTGAGTGGGGCACACTGGATTTTGTCGTTCACGCCATCGGTTTTTCCGACAAAAACGAACTGCGCGGCCGCTATGTCGACACCAGCCGCGATAATTTCAATATGACCATGGATATTTCGGTCTATTCCTTCACCGCCGTTTGCCAGCGCGCGATTGAGATGATGAACCCCGGTGGTTCCCTGCTGACGATGACCTATTATGGCGCCGAAAAAATCATGCCGCACTATAATGTCATGGGGCTGGCCAAGGCGGCTCTGGAAGCGTCAGTTCGCTATATCGCCGAAGACATTGGCAAAGACAGTTTCCGCTGCAACGCCATTTCCGCCGGACCGATCAAAACCCTCGCCGCCTCGGGCATCGGTGATTTTCGCTACATTATGAAATGGAACGAATACAATTCACCATTGCGGCGCAACGTGACCATTGAAGATGTTGGTGGCTCGGCGCTTTATCTGCTCTCGGATCTTGGCTCAGGTGTCACCGGCGAAGTCATACACGTCGATGCAGGCTACCATGTCGTCGGCATGAAAGCCGTCGATGCCCCCGATATTACCACAGGAAAACCAAATGAATGATCGCCTGCCCCACGAAAAAGGTTTCCACGTCAGTTGGGACCAATTGCACCGCGACAGCCGCGCGCTGGCGTGGCGTCTGGACGGGCAAGGCCCGGACGGCGGCCAGTGGAAAGCCGTCGTTGCTATTACCCGCGGCGGCATGGCCCCGGCAATGATCGTGGCGCGCGAACTGGATATCCGCATGGTCGACACGATTAGCGTGAAATCCTACAGCCACCAGACTCAGGCCGAACCAAAAGTGATCAAATCCCCGGATATGACCGTGGTCGGCGACGGCACCGGCGTGCTGGTGATCGACGATCTGGTAGACACAGGGCGCACACTGGAAGTGGTCAAAGCCACCATGCCCAAGGCCCATATCGCCACCGTCTACGCCAAGCCGCAGGGCCGACCCATGGTGCAGACCTTCATCACCGAAGTCAGCCAGGACACGTGGATTTTCTTCCCCTGGGACATGGCGCTGCAATATGTCGAACCCTACCGTGGCACCGATTGATATCTTCTTTTCAGCCCAAATATCCGCGCGCGCAGCGCAAATCGCCCGCAGGGCTCATATAATGACGCCGTCAGGCGTCGCCACAATGTAACGCTTCCCAGGGAAGCCGGCCAGCAATGAACACACCAGTAAACCCGAACATCAAAGCCACCAGCGCGCCGCCGGTGATGGAAGCCGGGCGCTGGATCGACAACGTCACCTTTCCAGCCGATCGCCCGCTGCTCAATGTCAGCCAGGCCGCACCGCTGGAGCCGCCACCAGCCCCCCTGCGCGCCGCTATCGCTGATACGGTCCTGAACAACACCAGCGCCCATCTTTATGGCCCGGTTCTGGGCCTGCCCGAACTGCGCGCCGAAGTGTCCCAACAATGGACCACAGCATACGACGGTGAAATATGCGCTGATCAGGTCGCGATCACCTCGGGCTGCAATCAGGCGTTCACCTCGGTAATGACCACAATCGCCGCCCCCGGCGACGAAGTCATCCTGCCAACGCCATGGTATTTCAACCACAAAATGCACCTTGATATGCAGGGCGTTAACACCATCCCGCTGCCAACCGATCTACACCTGCTCCCCGACCCGGATGTTGCGGCTTCCCTGATCACCTCAAAAACCCGGGCAATCGTTCTGGTCACGCCCAACAACCCGGCAGGTGTCGAATACCCCCCCGAACTGGTCCGCGCATTCTATGATCTGGCCAAATCCAACAATATCGCCCTGATACTGGATGAAACCTACCGCGATTTTGACAGCAGAACCGGCGCGCCACATGACCTGTTTAGCGACCCGGATTGGCACCAGACCCTGATCCAGCTTTATTCATTCTCGAAAGCGTATCGCCTGACCGGCCACCGGGTAGGTGCGCTGACCGCCGCCGCCTCACGGCTTTTTGAAGTTGAAAAATACCTCGACACTGTCACCATCTGCCCCAACCAGATCGCGCAGCATGCCGCCCTATGGGGGATGCAGAACCTGTCGCAGTGGCTGGCGGGTGAGCGCGCTGAAATCCTTGACCGGCGCGACGCAATTCAACAGGGTTTCCATCGCCTGAAAGACTGGAAGCTGTTGGGACTTGGGGCCTATTTCGCTTATGTCGCCCACCCTTTTGACATCCCCTCAAATCAATTAGCGAAGAAACTGGTGCAAAAAGCCGGCGTTCTGATGCTGCCGGGCACCATGTTCAGGCCGGCAGATGACAGGGCCGGCAAACAAGAACTGCGCATCGCATTCGCCAACATTGACCGCGATGGTGTCGACACCCTGTTTTCAAGGCTGGAAAACCTGACGCTGTGACCTTGCCCAGCCGATTTATCCCGCGTAGACATCCCCGAACATATTTTTTGAATGGGGCGCGTAATGGCGGCTAAAGGCCAGATATCCAAGTTTTTCGTCGGCGCATTGATGCTGCTGTTAATTATAGGCCTTGCGGGCTTTGGCTCCAGCAATTTTGGCGGCCAGACTCAAAGCGTTGGTCAGGTCGGTGATGTCGAAATTGACACCAACCAATATGCTCAGGCGCTTAATCAGGAACTACAGGCGCTCAGCGCCCAGACCGGCCAGAATATTTCGCTGGCGCAGGCACAACAATTTGGCGTTGACCGCGTTGTGTTGCAACGGCTTATTTCAGGCGCTGCGCTTGAAAACGAAAACAACAACCTTGGCCTGTCCATCGGCGACGCAGAAGTCCAGCGACAGGTGCTCACCAGCCCTAATTTTCAAGGGTTAAGCGGGTCATTTGACAGGGACGCCTACGAATTCACGCTTGAGCGTATCGGCCTTACCCCGGAAGAATATGAAAACAGTTTACGCACCGGCGCCGCCGCAAGCATTCTGCAAATCGCCGTCAGTTCCGGCATTTTTGCCCCGGTGACTTATGGCGACGTCTTGCTGAAGTTTATCGGTGAGCGGCGCAATTTTTCCTGGCTCGACATTACGGCAAGCACACTTTCAAGCCCACTGGCACAAGCCAGTGAACCGCAACTGCAAAGCTATTTCGAAAGCAACACCGAAGACTTCATGCTGCCCGCCGCCAAACGCCTGACCTATGCCTGGCTGTCGCCGGAATTTGTGATGGACCAGATCGAAGTCAATGAGGATTCGCTGCGCGCGCTTTATGATGAACGCAGTGCAATTTACAACCTGCCGGAACGCCGGCTGGTTGAGCGTCTGGTTTTTGCAACCATGGCCGAAGCCGAAGCCGCGCTTGCAGACATCCGCGCCGGTAACACCAGTTTTGACGATGCCGTAACGGCCCGCGGTCTGACGCTATCGGATATTGATCTTGGCGATGTCAGCCAAAGTGATCTGGACGATGCAGGTGAAGTCGTGTTCGCCCTGAGCGAACCCGGCGTAACCGAACCAGTAGAAACCCTGCTTGGGCCAGCCCTGATCCGGGTGAACGCCATCCTTTCAGCGCGTTCAACACCGTTTGAAGACGCACGCGCCGAGCTACAGGATGAATTTGCCGCCGACGCTGCGCGCCGTTTAGTGGCCGACCAGATCGCCGAAATGGATGACCTGCTGGCAGGTGGTGCCACACTGGAAGAACTGGGCGCGGAAACAGACATGCAACTGGGCCAGGTTGACTGGTCCGAAGGTCAGTCCGACGGCATCACAGCCTACGCAGATTTCCAGGACGCCGCCCGGCTGGTCACCATCGAAGATTTCCCTGAAATTCTGCAACTCGACGACGGCAGCATTTTTGCCCTTCGCCTGAATGAACTGATCCCTGAGCGCCCCGACAGCTTTGACAACGCCCGCGATGCGGTTATCAACGCGTGGAATGCAAACGCGCTTAGCGAACAATTGCAGGCCGACAGTGCCGCGATACTGGCGCAGATTGAAAACGGCGCGTCAATCTCCAGTCTGGGCCACGCGGTAACTGTACAGACCCACATCACCCGTGATGCGTTTATCGAAGGCACCCCGCCCGGATTTCTGGAACAGATATTTGCACTGGAACCCGGCGAAAGCTTGGTCTCTGAGGGTGACGGCTACACAGTGATTGCCACGCTAAATCAGGTTCTCGACTCTGACCCGCAAAACCCGGACGCTCAGGCCATACGGGACGCAATCAATGACGGCATTCGTCAGGGCATAGGTCAGGACGCGCTGGACGCCTTTAGCAGCGCCCTGCAGTTTGAAGCGGGTATTTCACTGGATCAGGCAGCTATCAACGCCGTTCATGCGCAATTTACCGGCGGCAGCAGCGCCCCAATCCAAAGTAGTATACCCGTTGGCGGTCTCAACTGATTTCAATGCCTTTCGCGCCGGCTATGAGCGCGGCGAGAATCAGGTGGTCTATGCCAGGTTAGCGGCTGATCTGGACACGCCGGTTTCGCTGATGCTGAAACTTGCAGCCGCGCGCACCGACAGCTTCATGCTGGAAAGTGTGACCGGCGGCGAAGTGCGCGGGCGCTATTCAATCATCGGCATGAAGCCTGATCTGATCTGGCAATRCCATGGCAAGAAATCACGCATTAACCGCCATGCCCGCTTTGATCCCGATAACTGGCAGGATGTTGAAAGCGATCCGCTTACTGCCCTGCGCGCCCTGATTGCCGAAAGCCATATTGACCTGCCCGACGATCTGCCCGCCGCGGCCGCCGGGCTGTTTGGTTACCTTGGCTATGACATGATCCGGCTGGTGGAAAACCTGCCCGATATCAACCCCGACCCGCTCGGCCTGCCCGACGCAGTAATGCTGCGCCCGTCAGTGGTGGCGGTGCTGGATGGGGTGAAGGGCGACGTTATCGTGGTGTCGCCAGCRTGGGTCGCATCCGGTTTAGATCCGCGCGCCGCCTACGCACAAGCAGCGGAACGGGTGATGRACGCGGTGCGAGATCTGGAACGCCAGCCRCGCGACGTAGGCTATGATCTAGGCGACGCGCTGCCGGACGCGCCGCTTACCTCAAATTTCACTAAGGACGGATACAAACAGGCGGTTGAGAAGGCTAAGGAATACATCTGTGCCGGCGATATTTTTCAGGTGGTGCCGTCGCAACGCTGGACCCAGGATTTTGCCCTGCCACCATTTTCGCTCTATCGCAGCCTGCGCCGCACCAACCCGTCACCGTTCATGTTCTACTTCAACTTTGGCGGTTTTCAGGTRATMGGYGCCAGCCCGGAAATTCTGGTGCGGGTATTTGACAATGAAATTACCATCCGCCCGATTGCCGGAACCCGCCCCCGCGGCGCGACACCGGCGCAAGACAAGGCCAACGAAGAAGACCTGATGGCCGACACCAAGGAACTGGCCGAACATCTAATGCTGCTTGACCTGGGCCGAAACGATACCGCGCGTGTATCCAAAGTAGGCACCGTGCGCCCGACCGAACAGTTCATCGTTGAACGCTACAGCCACGTCATGCACATCGTGTCCAACGTCGTGGGCGAACTATCGGATGAGCACGATGCCCTGTCAGCCCTTCTGGCCGGTATGCCCGCTGGTACGGTGTCCGGCGCCCCAAAAGTGCGGGCGATGGAAATCATCGACGAGCTGGAACCCGAAAAACGCGGTGTTTATGGCGGTGGCGTCGGGTATTTCGCCTCAAACGGCGACATGGATATGTGCATCGCGCTGCGCACAGCCGTACTGAAAGAGCAAAAGCTATATATTCAGGCTGGTGGTGGCGTGGTCTATGACAGCGACCCGGAAGCTGAATTTCAGGAAACCGTGCATAAATCCAACGCGATCCGGCGCGCGGCAGCAGATGCCGGGATGTTTGTTCAGGGCTCTAACAGCTAAATTAATGCAGCGCCTGACGGCGCTATTTCTTTTAGCCCTGCGGGCGATTTGCGCTCCGCGCGGAAGTATTTATGAAAAGAAGAAGGCTGTAGTTAACCAAGAATTAGGACTCTTTCCTATTCATTGAAGTGCGGGACAGGCGGAAGCGCCGATGGCCGTAAAAGGAGAAGGCACCTCATTTAACAATGGGGTGTCTTTACCTTCTTCTTTTCATAAATACTTCCGCCGGAGGCACCGCGACTCGAGCGAAGCTCGAGGCGCAAACAATAATCCTATTGCGCCAGCAATGCCGCTGAAACCGGCGCCAGCGCCACAGTGCTTGCCCGGTTCCCCAAGCCCCATTCCAGCAACGCCTTAACCGTTTCGGCGCGATTGTGACCAACCATAATCACACCAGACTGCTGACCGGCGCGAAACGCCGCCTGATCAAGAAACCGCTTTATMGCAGTGCCGTCCTGACCGCTCTTATCAAACTCTCGAAATACCAGTGCCACCGGAACGCCCTCACGTTCCGCCACCTGCGTCGCAGAATTCAGCCCGCGCGAATAGGTGATCATACCATGGCCAGAGGCCGCCAGCGCCTCGGCCACCTGTGTTGCCACGATCCGACCAGATTGAAATACGGCGGAAGGAATATCCATCACAACGACTGCCTCGGGGACTGCCGCCAGATAGGTTTGRAACGCGACTTCCACATCCTTTGGCGTCGCGCCTTCCGGTAATGGCGCAAGGGCGATCACTTCATGCCCTGCTCTTCGA
Organism: Marinosulfonomonas sp.; assembly: GCA_002732955.1. Lineage (GTDB taxonomy): Bacteria > Pseudomonadota > Alphaproteobacteria > Rhodobacterales > Rhodobacteraceae > NVTR01. Next base: position 7,070 of record NVTR01000012.1, read on the forward strand.
TAAGCGGCCATGGTTTCACTGGCGTTTGGTTTGCTTGCATCAATCACATAGCTTACCGGAAACGGTAGTGGTTCAACCGGAACACCCGGATCTGATCCCTCCGCATCCACAAACAGAACAATGGCCATTAASGGCCTGCCCTCGGGGTTTTCAAACTCTGCTGCAAACCGTTTGATTGCCGGGCCATCGGCTGCGACCAGCGGGSCATCTTCGGGGTCAGGTTCTGTCGTAATTTCCTGGTTCCCGATTGTTGGCAGCAGGTTTGTGCGAACATTGGGAACCTGCCCGCCTAATTCACCGGCGGGCTGTAGCAGGGTTTCTCCGGAYGCAKGYGGTTCCTGCGGCGTAGCAGTCCCCGTATCCGTATCCGGCACTGGCTCGGATTCTGGCTCTGGTTCCTCRATAACKAYWTCCGGCGTTTCAACCACGACGGGCTGTGAAAAATCAGTGGAGGGTGTCTGATCTGCAACCGGCGTACTCGGTTGTTCCGGCTCGCTTCCTACAGATGGTGCGACTTCGGGCACCCGGGTCGCTTCGGCTACTATGATATCTTCTTGCGGTGCCACCGGCGTAACCGGGTCCACGTCCGCAGGATCTGGCACACTTGGAACAGGCGCGGTTGTTTCCAGCTCCGGCAGACTTTCAACAGCAGGCGGCATGGGTGGTGTCACCGCCGCTGGCACAGTCGTCACATCCTCAATAGCTGATGCAATGCCTGGTGATGTCCCTGCAACARGCTCTGCCGGGCTGRCAGCCGCATCACTGGTTTGCGGAACAAGTGCCGGCAGWCGGTCRGCCTGTGGGGCAGAATCGGTATTGGCGGTTTGCAAAGGTACGCCCTGACGTGAAGGGTCAGTGTCCGGACCGGACTGCGCACTTGGCGCTGTGGGTATCGCATCATCCGCGACCTGTGGGCTGGTTCTTCCGGCCTCGGGCGCCACAACGGCCACCTCTTGCGGTGGCGTCGACAACACCGCAACCATTCCGCCAAGTTGGGACAAAAGCCAAAGCGACATCACCGCAATAGCTGATCCCCAGATGACACCCGAAAATATCCCGCGCCCCATCAAAGCCTCCGTCTCTTATCTGTTTTTCGTACCGGGTGCACTTGACCCCCGGGTCTGCCTCGACGCAAGTATAACGCGACTGTTCCGCCGGGACACCCCTATAAACGAAAGACGCGCGACATGTTGCTGCTGATCGACAATTACGACAGTTTTACCTACAACCTCGTGCATTATCTGGGTGAGCTGGGGGCAGATGTAGTGGTTCATCGAAATGATGCCCTAAGTGTCGGGCAAGCAATGGCACTGAAACCTGATGCAATATTGCTCTCACCTGGCCCTTGCGACCCGGATCAGGCCGGGATTTGTCTGGAACTGACCAAAGCTGCAGCCAAAAACCACACGCCGCTGTTGGGGGTTTGTCTGGGGCATCAGGCCATCGGTCAGGCATTTGGCGGCACTATTGTGCGCTGCRATGAAAYCGTCCAYGGCAAGATGGGGGTGATGCAYCACAAAGGGTCGGGGATTTTCAAAGACATCCCCACACCGTTTGAGGCCACGCGTTATCATTCGCTGGTGGTGGACCCGGACACCCTGCCCGAKTGYCTGGACGTCACCGCCAAGCTGGAAAACGGCACCATCATGGGGCTTTCGCATAAAACTTTGCCAATCCACGGTGTGCAGTTCCACCCGGAATCGATCGCGTCGGAACATGGTCACAAAATGTTGCAAAACTTCCTTGAACGCGCATTGGAACCGGCATGAGCGACCGCCTTAAACYCCTGATCGGTGCCGCCGCCGACCGACCGCTGAGCCGTGAGGAAGCCAGCCTCGCYTTCAGCATCCTGTTTGAGGGCGACGCCACGCCTGCCCAGATCGGCGGATTTCTGATGGCCCTGCGTACACGGGGTGAAACCGTCACCGAATACGCTGCCGCCGCGGCGGTGATGCGCGCCAAGTGTAATCCGGTCAGCGCACCCGCTGGTGCAATGGACATCGTCGGCACCGGCGGTTCCGGCAAGCCGACGCTGCAAATTTCCACTGCAACKGCGTTYACMGTGGCMGGCGCCGGRGTGCCGGTCGCCAARCACGGYAACCGMAAACTVTCRTCSAATTCCGGSGCGGCGGACGCTTTGGCGATCAACGGGGTTGAGGTCATGGTCGGCCCGGATATCGTTGAACGCGCCCTGGCTGAAATYGGYATYGCYTTCATGATGGCCCCGATGCACCACCCGGCGATCAAACACGTGATGCCTGCCCGGATGGAACTGGGAACCCGCACGATATTTAATATTCTGGGCCCATTGACCAACCCTGCSGGSGTSAAACGGCAACTGACCGGCGCATTTTCCCGTGATCTGATCCGGCCAATGGCGGATACGCTGCTGGAGCTGGGCAGTGAAACCGCGTGGCTGGTTCATGGCTCGGACGGTACCGATGAACTGACGATTACCGGGGTTAGCTGGGTTTCAGCGCTGGAAGACGGGGCGGTCACAGATTTCGAAATCCACCCGGAGGACGCCGGGTTGCCTGTCCACAGCTTTGCGGCGATCACCGGCGGCACMCCGGAACAAAACGGTGCTGCACTGGCCGCAGTGTTATCTGGCGAACATGGTGCTTACCGCGACGCGGTGCTGTTAAACGCAGCGGCAGCGCTGAAAATTGCGGGCAAGGCGGATACGCTGAAAGCGGGTGTTGAGATCGCCAGCGAAAGTCTGGACAGCGGTCGCGCAACGGAGAAAATGCAAGGCCTGGCCCGGATTACTTCGGGCGGTTAAAGAAATGCAACGCGTGGCCGCGTTTAGAGATTGTTTGCGCTGCGCTGCGCGCATCGCGATGCCTGCGGCGCGAGTATTTCTGAACAGAAGAATACGGCCTTGCTTTCAATCCTGCACACCAAAGGCTATCCAAGCGCCATGATTACTATTCTAGATAAAATCAAAGCCTATAAGCTGGAAGAAATCACCTCTGCCAAGTTGGCAACTCCGCTGGCAGAGCTTGAAGACATGGCGCGAAACGCCGGCCCGGYCCGTGGGTTTGGCGATGCTTTGGTTTTCGCCTCAAAAACCGGTTACGGGTTAATCGCCGAGATTAAAAAGGCCAGCCCGTCCAAGGGGCTGATCCGTGCGGATTTTGATCCCGCAACACTGGCGCGGGCCTATCAGGCAGGTGGTGCCACCTGCCTGTCGGTRCTGACCGACACCCCCAGTTTTCAGGGTGCACCGGAATTTTTAACCACAGCGCGCGACGCCACAACCCTGCCCGCCCTGCGCAAGGACTTCATGTATGACACCTACCAGGTRGCGCAGGCCMGRGCCTGGGGGGCGGACTGTATTTTGATCATCATGGCGGCTGTTTCGGACACGCAGGCGCGGGAACTGGAAGACGCCGCTTTTGGCTGGGGYATGGATGTRCTGGTAGAGGTYCATAATGAGGCMGAGCTGGAACGCGCCGCTGTTTTGAAATCGCCGCTTCTCGGGGTGAACAACCGCAATCTCAAGACTTTCGAAACCAGTCTTGATACTACCCGTCGTCTGTCAAAACTTGCGCCAAAGGGGCGTATTTTGATTAGCGAAAGCGGGTTGAACAGCCCGCARGAYYTGGCGGATATGGCCCAAGTTGGYGCWMGCGTTTTCCTGATTGGCGAAAGCCTGATGCGTCAAAGCGATGTAACGGCAGCCACCAAAACCCTGYTGGCCAACCCTGTAAAACCTAGCGGAGCAAACTAATGCCAGAGCTTACCCATTTTGACGCCAAAGGCGACGCCCACATGGTGGATGTTTCTGACAAAGCCGCGACGTCACGGATCGCGGTTGCCAAGGGTTACATTAAACTCGMGCCGRAAACTCTTGATATAATTGTAAATAATACCGCTAAGAAAGGTGACGTTCTGGGCGTGGCCCGTCTGGCCGGGATTATGGGCGCAAAAAAAACCTCTGAACTGATCCCGCTTTGCCACCCGCTGGCGATCACCAAAGTTACCGTAGATCTTACACCGGACCCGGAACTGCCGGGCATTCAGGTACAGGCCACGGTTAAGACCACTGGCCAGACCGGCGTKGAAATGGAAGCCCTGACAGCCGTGTCCACCGCCCTGCTGACGGTATTCGATATGGTCAAGGCGGTACAAAAAGACATGATCATCGGCGGCATYCARGTRAYCCTGAAAGAYGGTGGCAAATCAGGTCGTTATGAGGCGTAGTTGATGATAWCCGTWGCGCAGGCGCTCGCCAGTATATTCGATCTTGTGACACCGCTGGAAAGCGAAGCTGTTCCATTGGCGCAAGCCGCTGGTCGCATTTTGGCAGCACCCGCCACAGCAACCCGCGACCAGCCACCCTTTGCGTCCTCCGCGATGGACGGTTACGCGGTGCTGGAAACAGACGCGACCCCMKGTACCAGCCTGAAAGTTATCGGCGAAAGCGCTGCCGGCCATCGTTTTGAGGGCACGGTTGAAGCTGGTCAGGCAGTACGCATTTTCACCGGCGCACCAGTACCCAAAGGCGCAAATCGGGTGATCATACAGGAGGACGTGACCCGCGTGCACGACCAGATCACCCTGAATAACAACCTCGACCCGTCCACATATATCCGCCCGCTAGGTACTGATTTCAAAATCGGCTCAGTTCTAAGCGCGCCGCGCCGCCTGACACCCAATGATCTGGCGTTGCTGGCTTCAATGAACATCCCGAACGTCACTGTTACCCGCAAACCCGTAGTGGCACTGATGGCGACGGGTGATGAACTGGTGATGCCCGGCGACACACCGGGCCCCGATCAGATTATCGCGTCRAACACGTTTGGCCTGATGGCGCTGGTAGAAACTGCCGGTGCYGAGGCCCGGATCCTGCCCATAGCGCGTGACAATACGGCCTCGCTTGAAACTGCCTTTGCGCTGGCCGCCGACGCCGATCTGATTGTCACCATCGGTGGCGCGTCGGTCGGCGACCATGATCTGGTGGGCGATGTGGCGCAAAACCTTGGACTTGATCGCGCGTTCTATAAAATCGCGATGCGYCCCGGCAAGCCGCTGATGGCCGGGCGTATCGGTGAAAGTATTCTGATCGGATTGCCCGGYAACCCTGTATCTTCAATGGTTTGCGGCCATATCTTTATGTTACCCGCCATCTGCGCGATGCTCGGCCTCGCCGCTAGGCCAGCGCCACGACAGGTCGCAACACTCACCAAGGGCCTGCCCAAAAACGGCCCCCGGGAACACTATATGCGCGCCCGCGTTGAAGGCAGCGAAATCACCGCGTTTGAACGTCAGGACAGCGCCCTGCTTAGTGTGCTGTCAACGGCCAATGCGCTGCTGGTGCGCCCGGTAGATGACGGCCCAAAGCAAGAGGGCGCGCAAATGGAATATGTGGCGATTTAGGTGGGCGCAACTCTGGAAGAATACAAGTCATACATAATCTGTGCGACCCCAAGAAGTGGCAGCACCTTGCTTTGTAAGCTCCTGTCGGCAACCGGCGTGGCGGGCGATCCGAATTCGTATTTTCATCAACCCAACATTTCTGCATGGCTGAAGTCTTTGGACTTAACGCCRGATATTTCCGCRACCMRRCWGGAAAYWCTACGCGMRGTTCTGAGCGCAGCCCAACAAAAGGGCTTAGGTGACACCGACATATTCGGCCTGCGTCTGATGCGAAAAAGTTTCGACTTTCTTATGCAACAACTGGACCTGCTCTACCCAAATCTGGCCAGTGATAAAGAACGCTTCAATGCCGCGTTCGGGCGCACGCTTTATATYCACCTGACCCGGTCCGACAAACTGGCGCAGGCCATTTCACTGGTGAAGGCTAATCAAACCGGTCTTTGGCATATGGCACCCGACGGCACAGAGCTGGAGCGGATGGCACCGCCACAGGCACCCACTTATGACCCCGCTCAGATAGAGCAGCAGTTGCAGGAGCTAACGGCCTATGACGGGGCGTGGGAAAACTGGTTCAAAACWGAAAAAMTCRCRCCRTTGCRYGYRACCTAYGAAGCRCTKGCMGCRGACCCTRCGGGCARWCTGGCRCARATTCTGGAWWCACTYGGRTTGGACAACAACGCAGCACTCGGGATCAAACCGGGCGTCGCCAAACTGGCGGATGATATCAGCGTGCTCTGGGCTCAAAGATTTCGGGTTGAACACTCGGGCGCTTAACTGAAACGGACAAAAGCCTGTATATCCATAAATCTCCACCAGTTGACACATAACGGGAACACGCATAGAACATTTGTTGAACGCCCAAAGTAAGGGTGCGCCAGAAACGTCGGAGGATTGAGCAAATGTTGACCAGAAAACAACTGGATCTGTTGGAATTTATCCACAAGCGCGTGCAGCGTGACGGGGTGCCGCCTTCGTTTGATGAAATGAAGGAAGCACTGTCTTTGCGCTCCAAATCCGGCATCCACCGGCTAATCACAGCGCTGGAGGAACGCGGTTTTATCCGTCGCCTTGCGCACCGTGCCCGCGCTATTGAAATCATCAAACTGCCGGACGCGATGCTAAAGCCAACCGGTTTCCATCCCCGGGTGATTGAGGGCGACAAGGTTGACCCGCCCCGCGACGCCTTGGCGATTGACAGTATTCACGCGCTGGAAATACCGATCATGGGGCGCATTGCTGCCGGTGTGCCGATCGAAGCCATCGCTGACGGGGCCGAAAACGTCGCTGTTCCGGGCACTATGTTGCAAGGCAACGGGCATCACTATGCGCTTGAGGTCAAAGGTGACAGCATGATCGATGCCGGCATCAATGACGGCGATGTGGTGGTGATCCGCGAAGGCCCGACGGCTGACAATGGCGACATCGTTGTTGCCATTGTTGAAGGCAATGAAGCCACGCTGAAACGCTTTCGCCGCAAGGGCAATATGATCGCACTTGAGGCGGCAAACGAGGCCTACGAAACCCGAATGCTGCGCGATGATCAGGTCAAGGTTCAGGGTAAGCTGGTAGGGCTGATCCGCACCTATTGATCGGCTGATTTCCTAGTAATAATATCTGAAAAATCAGGCAGGCGCATAAATTTCGCCTGTTTTCTTATGTCGCGCGAATTCCACAGCCGTTGCCCGGCCACTTCGCGCGCGCTTACCATTTCCAGATCACCATCGGTTTCAATGAATGCCAGCGCCCCGGTGCCCCGCAGGCGTTTTGGGTCATACACCTCGCAGGGGAAGTCACCGGCCGCGATCTTAACCGTTACAATCACAACTGCAGCGCCCAAACAGGCCTCCGCCACACGCTCGCCCGCACCGCGCCCGCTTAAATGCACAAACCCCTGCCCGGCGACGCGAAACTCCAGCGCGCCTTTTTCGCCGCCAAAACCGGCCCGCACAAAGGCGTCCGCCTGAACGGCACCGTCGCCGTCATTTTCCAACCAGCTTTTGGCCGCAAAGCCGCTACCCTTTGGCTTGCTCAGCACACGGCCCTGATCGCCAAGCACGCCCACCAGACCGCCGGTGTCTGAAATCAGCACAGCGGGCCGTTCAACACTGGCCCACAGGGTAAACCCAACCAACACCGGCACAATGCCGGCAACCCGCACCAAGCGCCGCCCCTGCCACAGAACCGCCCACAAAAAACCCAGTGCTATCAACGGCAACACATACGGCCCCGGCGACGGCACATGGGTCAGCGCGCCATCCAGCCCGGCCACCCAGTGCGCCACCCCCAGTATCCATTCAATCGCCGGACGCATCAGCATCAGCCCGACCCAGCCCAGCCCAATGGGCGCCAAAACCGCCGTCAGCACAGCACCCGGCATCACGATCAACCCCATCAGCGGCACACTCAGCAAATTGGCAATCAGCCCAAAATCCGCAATCCGGTTGAAATGCGCCGCCGCCACCGGCGCGGTTGCCAGCCCGGCCACGGCAGACGAAATCAGCACCGCCATCACCGGCCGCATCGCCTTTGGCAATACCGGCCCGCGCCATTTGCGCAACACCCCGAACACCGCCACCAGCGCCGTTGTGGCGGCAAATGACATCTGAAACCCCGGCTGCGGCAGCACYTCGGGGCGCAGCACCARMACRATCACYGCCGCCACCGCCACCGCGCGCAAAGTCACCGCCCGCCGGTCCAGCAGCACGGCGACAAACATCACCGCCACCATGATGAACGCGCGTTCGGTCGCGACATTGCCCCCCGACAGCGCCAGATAACCCGCACCAACAACCAAAGCCACCGCGGCGGCAATTTTCTTGGTGGGCCAGCGCAGCGCCAACGGCGGGATGGCGGCAAATAAGTACCGCACGATCGAAAAGATAAACCCAGTCAGCAGCCCCATGTGCAGCCCGGATATCGCCAGCAAATGCGACAGGTTCGAGGCGCGCAGATCCTCAACAACGTCCGCGTCCATCCCGGAGCGATCCCCGGTCATCACYGCCGCCGCAAACGCCCCGGCAGGCCCGGGCATTTCATCCTGAACCCAGGTGGAAATCGACATCCGAAGCCGATACRACCGCAAGCCCAGCCCGCCCTTTTCAGCGGCTGCAAATGCCAGTACCGGGGTGCGGGTATAGCCAACCGCGCCCAACCCCTTGAACCATGCCTGCCGCTGAAAATCGAAACCACCCGGCTCGACCGGCCCCGAAGGTGGTGACAAATGCCCKGTCAGGATCACCGTCAATCCCGGTTCAGGCTTAATGAAACCCTGYTGCCCATGCAGAGAAATCCGCACAAAACCGGGCGTCTTAAGTGGCGACATCCGCTTTAGTACTACCCGGTCCAGCGTCAGGCGCACTGCATCGGACCCAGAWCGGTCAATCTTGACGATCCGCCCCTCGACGGGTCCGTAATAACGAAACCCAAGCACCGGTTCCGCCACCCGGTGCGCACGCACCCCGGCCAGCATGCCGCCGATCAGTATCAGCAGCAGYGCCGCCAGTAATGGTCGCCAATCCTCAGCCAGCCAGCGCGCGCCAATCCCCAGAACGGCCACAGCACCGCCAACCCACAGGTACAGCCCMRCCACAGGCTCAACATCCAGTGAAAAATACCCGCCAATGCCAAGCGCCAGAAAAATCGGCGCCCAGCACATCAACATGCCCCGTTGCGCTGCAACCCCGCGCCGAATGCCCGTAAGCAGCACTACACTTGTCCTTACCTAAGCGATTGATTAGACCCACACAGTGCTATTCCCACCATGGTTTCCAAAAGGTTAATACACCAATGTCCGACAAACCTGTTGTCACCCGTTTTGCCCCGTCCCCGACCGGGGATCTGCATATTGGCGGTGCGCGCACTGCACTGTTCAACTGGCTCTATGCCCGTGGCCGTGGCGGCAAATTCCTGTTGCGGATAGAAGACACCGACCGCGCCCGCTCAACCCCCGAGGCCACACAGGCCATTCTGGACGGGATGAACTGGCTTGGGCTTGACTGGGACGGCGAGGCCGCCAGCCAGTTTGAAGCCGCGGATCGTCACGCAAAAGTCGCCCATGAAATGCTGGCGTCAGGCCACGCTTACAAATGCTTTTCCACACAGGAAGAAATTCARRCSTTCCGCGACACAGCACGCGCTGAAAAACGCTCAACCCTGTTTCGCTCGCCCTGGCGTGACGCAGACCCGTCCAGCTATCCAAATGAGCCCTTCGTGATCCGCGTCAAAGCCCCTCAAACCGGCGAAACTGTAGTGAATGACCGCGTACAGGGCCGGGTTGTCTGGCAAAATGATCAGCTCGATGACATGATTTGTTTACGTTCTGACGGTACCCCCACCTACATGCTGGCAGTTGTTGTTGATGACCATGATATGGGCGTGACCCACGTGATTCGGGGYGACGACCACCTGGCCAACGCCGCGCGTCAGACGCTGGTCTATAACGCCATGGGCTGGGATGTACCGGTCTGGGCGCATATCCCGCTGATCCATGGGCCAGACGGTAAAAAAATGTCGAAACGCCATGGTGCCACCGGGGTRAAAGAATACCAGAGGCTCGGCTACCCGGCCGCCGGTATGCGTAACTATCTGACCCGGCTTGGATGGTCCCATGGCGATGACGAATTTTTCACTGACRAACAGGCGCGCGCATGGTTCAATCTGGATAGTATTGGCAAGTCCCCWTCGCGTTTTGACACCARGAAACTGGAAAATATCTGCGGTCAGCATATCGCCATTGCCGACAATGCTGCACTGCAGTCAGAGCTAGAGGCGTTTCTGGATGCAACTGGTCAAGARGAATTGACCGACAAGCAAAAAACACTGATGAAACTTGCCATGCCMGCCCTGAAAGAACGTACCAAAACCTTTCATCAACTAATTGAAAAGGCTCATTTTATCATAACAGACCGGCCGATCATTCCGGATGAAAAATCAGCGCAATCACTGGATATTGTATCCATTGGTATACTGAATGAATTGACGCCGCACCTGCAAAATGCTAGCTGGAACCGCGACACGCTGGAATCCGTCGTGGCCGAGTTTTCTCAGGTCAATGACATCAAGCTAGGCAAGATTGCGCAACCTCTGAGGGCAGCACTCGCCGGGCGAACCAAAACACCCAGTGTCTTTGATATGATGCTCATCCTGGGCCGCGATGAAACGCTGGCCCGGATAGGCGATGTGCAGGGCTGATCAGCCTGAAAATTAGAACGGGTCAGGCCATTTTGGGTCGGCCATCCGAAAAGGGGAAAAACCATATGTCCGACACTAAAAACACGGCGACACTGACATTCGGCGATCAGATAATTGAGCTGCCGATACATTCCCCTACGATCGGTCCCGATGTCATAGATATTCGTAAACTCTATGCTCAGGGCCATGTTTTCACCTATGATCCCGGCTACACCTCAACCGCCAGCTGCGAAAGCTCGATCACTTATATTGATGGCGACAAGGGCGAATTGCTGCACCGCGGATACCCAATCGACCAGCTGGCCGAAAAATCCCACTATCTGGAAGTGTGYTACCTGCTGCTATACGGTGAACTGCCCTCGGGTGCCCAGTTGGAAACCTTTGAAAACCACGTCACCAGCCACACCATGCTGCATGAACAGATGATGTTTTTCTTCCGTGGATTCCGCCGCGACGCCCACCCGATGGCGGTGATGAACGGCGTGGTCGGCGCAATGTCGGCGTTTTACCACGATTCCACCGACATAGGGGATGCCCACCAACGCGAAGTTGCCACCATCCGCATGATCGCCAAGATGCCCACAATCGCGGCGATGGCTTATAAATTCACCATCGGTCAGCCGTTTGTTTATCCGCGCAATGATCTGGATTATGCGTCAAATTTTCTGCGCATGTGTTTTTCGGTTCCGGCGGAAGAATACGARGTSRACCCGATYYTGKCSCGCGCGATGGACCGKATWTTYACMCTGCACGCRGATCACGARCAAAACGCMTCGACCTCYACSGTGCGWCTGGCGKSMWSWTCSGGTGCCAACCCGTTYGCCTGTATYGCCGCCGGYATYGCCTGCCTBTGGGGGCCRGCMCATGGYGGTGCSAAYCARGCCTGTCTGGAAATGCTGRAAGARATCGGCACCAAAGACCGAATTCCTGAATTCATTGCCCGCGCCAAAGACAAAGATGACCCGTTCCGCCTGATGGGTTTTGGCCACCGGGTTTACAAGAACTTTGACCCRCGCGCTGTGGTATTGAAACAGTCCGCTGACGAAGTTCTGGCCTTGCTGGGCATTGAAAATAACCCRATCCTGCAAGTCGCCAAAGAACTGGAAGCGGCAGCCCTTGCTGATCCATATTTCGCCGAGAAAAAGCTGTTCCCGAATGTGGATTTCTATTCTGGCGTCATCCTGGAAGCCATGGGCTTTCCAACCTCGATGTTCACSCCAATTTTTGCGGTGTCGCGCACCGTTGGCTGGATTTCGCAATGGAAAGAAATGATCGAAGACCCGGCGATGAAGATCGGGCGCCCGCGTCAACTTTATACCGGTGCCACCCTGCGTGACTATGTGGATGTGGAAGACAGATAAGCCGGTTGAAATCGGACAAAAAGGCCGCATATCGAGTGGCCTTTTTGTCGATTTGGCAGGCAGGTTAATGTCTGCTTTGAGCCCTTAGTGACATCATGGACTTGTTCAATCTTGACTAATCGATTAAATCTGAGCTCACCCTTAGTGGGGCTAGATGTGAGCGTACAGATTGATGATTTAGGTGTTTCGGGCGATCTCGAGGCAATCAAACGCCTTTTCCGGCAGTACGCTGATTGGCTGGAGAAAGATCATGGGGTCGCACCAGAAACACATGGAATCGACCACGAGATTGCTAACTTACCTAACCCATACGCACCGCCGCAGGGGGCTCTATTCGGGGCSAGGGTCGACGAAAYAGGCTATGTCGGATGTATAGCTTTGCGCTCATTGGATAGTAAGGCATGTGAAATCAAACGGCTTTTCGTTACTCCAGATGCTCSAGGACAAAATATCGGAGAGGCGTTGGTCGAAAGGTTGATCAAAGCCGCCCCAACACTTGGATACTCAGAAATCCTATTGGATGTTGGTGACTACCAAGCTCCTGCGCGAGCCCTTTACGCCAAGTGTGGCTTCAAGGAGATGCCACCTAAAGACTACATATCTTATCCGGGAGCTGTATTCATGTCTCGAGCAGTATGAGACCCTGAAACATTGATCTACTTTCTCTCTTAAATATTTTCGCTAAAGTCGGCTTTGCCCCGCTTAGCGGACACCAGTAATACCGTTTATCCAAGCCGAGAACAATAACACCGACCTGCCCTAGCGCCCTTCAAACTTTGCCGGGCGTTTTTCAACAAACGCCAGCACACCCTCTTTGAAATCACGGGTATTGCCACATTCGCCCTGCAAATGCGCYTCAAGGTTCAGCTGATCCTCCAATGAATTCTCAAACGAKSCSCGCAGCGCSGTYTTGATATTGCGGTAGGCCACTGTTGGCCCGCTCGCCAGTTTCAAAGCCCGCGCGTTCCAGTGATCGGCAAACTCATCATCCGGCACTGCTTCCCAGATCATGCCCCATTCCGCCGCCTGCTTGGCGGAAACAGTATCGGCAAACAACGCCGCCCCCATGGCCCGGGCAAACCCAACCTGACGCGGCAACCAGTATGTGCCGCCAGCGTCCGGCATCAATCCGATCCGGGTGAAAGCCTGCAAGAACACCGCCCCCTCAGCCGCGATCACCACATCCGTCGCCAGCGCCAGATTGGCCCCGGCCCCGGCCGCCGCACCGTTTACCGCGGCTATGGTCGGGATCGGGCAATCAAAAATCTCTCGCAGCATCGGCTCATATTCGTCGCGCAGCGTGCGCTCCAGATCAACCGACCCTGCCGTTGCGCGATCCCCCAGATCCTGCCCCGAACAAAACGCCCGGCCCTTGCCGGTAATCACCAGCACCCGCGCCTGTGTTCCGGCTTCCTTTACCGCATGCTGAATTTCGGCGCGCATCTGGGTGTTCAGCGCGTTCATCACTTCGGGCCGGTTCAGTGTCACGACCGCAATATCGCTGCGGTATGAAAGGCGGATGGTTTGGTACTGCATGGGGGGCTCGCTAATTCAGAAAAACTCGCGGCCAAGATAGGCAGATAACAGCGCAAGGAAAGCGAAACCTGACGTCAGCTGTTTAATAAATCGTCCAGGCGGGATTTTTCATCTTTGCTCAGATTTTCCGGCGGCACTGCCCGCTCGCGGCGGCGCAAATAGGTGATGCCAATTCCCAAGGCGCCCAGAAACATCGTCGGCCCGGCAATCCACAGGATCAGGTTTACGCCACCAAGTGTTGGCTTTAGCAGCACATATTCACCGTATCGATCGACAATGAACGCCACCGCCTGAATATCATCGTCGCCTGCCAGCATTCGATCGCGCACCAGAATACGCAGATCACGTGCCAGATCAGCGTTGCTTTCGTCGATATTTTCGTTGCGACACACCAGACAGCGCAAGCCTTTGGACAGTTCCCTCGCGCGGGCCTCCAGCACCGGATCATCCAGAATTTCGTCGGGCTGTACTGCCACCGCAGGACTGGCGAGCAAGAGCAGTATCAATAACAACCGCTTCATTCCGCAGGTACTACTTTGGCCACAACCTTCTTGCGCTGTCGCGCGCCCGCCGCCACCCGGTACCGGCGGTCTGTCAGGCTCATCACCGCGCCAAGCGCCATTACAATAGCCCCGGCCCATATCCAGTTGGCAAACGGCTTTACATAGGTCCGCACTGCCCAGCCACCGCCAACCTGCCGGTCGCCGATCACCAGATAGATGTCACGGAAAATGCCGTTATCAATGTCTGCTTCAGTCGTGGGCATCTGCTGCACTGTATAACGGCGTTTTTCCGGCGATAGCTGCGCCACCACGCGGCCGTCCTTGGTCACCGTCATATCCGCCATGATCGACGAATAGTTCGGCCCCTCGACCCGGCGCACCTCGTCCAGCGAAATCGTTAGCCCGGCAACTTCAAACCGGTCACCAACATTGGCCACCCGGATGTCTTCGACTTCCCACGCGGTCATTGCTGCGATACCGAAAATCGTGATACCCAGCCCGCCATGGGCCATTACCCGACCCCAGTCGGCGCGCGGAAGACGGATCAGACGGCCAAATTTCGACGTCAGATTACCGCGCCCCAGCCGCTGCCACAGGTCCAGCGCAGAGCCCACCATCAGCCAGATCGCCAAAACCGTACCGATTGGCCCAAGGATTGAGCTTCCAGTCTGTACAGTCCAGACCAGTGCCCCCGAGGCAACGCAAAGCACCATAACGCCATAAAGCGGTTTAATCGACTTGCCCAGCTTCGCCCGCTTCCAGGGCAACAATGCACCCAACGGCAGAACAACCGCCAGCGCCACCATAAAGGGTGTAAATGCCGCATCAAAAAACGGTGCACCTACGGATAACTTGCGATCAAATAGCAGCTCGGCAACCAATGGCCACATCGTCCCGAAGAACACCACAAATGCCGCCACCGCCAGCAGGATATTGTTCAGCACCAGCGCACTTTCGCGGCTGACCACAGCGAACACGCCCTTGGCCTCCATTGCGCCAGCGCGCACGGCATACAGCGTTAGCGCGCCGCCCATGAAGATGGCCAGAATGATCAGGATAAACACGCCCCGCTCCGGGTCATTGGCAAAGGCATGCACCGACGTCAACACGCCCGAGCGCACGATAAACGTCCCCATCAGCGAAAATCCGAACGCCAGGATTGCCAGCAAAACGGTCCAGCTTTTCAACGCCTCACGCTTTTCTACGACAATCGCAGAATGCAGTAACGCGGTGGCAATCAGCCAGGGCATGAATGACGCATTTTCAACCGGATCCCAGAACCAGAAACCGCCCCAGCCCAGCTCATAATAGGCCCACCAGGACCCAAGCGCGATACCAACCGTCAGGAACAACCACGCGGCCAGCGTCCAGGGCCGCACCCAGCGTCCCCAGGCCGCATCAACCTTACCCTCAATCAAAGCGGCAACCGCGAAAGAAAACGACATCGAAAGCCCGACATAGCCCAGATACAAAAACGGCGGATGGAACGCCAGGCCAGCATCCTGCAACAGCGGGTTCAGCCCGCGCCCGTTCAGCGGCGGAAAATCGACCCGGATAAAMGGGTTGGACGTGAACAGAATAAACGCAATAAACGCGACCCCGATCGCACCCTGAACGCTCAGCACCCGGGCGCGTAATGTTGCGGGCAATCCATTACCAAAGAACGCTGCACAGGCGCCAAACAGCGCCAAAATCAGCACCCATAGCAGGATTGAGCCCTCATGGTTGCCCCAGACACCGGTCACTTTGTACAGCATCGGTTTGTCGGTATGGGAATTGTTAACCACCAGAGACAGTGAAAAATCCGAGGTGACAAAGGCGTATGTCAGCACGCCAAATGAAAACGTGATCAGAATAAACTGCACGTAGGCCGCAGGTTCCGCGACCCCCATCCACGTTGTGTTTCGCCGTTGCGCCCCGACCATGGGCACAATCATCTGCACAATCGCCACCATGAATGCCAGAATCAGCGCAAAATGTCCAAGTTCATTTAACATACCCGGACCCTAGCCATGTAGCGCCCGGACGCAAGGGTGTGTCGATCAATTTAACGCGCACCAATTGTCACATATCCGCGTGTCAGCGCCCCCCGGCGGTCCTCCGCCCACCTTCAACCACCCGAAACCGCCCTTCAACCACGGTTTCCGGCGCATCTTTGATCGCCGCCAGACAGTCGCGCAACGCCTGGTTCAACTCCTCAGTCACCAAACGGTTTTTTTCAATCGCTTCTTTCAAATTCTTCGCCATTCAAAACCTTCTTCTTTTAGTAAATACTTCCGCCGGAGGCTCCTACATCCCCGGCACCCACCCCGGTCACTTACGCGGCAGCCGCTCGCGTATCAAAATCGCCAACTCGCTCAGCACAGCCGAGTTCTTATTCACCACATCGCGCACCGCCTGATCCTTTTGGTAATCGCGATACAGCAGATAAAAAACCAACAAAACCCAAGGCCCGTTTTCCGTCAGCAAACTAATAAATATCCCCGGCGTCATTTTCCCGCCCTCCAGTCATCCAGCGCCGGGTTTTCAGCGGCCCCCGCCCCCTCGYCCAGCGYCTGCAAAGCACTCAGATTACCAGCCACATCCCCGGCCCGCGCCATGGTCTGCGCGATTGAGCGTTGAAATTCCTGGCTTTTCACCTGATAGCGCGCGCCAAAATAAAACGACACAATCGCCCCCAGCAACCACCACAGCGGTTCCGGCACCAGCGCAATCCCCTGCATCCGGCTGGCAAACCAGATCGGGTCAACCATCGCCGCAACAAACAAACCAATGGTCCCCAGCGCCATCATCGGGCGCGGCACCCGGTTCAGCCCGTCCATGAACCGGTCAAACATGCCTCTGCGCGGCACTGCAAACTCAGCCGCAAACTGTTGCAGGGCATCACTGCGATATCCGGCTTCACGCATCGCAGCGGCTTCGGTGTTTTCCCGAAACACCTCCACAGTGTCGCTCACCACATTACGCCCATTGCCAAACAACATAGCCATCAGCGCGCTGATTACCCCCATGCCGCCACCCTCGCTTTGTGCTGCGCGTCCGACAGATGATACCGCTCAGAAATAAATYCCTCGGCCCGCTTTATCCASCCCCCCTTACCACCATCGCGACGCCGCGCGTACTTGCGCGACGCGCGACGCCGATCCGCCAGACTATAATAGTAATTCCGCCGCGCTATTCCGTAAGCATCCGCAATATGATCCGGTGCCTCATCGAACGCCAGTTCCACAGCCCGCAAAGTCTGCGGCCCGATCAAACCATCCACCGCCACYYKATGCCCCATATCGCGCAGCAGGCGTTGCAWTATTTTCACCGCATTGCCGCCGGCATTGACATACATGTCAAACACCGACGCCTGCAAARCATCCGGCAGCTTATCAATCTGTGGCCGGTAAAAATAATCGCGAATGTAAATATCTCGCGCCTTATCGCGGGTCATCGCCCGAACATCGGCATGCGTCACCTTACCTTCGCCGGTCAGATCAATCCCCAACCGGCGCAAAGTGCCAATGGTTACCCCAAACTTCGTCGCCCCACCGGGATCATCCGGGTCATTCACATAGCCACCCTCACGGGCCACAATTTCTTGGGCAATCGCTTTAATACGTTCCATTCAGCAAGGTCCAAATACGTGAAAATTCGCGTATCACTTTGCTAAAACCGGGTTAATTTAGACTAACGTCACCGAACGGTGCTGCCCAAACACCACCAAATCAATCTTCTTCTTTTTATAAATACTTCCGCCGGAGGCACCGCCAACCCGACAGGGTTGGCAAACAAAAAACCAGACGCCGAAAGGCGTCTCAATCCAGTTTCCTAGCTCGCYGGCTCCACATAAATCCCCTGTTCTTTCAGGGCATCTATAACTTCTTTGGGCATATAATTTTCGTCATGCTTGGCCAGAATCTCAGACGCCTCAAAGACCCCGTCCACCAGTCGCCCGGTCGCAACCATGCCCTGGCCTTCGGTAAACAGATCCGGCAACACGCCGGTATAGACCACCGGTATCGTCGCCCCACCATCGGTCACCGAAAAGCTGATCTGCGTCCCAACACCGCGCACAAGTGTGTCGGTTTCCACCAGCCCACCAATGCGAAACACTTCTTTTGGTCCCGGCGGAACCTCGGCCACTTGCGAAGGGGAGCGAAAGAAATTGATCCCGTCGCGCATCGCATAGCCAATCATCGCCGTCGAAAGCGCCAGCGCCACCACCGCGACCAAWATCACCTGAATGCGTCGTGTTTTCTTCAGACCCTTCATGCCAGCCATAACAAATCCCTCACGGAAATACCGGGGCCATTGTCAGCCCCATGGTTTCATCAAGCCCCAGCATCAGGTTGGCGTTCTGTATCGCCTGCCCGCTGGACCCCTTGGTCAGATTATCAAGTGCTGCGATTACGATCACCCGGCCAGCCAACCGATCCGCAACCACGCCGATATGTACAAAGTTAGAGCCCCGAACGTGCTTCGTCGAGGGGTGCGTGCCAATAGGTAGCACTTCCAGGAACGGTTCGTTGTCATAAGCATCCACCAGAGTCCGGTGAATCGCCTCAGCGTCGCCGCGCACATACACCGTCGCCAGTATGCCCCGGTTCGCCGGAATCAGRTGCGGGGTGAACTGAACSYGMACSTCSCGYCCGGCAAGRCGCGARAATTCCTGATCRAATTCCGSCARATGCCGRTGCGYSCCGCCAACGGCRTAAGCSTGRWASCCCTCGGACARTTCMGCAWRCAGCAGATTCTCMYKKAGCGCSCGSCCKGCCCCSGACACSSCRGCCTTYAGATCAATSAYGATMTCATCCAGATCAATCASCCCGSCKGYYATCAGCGGGYTMASCGCRTAYTGSCCGGTKGCCGCRTTACASCCRGTYCCSGCCACCAGMCGKGCKKYKYKGATTTCKTCRCGGTAAAATTCSGTCAGSCCATARACYGCCTCGGSCTGYARWTSSGGCGCRYCATGYKKWYYACCATASSWYKYSGCRTAKWCCTYYRSATCMCGCAGCCGGAAATCAGCCGACAGGTCGACGATTTTCAAATCGAGCGGCAACTCCTTGATCACCGCCTGCGACGTCGCATGGGGCAACGCGCAAAAACACAAATCCACCCCGCTAAAATCAATCTCGGCAATCTTCACCAGCCTGGGCAGTTCCAGATGCCGCAAATGTGGAAACACTTCCGCCATTTCCATCCCCGCCTTGCGGTCCCCCGACAGCGCGACAATCTGCATTTCGGGATGGSTGGCAATCAGCCGGATCAGCTCAGCCCCGGTATAACCAGAGGCTCCAAGGATGGCGATTTTATRTGTCATCGGTCAACTTTCAGAGGGTTTGTAYAATTCATCGGTACCAATGTTACCAATTGCACGAAATATGGGACAAGACGCGAGCGCGTCACGCGGAAATAAACTCCACCCGTCGTCGCATAAACTGTGTCGCTCTGTCGGTCACTTTCCTCGGGTCCCCTGTGGTCAGGAACATAGGCTCATCGCCCGGCCCCAACATGCTTGGATGGCGTTCCAGATAATCCGAAAGGCTCTCGGCCACAAGGCTCGCCTGCGAAAACACCTTTACGCCTTCGCCCAAAGCCTCGCTAAACACCTGTTCCATAAGCGGATAATGGGTACATCCCAAAACGGCGGCATCCGGTACGGGCATCTTGCGCAACAGAGCATCCACATGRCTGCGCACCAAYGCYTCGGCCARKATCATGTCGCCCTCYTCAATCGCATCCACAACCCCGCCGCAWGCCTGAGCTTCGACGTCTACCCCTATGGCACGAAACGCTAATTCCCGCTGRAACGCYCKGCTSGCCACKGTSGCMGGGGTGGCAAACAACGCCACATGCTTGACGCCAACCTCACGGGGCGGCGAATTATCCCCCCAGTCGCGCTCGCTTAGCGCCTCAATCAACGGTACAAACACCCCAAGTACCCGTTTTTCCTTTGGAATCCAGCTTTCCTGCATGCGGCGCAGCGCCGCCGCAGACGCGGTGTTGCAGGCCAGTATCACCAGATCACAGCCCGCTTCCCACAACCGTTCAACCCCGGCCTTGGTCAGCTCATACACATCGTCAGCGTCGCGAACTCCGTAAGGCGTGTTGGCATTGTCGCCAAAATAAACAAACGGCACATCCGGCAACCGCGCCGACGCGGCTTCCCAAACCGTCAGTCCGCCCAGCCCTGAATCAAATATCCCAACAGCCATAATAAGCCTCATGTCACTTGCTCTGGGCAGCAATACCCATGTAAGGCGCTAAGGAACAGTGCGAAGTTTTTGAGGGCGAAATATGTTTGACCTTTTCGACATTTCGGAAAGCATAATCGACCTGCGCATGTCGCTWCATTTTCGCACCTCCCCGCGCGGACCCAAAGGCGCCACCAAGTATTTCGTAATCGGCCATCCGCGTACCGGAACGACATCGCTGCATAATTTCTTTAAATCCTGTGGGTTAAACAGTCTGCACACCTCAAAAGACTGGCCTACAAAAGACTTCGAGTGCTTCTCCGACAAGGGCCAGAACCGTCCCTTCAAAGCCTATGATGCCCACTATGAAAACGCGCAATTCATTCTAAACTGCCGCCCGGTCGAAAAATACCTGCTTAGTCTGGAACATGTGTTCAAACGCAATTTCCCGGTGAAAACCTTCGAGCATGAAATTTTGCGGCGCTCAAAGCATTTTGATCGCGTTTTAGCGCATTTTCAGAACCGCCGGAACCTGCTGGTGGTTAACATCGAAAAACCTGGCGCTATGGATTTTATTGCGCAACAATTCGGCCTGCAACCYCAGCCGSGCATGGGTGAACAGGTGTTCAACAAAGCAAAAAAAGTCCCCTCGCCGGTGAACGTTATCAACATCTCACAAGCCCTGGACAAGCGGAGCATCGACAGCAACGCCCCGCTGCTCAGCCCCGGACTGTCCAATAAAAAATCCTTTGCAGTCCTTGAAGACATGAWTGCAAAAGGCCGGGTACATCTCTAGCGCCCACACGCCCAACCCGCCTTCTTCTGTTCCAAAATACTCGCCGCGCGCAGCGCCATCCGAGCGCCCCCGTGGGGTGCGAGACATCTCTTGGCCCGTAAGGGCCTCAATTTTGTAACTCTACTCTGCCGCCAGCGAACTTTCTTCACCATGAAACGCCGCCAGCAATTCCGCACGCCGCTTATCCGCCACTGCCCTGCTTGTCGCCTGTACCGGCCCRAATCCACGCACCGACAAAGGCAATTCTGCCAGCGCCACCGCACTTGCCATCCGCTCCGCAGACAACGCGGTCAATACCTCTTTCATATCAGCCTCATAGCTGCGAATGGCTGCCCGTTCCGCACGGCGGTCAGCAGAATACCCAAACAAATCCAGCGGTGTACCCCGCAACCGCTTGAACCGAGCCAGCAGTGGAAACATCCGTTCCATTCCACGCCCGTATTGTTTTTTAATGGGCCGCCCATTCGCGCCAACGCGTGAAAAAATCGGCGGCGCCAGATGATAGCTCAGCTTCAATTCCCCATCAAATTCGGCGCGCGCCTTTTCTTTAGTCCCAACCAACAGGCGCGCGACTTCATATTCATCCTTATAGGCCAACACCTTGTGATAGCCTCTGGCGACAGCTTCTTTCAGCGCCGGGTCATCAAATTTCGCCACCAGTTTACGATAGCGCTTTGCCAACCTGCGCGACTGATACGCCACCAGATGATCGGCAAAGAAATCAATCTTTTGTTCCAGTGATTTAGGCTTCTCTACCACTTCACCTTCCAGCAATTTCGCTACCGCCGCCGGTTCAACAACTGCCCACCTGCCCAGCTCAAACGCGCGCCTATTTTTCTCAACCGCTGTCCCGTTCAGCTCAATCGCACGCAATATTGCATCCTGACTAAGCGGCACCAGCCCACGTTGCCAGCCTGCCCCCAGCACCATCATATTGGAATAAATCGAATCCCCCATCAGCACCCGCGCCAGTTCACTTGCGTCAAACATCGCTAAACGATCTTTCAGGCGCGCCTGCATCGACAGCTCCAACTGCTCAATCGGCAGCTTGAATTCGGTATCGCGGGTGAAATCTCCAGTGATAATCTCATGGGAATTCACCACCGCGCCGCCAGTCCCGGCACGCATCAGACCCAAAGTCTTCGCCCCGGCACTGGTCACCAGATCACCGCCAATAAGTGCGTCACACTCCCCCACGGCGACCCGGATTGCATTAATATCYTCGGGYTTATTGGCCAGCCGACAATGGATATGTACCGCACCGCCCTTTTGCGCGAGGCCGGCCATTTCCATCATCCCGGCCCCTTTACCGTCCAAATGCGCCGCCATTGCCAATATCGCCCCAATGGTCACCACCCCAGTRCCACCAACCCCGGTRATCACTACGTTATGKGTGCCGTTTATYACYGGCAAAACCGGATCAGGCAGTTCAACTACATCGACTTCTGCAGTTGCAGCCTTGCGGATTTTCGCMCCYTCAATKGTYACAAACGACGGGCAAAACCCGTTCACGCAGGAAAAATCTTTGTTGCAGCTYGACTGATCAATCGCCCGCTTGCGCCCCATCTCAGTCTCCACCGGCACGATGGAAACGCAGTTCGACTGCACCCCGCAATCACCGCAACCTTCGCAAACATCGGTGTTGATAAACACCCGTTTATCCGGGTCCGGGAACAGCCCGCGTTTACGCCGACGCCGCTTTTCCGCCGCGCAGGTTTGAACATAAAGTATGACCGACACACCTTTGATTTCGCGCATTCTTTCCTGAACACTTAACAGCTCATCCCGGGTATGTTTTTCCACACCCTTCGGGAAATCCGCAAACTCAATATCTTCCTTGTCATCATATATCACCACCAGATCACTGACCCCCATTGCCCKCACTTCATGGGCAATGCGCGCTGCATCCAGCCCGCCTTCATTGGCCTGCCCGCCGGTCATCGCCACTGCATCATTGAACAGGATTTTGTAGGTCATGGTGGTCCCGGCAGCCACCGCCGCCCGGATCGCCTGAATGCCAGAATGGTTATAGGTGCCGTCGCCAATATTCTGAAACACATGGCCGGTCTTGGAAAACGGCGCCTCACCTATCCAGTTCGCCCCTTCGCCGCCCATCTGCGTAAAGCCAACGGTACTGCGATCCATCCACTGCACCAAATAATGGCACCCGATACCGGCATAGGCGCGTGAGCCTTCAGGCACCTTGGTGGAACTGTTATGGGGACAGCCGGAACAAAAATAGGGCAGCCGCGTCGCCAGTTCAGGCGCGTTATCTGATTTCTGTGCGTTTGCAATGGTTTGCAAGCCTGACTTGATGCCGTCAGTGCCGCAACCTTCTTCTTGCAAAATACCACCAACCGCCTTGGCAATGTGGATCGGGTCCAGTGCAAACCGTGTCGGAAATAGCTCCTCCCCGTCCTTCATCCAGCCATAAACACGCCGCCCGCGGCGGTCGTCGAATATCGCTTCCTTGACCTGAACCTCCAGCAGCTTGCGCTTTTCCTCAACCACCACGATCAGGTCCAGCTGGTCCGCCCATTCGTTGAAACTGCGCATGTCCAGCGGAAACACTTGCGCCACCTTGTAGGTGGTTATTCCAAGTCGCGCGGCTTCTGCCCGGTCAATGCCCAACAGTGACATCGCATGYTCCAGATCCAGCCAATTCTTCCCCGCAGCCACGAAACCAATTTTTGCACCCTTCTTCGGCCAGCCAACTTTGTCAATTTTATTAGCCCGCGCAAAGGCTTCCGCTGCGAACCTCTTGTAGTCTATTGTCCGCGTTTCCTGCGCCACAGGRGTGTCCACCAACCGGATATTCAGCCCACCCTCGGGCATCTTGAATTTCGGCGCTTTCAGCTTCATCCGGTGCGGATCACCATCCACCACGGATGTCACCTCAATCGTGTCTTTCATCACCTTGAGACCCGTCCAGACCCCGGCGAAACGCGACAGCGCATAGGCATAAATCCCATAATCCAGTATTTCCTGCACTCCGGCAGGCGACAGAACCGGCATATACGCATCCACCATCGCCCAGTCCGATTGGTGTAAAGTGGTTGAACTTTCCCCGGTGTGGTCATCCCCCATGGCCATCAGCACACCACCATGTGGCGACGTCCCGGCCATATTAGCGTGGCGCATCACATCGCCCGAGCGGTCAACCCCCGGCCCCTTGCCGTACCAAAGCCCGAACACCCCGTCGAACTTGCCCTCACCGCGCAGTTCAGCCTGTTGTGAGCCCCACAGTGCCGTTGCCGCCAAATCTTCGTTCAAACCTGCCTGAAAAACCACATCCGCCGCTTCCAGATCCGCCGACGCGCGGGTCATCTGCATATCCACCGCCCCSACRGGCGATCCTCGGTASCCTGTCACTAATCCAGCGGTGTTCAGCCCGGCGACCTTGTCACGCTCTTTTTGCATCAGCATCAGGCGTACCAGCGCCTGCGTCCCGTTCATCAAWACCGGTGACTTTTCCAGATCGAACTTGTCGTGAAGCGAWATATCGTTCTGACCCATGGTATCTCCATTGCTCRTGGCTTGCAGTCAGTATAGGTCAAATTTGCTGACCTACAAAATAAATTCCACATCACGACAGTGTTTGGTTTACGTTGATCGTATCGGTAACTCTGTTGCCAATACATGCCCCTGTTAGCAATGGAATGGCGAATATGGACTGGGATAAGTTAAGAATATTTCACGCGGTGGCTGACGCCGGCAGTCTGACCCATGCCGGCGATACCCTRCACCTGTCGCAGTCCGCTGTATCACGGCAAATTCGTGCGCTGGAAGAGAGCCTGAACAGCATCCTTTTCCACCGTCACGCACGCGGAYTGATTCTTACCGAACAGGGCGAATTACTGTTTGAAGCCACCCGAGCCATGTCCAAAAACCTGGAAGCCGCCGCCGCCCACATAYGCGACAGCGAAGAAGAAGTATTCGGCCAACTGCGTATCACCACCACAATCGCCTTTGGCAGCCTCTGGCTCGCGCCGCGCCTGCACAAGCTTTATGATAAATACCCCGACCTGAAAATTGACCTGATGCTGGACGAACATGTTCTGGATTTGCCGATGCGTCAGGCCGATGTCGCCATTCGTATGAAGGAACCCAGCCAGGCTGACCTGATCCGGCGTCGCCTTATGGGTGTTCACATGCGGCTCTATGCAACTCAGGACTATCTGGATGCTAACGGCACACCAACAATGGTAACCGAGCTGTCTGACCACAGGCTGATCTGTCAGAACACCAGTTCAACCCAGGTCTCCGCCGGGGCGAAACTTGTTCAGGAATTACTGGCGACCGACATTCCGAAATTACTGAACGTGAATAATTATTTTGGCGTTTTACAGGCTGTGCAAAGCGATCTGGGCATCGGCGTACTGCCAGATTATGTAACAGAAGTTTCCGAAAATCTTGTGCAGGTTCTGCCAGATGTTAAGTCAAATGAAGTACCGGTTTTCCTCGCCTACCCCGAAGAATTGCGACATTCCAAGCGCATCGCCGCTTTTCGGGATTTTGTGATGGAAGAAATWAAGGCGCTTAGAAAAAGACAGAAAGATCAAGACCTTGGTTAGATATATCCAAGCCATGCAAAAAATGCATAGCTGGATGCARCATTTTTTTACCTTTGTTCTTGAACCAACAGGCCCTTATCCCTAGATTTAACGTGACGCTGATGGTTGAGGAAACTCTAATCAGCTTCACCTCCCTGTTGGACTTGGCCGGGCTTTGCCCGGCCACTTTTTTTGGCCAAATCGAATACATTCTAATATGTGAATGTAAGTTACTGAATTCAGTGAATATTCCGATCCCGGCGCGCAACCAGAAAAGCACGATCAGCCGTATTTCCCGCAAGTTCAATCGCCCGGTCATATGCTTGCAGCGCCCCCGAAACGTCCCTGCCAAAACGAATCAGATACTCCGCTCGGGCCGCATGAAACGGCTGATACCCATGCAAATCGTTGCTCAAGCGTTCAAATTCTTCCAATGCGCACGGAATTTCGCCAGTTTCGGCCAATGCCACCGCTCTGTTCAGAARAACCACCGRCGTYGGCTCAAAATTCAGCAAATTTTCATACAGCAGAAATATCTGCGTCCAGTCTGTTCCTTCGGCACGAACCGGTGCAACATGCAGCGCCGAAATTGCGGCCTTGATCTGATAGGGCCCGACCTGACTTAGCGCCATCGCCCGCTCCAACACTGCGGCTCCTTCTTCAATCATTTCCGGCTCCCATAACCTGCGATCCTGCTCATCCAGCGCCACCGAAGCCCSGTCAGCAGACACCCGTGCGCCGCGCCGCGCATGGGTGGTCAGCATCAGTGACAACAATCCCATGATCTCTGGCTCATCCGGGCGTAGATGATCCAGTAACCGCGCCAGATATATCGCCTCTTCACACAGCGACACCCGTATTACCGCTTCCCCGGAACTGGCCACATAACCTTCGTTGAATATCAAATAAATCACCGCCAGAACTGAGGCCAGACGTTCATCCCACTGTTCCGGCCCCGGCACCGCAAATGGTATTCCCGACAGGGTAATCTTTTTTCGAGCCCGGCTAAGCCGCTGACCCATGGTGGTTTCTTTATCCAGAAACGCGCGGGCAATTTCTGTCGTCGTTAAACCACCGACGGTACGCAGYGTCAGCGCTACGCGGCTTTTTGCATCCAGTGCCGGATGGCAGCAGGTAAAGATTAACTCCAACCGCTTGTCAGGGATATCCGGGGGGGAGGCATTGGAATCCATTTCAACCTCTTGGGCCATTTGCTCAAGCTGGGGTCGCCACTGACCAAAGTGCTTCTGGCGGCGAAACTGATCTATGGCTCGCCGACGCGCCACCTGGAGCAACCAGCCACGCCGGGACTTGGGAATGCCATTCCTGGCCCAGTCTGTAAGGGCCTTTTCGGTTGCGTCCTGCAAACATTCCTCGGCCAGTTCAAAATTGCCAATCGCCGCCACAAGGGCCGCGATCAGCCGCCCCCGATCCTGTCTAAGGGTGTATTCGATTGCCATATGGACAGGATCGGGGGCCGCTTTCATCGGTTATTCAAAGGTCATAATCGGGCGCACTTCCACGGTGCCATGTTCTGTCGTCGGGATCATTTTGGCATACCGTATAGCGTCATCCAGGGTATCACATTCAAACATGTAGAACCCACCCAAATGTTCCTTGGTTTCGGCAAAAGGACCGTCAGTCAATTCGGTCTTGCCATTGCGGATGCGAATTGACGTGGCGGTTTCCACCGGCTGCAACGCTTCGCCCGCGACCATAACGCCATCATTGGTATAGGTGTCGGTAATCGACTGCCAAACCGCCATATAGGGGCCAAATTCCGGGCTGTCCGGCTGTGGTCCGGCGTCAGGTGCYGAATAGATCAATGCAAGATATTTCATGRTTTTTCCTCATGTTTCTTTTTCCAGAGTACACCAAGAACGAATGGCGTGGCCCGATTTCGACAGGCCTTGCGAAATATTTTGAGAAAAGCCTAAAATTCCACGGACCCGCACTTATAAGGTACCGGCGTCAATTTTGACTACACCGGCTCTGGTCACAATTTTGACGTGGAAACCGCGCCAAACGGCTTGGGGTTTGAAAACTCCCGACATTCATGTATCAAGATGTATAAATTGAAATGCGTTCAGGGGAATTTCAAATGGGCTTTATCCGCAATATTCTGGCACTTATCGGCGTCGTCGCTGTTGGTCTGATGATCTGGAAAGGGCCAGAGCTTTACAAATACAAAACCGCTTTTGACGGGTTTGATGACAAAGCATTCGCAACCTACAAAGCTATGGGTGACCGGCTGATCGAAACCGGCAATTCTGCCGCCGCGACAGTCTGGAGCGTAAAGGTCGACGAAGGCCTTACCTTTGAAGAAGTCGACCAGTCGATCAAACAAATCGCGATTGAGCGCAACATCCGCGGTGTAGGCGAACTGCCCCTGGGTGATCAGGTGGCGGCAATGACCGGTGAGCCATGGCGCAAGCTGAACATCTATCTCTACTGCAATCCGCTGACAGCCGCTAAAATGGTCGAATTTGATATCGCGTTCGCCGCCTACCTGCCCTGCCGGGTGTCACTGGTGGAAGACGAAAACGGCGACCTCTGGATCACCACACTTGATATGGACATGATGATCTATGGCGGCAAAACCCTGCCCCCCGAACTGCTGGCCGAAGCGCTGGAAGTCAAAGACATCATGCTGGATATTCTTGARCGCGCGGCTGAGGGCGATTTTTANGGGGCRRCGTAGGGTGGGGTTTCACCCCACCATTTTCCTTGTGAAAAACTACCCAACAAAGGGGCACGGGCTAAAGTGACTTCCCATTGMTTGCGTGTTCACATGCACCATTCCACCCACCATTTCCCCCCAGCCCCCTTCCCCCCCGGCGGCAGGCATCGTATGGGGTGATCAGCAGATTCCCGGGGGATGAAACGCGACCATGTCTGAACCAGAAATCACCGAAGACCTAATCAAAGCCCACGGGTTAAACGACGCTGAATACGCCGAAATCATCCGCCTTCTGAACCGCGAACCCAGTTACACTGAGCTGGGCATATTCTCGGCGATGTGGAACGAACACTGCTCTTACAAGTCTTCAAAAAAATGGCTGCGCACCCTGCCAACRRMRGGCCCACAAGTCATCTGCGGCCCCGGYGAAAATGCYGGCATYGTCGACATYGGCGACGGCCAGTGCGTTGTTTTCAAAATGGAAAGCCACAACCACCCCAGTTACATCGAACCCTACCAGGGTGCCGCCACCGGCATGGGCGGCATTCTGCGCGACGTGTTCACCATGGGTGCCCGCCCGATTGCGGCGATGAATTCCCTGTCGTTTGGCGAACCAGACCACCCCAAAACCCGCCAGCTTGTCAACGGCGTGGTGGACGGCATCGGCGGATACGGTAACTGCTTTGGCGTGCCAACAGTCGGTGGTGAGGTGCGTTTCCACCCGGCCTACAACGGCAAYTGTCTGGTYAAYGCCTTTGCTGCTGGCCTCGCTGACACCGACAAAATATTCTATTCCGCCGCCTCTGGTGTTGGGATGCCGGTGGTTTACCTAGGGGCCAAAACCGGGCGGGACGGRGTTGGTGGTGCCACCATGGCCAGCGCGGAATTCGATGAAAATATTGAAGAAAAACGCCCCACAGTACAGGTGGGTGATCCATTTACCGAAAAGCGCCTGATGGAAGCAACGCTGGAACTGATGGCCACCGGGGCGGTAATTTCCATACAAGACATGGGGGCCGCTGGTCTGACCTGCTCAGCCGTTGAAATGGGCGATAAGGGCAAYCTRGGAATACGCCTGAACCTGAACGACGTGCCGATCCGCGAAGACGCGATGASCGCCTATGAAATGATGCTTTCGGAAAGTCAGGAACGCATGCTGATGATCCTGAACCCCGAATTGGAAGCTCAGGCAAAAGCCGTGTTCGACAAATGGGATCTGGATTTTGCAATCGTCGGTGAAACCATTGATGAAGATAGATTCTTAATCATCCACAACGGTAAAACCATGGCCGATCTGCCGCTTAAGGCACTGTCGGGCAATGCCSCGGAATATGACCGCCCTTGGGTCGAAACACCCCCTGCCCTGGCAATGGACCCGGTGCCACAGGTTGACCCRATYGACGGRCTGCGCGCRCTGATTTCGTCCCCCAACTACGCCGCCAAGCAATGGGTCTATCAGCAATACGACACACAGGTCATGGGCGACACGGTRCGTGTCCCCGGTCTGGGCGCAGGCGTCGTGCGYATCCACGGCTCCGACAAAATGCTGGCCTTCACTTCCGACGTAACCCCCCGTTATGTAATGGCAAACCCGTTTGAAGGCGGCGCGCAGGCGGTGGCGGAAGCCTATCGAAACCTGACAGCCGTCGGGGCTACACCGCTGGCAACSACCGACAACATGAACTTTGGCAATCCGGAAAAACCCGAAATCATGGGCCAGTTCGTTGGCGCGATCAAAGGTATTAGTGCGGCCGTTTCGGCGCTGGATATGCCAATCGTTTCCGGCAATGTCAGCCTGTATAACGAAACCGACGGCACCGGCATTCTTCCCACCCCGACCATCGGTGCGGTTGGTATCATCAAAGACCCCGACCACCTGATTGCCGGGCAAGTCCGCGACGGCCATGTCGCCCTGTTGATCGGCGAAACCCAAGGCCACCTTGGCCAGTCCGCCTTACTGGCCGAGGTGTTCAACCGCGAAGACGGCGATGCGCCGCACGTCGATTTGGCAGCCGAGAAACGCAACGGCGACTTTGTCCGCGCCAACCATCAATTGATCACCGCAATCAACGATTTATCCGATGGCGGTCTGGCAATGGCCGCCTTTGAACTGGCSGAAGACGCGGGYGTYGGCGTKACCCTGAACACCGACGACACCGCCACATTGTTTGGCGAAGATCAGGCCCGTTACCTGATTGCCTGCAACTTCGATCAGGCCGAAGCYCTGATGGTCGCAGCAGGCAGYGCCAACGTGACAATCGAATCCGTCGGTAAATTTGGCGGTGATCAAGTCAGCTTTGGCAAATCCAGCACTCCGCTTGACGGGTTAACAGAAACCTACCGCACCAGCTTTGCCGAAGCCGTTACCTGAGGCACCACGTCACTTGCACCATTCGCCCCGGCGCACTACATCTGACATCAATATGYACGGAGGCGCGCAAATGGCTATCGAAGCTCAGGAAATCGAAGATCTGATCCGGGAAACATTCCCTGACGCACAGATCACAATCACCGATCTGGCGGGGGATGGGAATCACTACGCAGCCGAAGTGGTTGACGCAAGCTTTGCAGGCCAAAATCGGGTGCAACAACAACGCGCGGTTTACGCCTCACTCAAAGGAAAAATGGACGGGAACGCTGGTGAACTACACGCTCTCGCCCTGACCACGAAGGCACCGGAGTGAAACAGTGGTAGTCGTTTTCTGGATCATAGYTGTCACCGGCGCGATATTGGCCGTTGCCGTGTTGGTCGAACTCAACTTGAAACGTGATAAATACCGCCCCCTTACCGGCGCGTTTGGCCAGAACCGTCGCGCCGAACCAGACCCGGTAACAATGACACTCGATTTGGATCACGTCCGCGCTGCTCTGCGCACGAACAATATGGCGGCGTCTTTGCCCGGCAACCACGCTGCATCGGGGCGCTACCCTTTTATGCCATCTTCACCACGAACGTTAAATGACGACGAAACCTATGCGCAACGCTGGTTTCAGGCCTTTGGAAAAAGCCGAAAGGAATAARATATGACCGACGCAAATACACAGATCAAAACAACCGTCACCGACAACGATGTTGTCCTGTTCATGAAGGGCACCAAGACGATGCCGCAATGCGGATTTTCGTCAAAGGTTGCCGGGGTCCTGAACTACATGGGCGTCGAATATTCCGACGTAAACGTGCTGGCTGATGATGGCATCCGTCAGGGTATCAARGAATATTCTGACTGGCCTACGATTCCGCAGCTATATGTCAAAGGCGAATTCGTTGGTGGTTGTGACATTATYATAGAAATGACCCTTTCAGGGGAACTGGACCAGTTGCTGGAAGACAAAGGTGTGGCGTTTGATAAAGAAGCCGCCGAGAATATTCGCAAAACCAACGCCTGAAATYKGGCACCAAATATAGACCTAAGCCCGCCTGACAGGCGGGCTTTCATTTTGGTCAGTTTATCCGGCGGCTTTTTCTTCCACCGCTGTGGCCAGCGATTCCGCCCGCGCTGCCAATTCCGCCAGACTATCACTCAACGCGGTTGGAATAACTGCAACTTCAACRGTTTGCGGTTCCGGTTTAGGCTGATTGCGCATCTCATCAATCAACGTCTTTTGCGCGCTTAGTTTTTCTTCCAGCGTGCGCATCTGCTCTTCCAGCCCGGCAGTTTTGTCGGCCAGCATCAGGCCAGACATCAACAACATCCGGCTTTCCGGCATCCGCCCGATCTGATTGGTAAGCACSGATGCTTCTGCATCCAGATACGATGCGGCCGATTTCAGGTAGTGTTCTTCTCCGGTCTGACAGGCGACTTCGAATTCGCGGCCTCCGATGGTGATTTTGAYCTCAGGCACTGGCGGCTCCTTCTACCAGGGGTTTCAGCTCAACCAGAATCGCATCCAGTTCAGCGCGATCAGATTCCCGGCTGGCCCGCAGCGCATCCAGTTCTGCATCCATACCAGTATTGATCAACTCCGGGTCTCCGACACCCTGCTTGTTTGCATCCCGTAAAGCACGATTGTTTTCACGCAGTTTTCGGTTAACCCGTTTCATTTTCTGAACATGCTCATCAGAACCAGACAGTTCYTCGCGTAGTTTGGCGACCTCGGCTTCCATATCTTTAACCAGGCTTTCCTGCTTATTCTTAATTGCCAGAACCCGCTCGGACAACTGGGCATTTGCTGTGCGCTCAGTATCCAGTGCTTCCTGCAATTCAGAAACATTGGCCCCTGATTGCCCCGGTGTCAGGTTACCCAACCCGGCGCCTATCCGCTCAAGCGCAGCCGCTATACGTTTTTCCAACTCTGCAACGTCCGTCATTCTGGCTGATGCCCCCAGATTTATGTTTTCGGTTTAGGTCCAAGAATTCAAACCTGAGACCATAAAGTCAAGTCAAAGCGTCCCGGATTGGAAAATTGAGATATATCCGCCCACCCRTAMGCCWGTTGCTTGAACTTCCGGTTATGACTGTTATCACCGCAWCAWCAWWTATTGAAGCCTGAAAGGAATGCCCCGTGGACATCGCGACACTACGAAAAGAGCACGCCGACCATTGGAAAAAAGCCTGCGCTATTCGCGTATTGGCGATGGACGCCGTTCAGGCGGCAAATTCGGGTCACCCCGGCCTGCCAATGGGCATCGCTGATGTCGCCACGGTATTGTTTGAAAAACACCTGAAGTTTGATCCGCAAAACCCGGACTGGCCGGATCGCGACCGGTTCGTTTTGTCAGCGGGTCATGGTTCTATGCTGCTCTACGCGCTGCTGCACCTGACCGGTTATAAAGACATGACCATTGAGCAGATTAAAAACTTCCGTCAATGGGGCGCAATCACTGCCGGCCACCCGGAATACGGCCACGCGAGCGGTATTGAAACCACCACAGGTCCGCTTGGGCAGGGCATTTCRAACGCCGTTGGCATGGCGATGGCCGAAGAACACCTGCGGGCACGCTTTGGCAAGAAAGTGGTCGATCACTACACCTAYGTCATCGCAGGTGACGGTTGCCTGATGGAAGGCATTAGCCACGAAGCCATTGGTCTTGCCGGTATGCAAAAGCTTGGCAAGCTGATCGTGCTTTGGGATGACAACAACATTTCCATTGACGGTGAAATCAGCATGTCTGACATCACCAATCAGCCGCTGCGCTTCAAGGCTGCGGGCTGGCATGTGCAATCCATTGATGGCCACGACCCGGACCAGATTGACGCCGCAATTGAGGCTGCCAAGAAAACCAAAAAACCGTCAATGATCGCCTGCAAAACCCATATCGGTTTTGGCTCCCCTGCCAAGCAGGACAGCAATAAGGCCCACGGCGCACCGCTTGGCGAAGACGAAATCAAAGCCACCCGCGCCGCCTATGGCTGGACCCATGGTGCATTCGACATTCCGGCTGACATCAAGTCTGATTGGGAAGCCATCGGCAAACGCGGAGAGGCAGATCGTGATGAATGGCAGGCGCGTTATGCAACCCTGTCTATGGGTCGCAAAAAGGAATTCTACCGCGTCTATGATATGGACGCGCCGCGCAAATTGTCGTCTGTAATCAAGGCCTTCAAGAAATTTGCCTCTGTGGATCAGCCAAAGGTCGCCACTCGCAAGGCCAGTCAGATGGTGCTGGAAGTTATCAACCCGATCATGCCAGAAACCTTTGGTGGCTCGGCTGATCTGACCGGTTCCAACCTGACCGACACCGCTGATCTGGGGATATTCAGCCCTGACAACCGCAAGGGCAGACACATCCATTACGGCATCCGCGAACAYGCGATGGCGGCGGCAATGAACGGCATGGCCCTGCATGGCGGCGTGCGCCCCTACGGCGGCACATTCATGTGCTTCGTCGATTACGCCCGCGGCGCGATGCGCTTGTCATCCTTGATGGGGATTCCGACGGTTTATGTGATGACCCACGATTCCATTGGGCTGGGCGAAGACGGCCCAACCCACCAACCGGTCGAACATCTGGCGATCTGCCGCGCCACTCCCAACAGCTGGACCTTCCGCCCCTGCGATGTGGTGGAAACCGCCGAGGCCTGGGAGCTGGCACTGACCACCAAAAAAACACCGTCGGTTCTGGCACTTTCCCGCCAGGGCCTGCCGGTTCTGCGCACCGAGCATAAGAACAAGAACCTGACGGCTCAGGGGGCGTATGTTCTGGCCGACGCGATCGGCAAACGTCAGGCGATCCTGATCGCCACCGGCTCGGAAGTTGAAATCGCGATGAAAGCCCGCGACATYCTGCAAGCCAAAGGCATCGGCACCCGCGTCGTATCCATGCCATGTATGGAGCTGTTCGCAGCGCAGGACGAAGCCACAAGGCGCAAAGTTCTGCCCGGTGGCCCGGTACGCGTAGCCATAGAAGCCGGTGTGCGAGATGGCTGGGATCGCTGGTTGTTTGGTGAGCGTGGCAAATCGCAAAAGGCTGATTTCGTTGGCATGACCGGTTTTGGAGCCTCGGCCCCCGCACCGCGTCTTTATGAGGAGTTTGGCATCACGGCGGCAGCGGCAGCGGCAAAGGTTGAGGCGCTTCTATAGACAATTTTGCCCACATTGAGCTGCGACAAGACCCCTAGGAGGACCGGCCATTACCAACACAATCGCCATTTTTCTTGGACTACTTATTTTTATTTTCTTTGCCGTAGATTTCTTTGTCTATGGCTGGGATGTGAGCGTGTTTCTCGGGCGGAAATTTCTGAATCTGACCGAGTACATCAAGTTTTGGCGATAGCGGTTGACCTTAGGGTGGGAATGAACAAATTGGCGGTAACCCGTGTGCAGATGAGATTGGCACACTAAATACATTTAACAGGAGAACAGAAAATGGCGGTAAAAGTAGCAATCAACGGCTTTGGTCGAATTGGACGCAACATCCTGCGGGCAATCATTGAATCGGGGCGCACTGAYATCGAAGTKGTGGCGATCAATGATCTGGGCCCGGTGGAAACCAATGCGCATTTGCTGCGGTTTGACAGCGTKCAYGGCCGCTTTCCCGCCACTGTGACAGTAACAGGCGACAGCATTGACGTGGGCCGTGGCCCGATCAAGGTTACTGCAATCCGCGATCCAAAGGACCTGCCCTGGGGTGATGTTGATATCGCCATGGAGTGCACCGGTATTTTCACCGCCAAGGACAAGGCGCAGCTATTGCTGGAAAGTGGTGCCAAGCGGGTGCTTATCTCAGCCCCCGGCAAAGATGCTGATAAAACAATCGTTTACGGGGTGAATGATGACGTGTTGACGTCGGACGATCTGATTGTGTCGAACGCGTCGTGCACCACCAACTGCCTGTCGCCGGTGGCAAAGGTGCTGAACGACGCCATCGGCATCAACAAGGGCATCATGACCACCATTCACAGCTACACCGGCGACCAGCCGACGCTGGATACCATGCATAAGGATCTGTACCGGGGCCGCGCAGCGGCGCTGTCGATGATCCCGACAACCACCGGGGCGGCCAAGGCCGTGGGTCTGGTGCTGCCGGAACTGAACGGTAAGCTGGATGGCATGGCGATCCGGGTGCCRACGCCGAACGTATCGGTGGTGGATCTGGTGTTTGAAGCCAGCCGCGACACCACGATCGAAGAGGTTAACGCGCTGATCAAGGCGGCAGCTGACGGACCGATGAAGGGTGTGTTGGGCTATACCGAAGTTGCCAATGTATCGTGCGATTTCAACCACGACCCGCATTCAAGCGTGTTCCACATGGACCAGACCAAGGTGATGGGCGGCACAATGGTGCGGATCCTGACCTGGTACGACAATGAATGGGGCTTCTCCAACCGCATGGCCGAYACCGCAGTGGCTATGGGTAAGCTGATATAAAAGAGCGCCCCAGGGGACGCATTTCTTTTAGCCCTCCGGGCGATTTGCACGCGCCGCTGGGGTATTTCTAAAAAAGCAAAAGGTAGTTTTCGGCTAGTTCCGGAAACTACCTTTCAGCGCTTTTTCTACTGCGGGGGGCACAAACTTTGACACATCCCCGCCAAGGCGTGCGATTTCTTTGACCAGTTTGGATGCTATCGCCTGATGCTTGGCATCGGCCATCAGGAACACTGTTTCAATCGACGAATCCAACGCCCGGTTCATGCCAACCATCTGATATTCATATTCAAAATCCGCAACCGCCCGCAGACCACGAATGATCATTGATGCGCCAACATCGCGGGCGCAATCAATCAGCAGATTTTCAAACGGGTGGACGACAACATCAATATCAATATCGGCGCAGGTGTTTTTRCATTCRTTTTCRATCATCGCTACGCGGGTTTCCAGATCAAACAACGGCCCCTTGTCGCGGTTGATCGCAACGCCAATCACCAGCCGGTCAACAAGGGCCGAGGCCCGCCGGATGATATCAAGATGGCCATAGGTGATCGGATCAAAAGTGCCGGGGTAAAGGGCAATGCGCATGGGTTGGCTCCGGTTATTTTGCAAGACGCAACAATATTGCGCGGTTGATTACAAGGCCTAGTGCCCCATAATCATCCCCTCTAACGCGTTCTTTTCCATCGCCAGTTCCGAAAGCCGCGCCTTCACAACGTCGCCAATTGAAATCAGCCCCACCATTTTGCCGTCTTCAACCACCGGCATATGGCGAAACCGTCCTTCGGTCATTTTCTCAAGCACCTGATCTGCGGTTTCATCACGGGTACAACTGACCAGTTTGGTGGTCATCACATCYGAGATTTTTTCGCTCATGCAGGCGGCACCGCGTTTTGCCAGTTCGCGCACGATGTCACGCTCGGACAATATCCCCATGGCCGTGTCACCACCATCATTAGAGACAATCAATGCCCCAAAACGACGGCTTGTGAGTGTCTCGGCGGCGTTAGACAGTGTTGTACYGGGTTCAATCGTCACGACACCCTTGGTAGCTTTGGCATTCAGAATTTGGCGAACAAGCATGGACTACTCCTTGTTATCACGGATACGTTAGCGTCACCGCTGGCTGCTTATTAGTCAAGGGTAGCCTCAAGCCGCGCGACTTCCTGCCTGATTCCGGTTGTTATCAGCTCGGCGATCCGGTTTAGGCGGTCAACTTTGTTGTCAGCAACATGGCGGATCAGGTAAAAACTGCGTTGAAGCTGGATTTGGTCAGGCAGCACCAGTTGCAGTTCCGGGCAAAACGGCATCGCAAAATCGTGGATTATTCCGACCCCGGCCCCCTGACGTAACAAATTAATCTGCACCGACACCGAATTTGAGGCCAGATTAACCTGCTCGGCCCCAATCTCGGCCAGGTAATCCAGCTCTTTGTCGAAAATCATATCCGGGATGTAACCCACGACCCTGTGGGCAGACAGGTCGCTGATTGTGTTGATTTCGCTTTCTTTCACCAGATAGGCTTTACTGGCCGCCAGATGCAGACGAAAGTCGGTTATTTTTTGCACGTTCAGACGCCCGCTGGCCGGCTGGCTAAGGGCAATCGCCATGTCGGCTTCACGCCTGGATAGGTTGAACACCCTTGGCAGGGCGACGATTTGCAGCTCCAGTTCTGGATTTTGCTCGACGATGGCGGCGCAAACCTGTGGCAGCAGATAGTTCGCACTGCCGTCTGGCGCACCAATACGCACTTGCCCGCTTAGCTTGCCAGCATGCCCACCCAGCTCTTCTTTCGCCAGAAAAACCTCTTGCTCTATCCGCTGTCCACGCTCTAGCAACCGCTGGCCTGCATCACTTGGCGAATAGCCTTGCGACGATTTGACAAACAGTGCCGTCCCCATAACTTCTTCCAGCCGCCCAATACGCCGACCAACCGTGGCCGGATCAAGTTTCAGCAGCCGCCCAGCCCCGGTGATGCTTTCCGCCCGAGTCACGGCCAGAAATATTCGCAAGTCATCCCAGTTAATATCCATCACGCCCTTGCATTTTTGCAAAACCATTTTGGGAAATTGACCCTTTCCCAATCAAAATTGCAAGGCTAGAATGGCGCGAGTTTTCAAGGAGCACACCATGCAAGAGCTATCCCACTACATCAAYGGCGCCTACACACCCGGTACATCCGGGCGTTTTTCCGACGTCTTCAACCCGGCCACCGGCGAAGTGCAGTCACTTGCACCGATGGCTTCCACATCTGAAATGGACGCCGTCGTCGCACTGGCCGCCGCTGCACAACCCGCGTGGGGCGCTACCAACCCGCAAAAACGCGGACGGGTGATGATGAACATGGTRCATCTTCTGAACCGGGACATGGAYAAGCTGGCCGAAGCGCTGTCGCGCGAGCATGGCAAAACCATCCCCGACGCCAAGGGTGACATCCAGCGTGGGTTGGAAGTTATCGAATATTGTATTGGCGCGCCTGAATTGCTGAAAGGTGACTATACTGGCGATGCAGGTCCCGGTATCGACATGTATTCCATGCGCCAGCCCTTGGGCGTTGTCGCCGCGATCATGCCGTTCAACTTCCCCGCGATGATGCCGCTTTGGCATGTTGGCCCGGCACTTGCCTGTGGCAACTCGGTGATCCTGAAACCATCTGAGCGTGACCCGTCCCTGCCAATGATGCTGGGCGAATTGTTCCATGAAGCGGGCCTGCCTGCCGGCGTCTTCAACGTGGTCAATGGCGACAAAGAAGCTGTCGACGCGCTGCTGGACAACGACACCATTCAAGGCGTGTCCTTCGTCGGCTCCACCCCGATTGCGCAATATATCTACGCCCGCGCCACCGCTAACGGCAAACGTGCGCAGTGTTTTGGTGGTGCCAAGAACCACATGATCATCATGCCCGACGCTGATCTTGATCAGGCGGCTGACGCGTTGATCGGGTCTGGTTTTGGGGCCGCAGGCGAACGCTGCATGGCGATTTCCGTCGCGGTGCCGGTTGGCAAAGAAACCGCCGACGCACTGATCGAAAAGCTGGTGACCCGYATCGAAAAACTCCGCATTGCGCCCTATACCGGTGGCGATGATGTGGATCTGGGACCGGTGATCACCAAAGAGGCCAAAGACCGTATTCTGGGCCTGATCCAGTCCGGCGTCGATCAGGGTGCCACCCTTGTGGTTGATAACCGCGATTTCAAATTGCAGGGCTATGAGAACGGTTTCTTYGTCGGCGCACATCTGTTTGACAACGTCACCACCGACATGGACATCTACAAAACCGAGATTTTCGGCCCCGTCCTGTCCACGGTACGCGCCGAAACCTATGAAGAAGCCCTCGCACTCGCCATGGACCAYGAATACGGKAATGGCTGCGCGATCTTTACCCGTGACGGTGACACTGCCCGGAACTTTGCCAACCGCATCAATATCGGCATGGTGGGMATCAACGTGCCGGTKCCGGTRCCGCTGGCCTATCACACCTTTGGCGGCTGGAAAAAATCCATGTTTGGCGACCTGAACCAGCACGGACCGGACAGCTTCAAGTTCTACAGCCGCACCAAAACTGTGACCTCACGCTGGCCCTCAGGCATCAAAGAAGGCGGCGAATTCCACTTTAAGGCTATCGACTGAAACAAAAAACTCTCCGGCGGCAGTATTGAAAATTGACGGCCCCTAGCCTTCTTCTTTTCATAAATATTCCCGCCGGAGGCACCCCGAGCCTGACAGGGCGAGACAACGCATTGGCCCGTCAGGGCCGCATTTTTCTTGATTGACACAACACTTCCTGTTTTCCTGCCAAAAACAGGGGGCATCGGGACGTGAAGGTTAATGAACCCGCTTTCACTATTGGGATAGAAGAAGAATACCTGCTTGTGGACGTCGAGACCTTTGATCTCGCCTGCGCACCAGACGCAATGATGGACGCCTGCAAGGCCGATCTTCAGGGCAAAGTCAGCCCAGAGTTCCTGCAATGCCAGATCGAAATTGGCAGCGGCGTTTGCAAAAATATTTCGCAAGCACGTGATGATCTGCGCCACCTGCGCGCAACAGTTGCAAAACACGCGACCAAATATGGGCTGGCCCCGATCGCCGCCTCTTGCCACCCGTTTGCCGACTGGAAAGACCAGCATCACACCGACAAAGAGCGCTACAATATCCTGCGCAAAGAYCTKGGYGGCGTGGTCCGGCGGATGTTGATCTGTGGCATGCACGTCCATATCGGCATACCCGAGCCGGACATGCGCATCGATTTGATGAACCAACTTAGCTATTTCCTGCCCCACCTGCTGGCAATGTCCACGTCGTCGCCGTTCTGGCAGGGCGATGACACCGGGCTGAATTCGTATCGTTTAACGGTTTTTGACAATCTCCCCCGTACGGGGTTGCCACCAACGCTGGATAGCTGGGCTACATATGAGCGTTCGGTAAAACTGCTYATCGAYGTWGGTGTCATCGATGACAGCTCAAAAATCTGGTGGGATCTGCGCCCTTCTGCACGTTACCCAACAATWGAATCGCGTATCTGCGATGTATCCCCACGCCTTGAAACCACGCTTACAATCGCTGCCCTGACCCAATGCCTGACCCGCATGTTGTGGCGGCTTGCACGTAAAAACCAACGCTGGCGAATATATGATACTTTCCTGATAGGTGAAAACCGYTGGCGYGCRCAGCGYTATGGAATTTCGGAAGGTATGATCGATTTTGGGCAGCACAAACTGGTGCCATTTTCTGATCTGATAGCTGAATTGCTTGAACTAATCTCTGAAGACGCCGAAATTCTCGGTTGCAAAAAGGAAGTCGAAGCCGCCCGGCAGTTGGTTGCGCGCGGTACAGCGGCTGATACTCAGCGCGTTGTTTACAATACTGCTATCAATGCCGGAAACGACAAACAATCGGCCCTGCGNAAANGTTGTYSARCAYCTSGTWGAAGAATTYCACGCCGATCTCTAAAGGGGTAATCTCYATTGACCACTTGCCAGAGCCAACCAATCCGTTCAAAATGAACGCACGTTCAATTCTTATCGGAGCAGGTTTTGGATTTTTCATTATCAAGTGAACAGCAAGCAATTTTCGACATGGCCCGCGCTTTTGGCGAGGAGCATATCGCCCCATTTGCCCAAGACTGGGACAGAGACGCGAACATCCCCAAAACGCTGTGGCCACAACTGGCCGAACTTGGTTTTGGCGGGCTTTATGTGTCCGAGGARAACGGTGGCTCYGGYCTGACCCGGCTGGACGCAACGCTGGTGTTTGARGCYCTGTCGCGGTCCTGCATATCCGTCGCCGCGTTCCTCTCGATCCATAACATGTGTGCAGCGATGTTGGACAAATTTGCGGATGAACAAGTGCGGGAACGGTTTCTGACCCCCGCACTGAGCATGGAAAAAATCCTGTCTTACGCTCTGACCGAACCCGGTTCAGGCTCCGACGCCGCCGCCCTKAAAACCCGKGCYGARCGYARYAACGAWGGCTAYAYCCTGAACGGCACCAAAGCGTTTATATCCGGCGGCGGTTATTCTGACGCCTACATCGTGATGGTGCGCACCGGCGAAGACGGCCCGAAAGGCATATCCACTGTGGTCGTAGAAGACGGCGCTGATGGCCTGTCCTTCGGCGGGCTGGAAGAAAAAATGGGCTGGAAAAGCCAACCCACCCGACAGCTTCAGTTTGATGACTGCAAAATTCCCATGGAAAATCTGRTCGGSGAAGAGGGCAAAGGCTTTAGCTATGCGATGGCCGGGCTTGATGGTGGTCGTCTGAACATTTCCGCCTGCTCGCTTGGCGCTGCGCAGGCTGCGCTGGATAAAACCCTGATCTATATGGGTGAACGCAAGGCATTTGGCAAAACCATTGACCAGTTTCAGGCGCTGCAATTCCGTCTGGCTGATCTGGAAATTGAACTACAGGCCGCCCGCGTATTCCTGCGCCAAGCCGCATG
Source organism: Marinosulfonomonas sp. (assembly GCA_002732955.1). Taxonomy (GTDB): domain Bacteria; phylum Pseudomonadota; class Alphaproteobacteria; order Rhodobacterales; family Rhodobacteraceae; genus NVTR01. The sequence goes on from NVTR01000012.1 coordinate 49,003, forward strand.
GAAGCTTGACACGAACGCACCAGATGCCAGCAAACATTGCGCCATGGCCAAGAAATTTGTGACCGAAGCCGCCAGCAAGGTGGCAGACCAGTGCCTGCAACTGCATGGCGGTTATGGATACCTTGCGGATTATGGAATCGAAAAAATTGTGCGTGATCTGCGGGTTAACCAGATACTGGAAGGCACCAATGAAATAATGCGCCTGATCGTTGCGCGCCACCTGCTGGCCGAACGCGGATGAGTGATGACATCCACATCCGTAAGGTTGGCAGAACCGGACGCATCACCCTGAAGCGCCCGGACGCTTTGAACGCGCTAACCTATGAAATGTGTCTGGCGATAGAAGCCGCGCTGGAYGAYTGGAKCRACGACGACGACGTGGCTTTGGTGGTGATCGACGCAGCCGGCGAAAAAGCCTTTTGCGCCGGCGGAGACATCGCTGACATGTATCGAACTGCTTCCGCCGGAGACTTCGACTACGGCCGTAAATTCTGGGCTGATGAATACCGCTTAAACGCCAAAATCTTCAACTTCCCAAAACCTTACGTGGCCTTCATGCAGGGGTTCACCATGGGTGGCGGGGTTGGCGTTTCCTGCCATGGCTCGCACCGTATCGTTTGCGAAAACAGCCAGATTGCCATGCCGGAATGCGGTATTGGTCTGGTGCCGGATGTTGGCGGTAGCTTGCTACTCTCACGCGCGCCGGGTCGCTTAGGCGAATTCCTAGGCACTACCGGCACCCGCATGGGACCGGGCGACGCGATCTACGCCGAATTCGCCGACTACTACATTCCGAAAGACCAGTGGCCCGGCCTTATCCAAACCCTTGTTGAAACCGGCGRCTATGGAGCGATTGACGCTATCKCAGCCCCGCCGCCCACCAGCCCATTGCGCGACAACCAAGCTAATATTGACGAGCATTTCGGCGGCGAAACCGTGGGTGACATTCTGCGTTCTCTTACCCACGCCCCGGATGATTTCACCAATTCCGCAATCAAATTACTGCGCCGCCATAGTCCGCTATCGCTCGCCTGCGCGACCGAAATGATCCACCGCATCCGCGGCAAAGACCTGATCGAACGCGCGCTGGAACTGGAATACCGCTTTACCTATCGCGCCGCCGAAATGGGTGATTTTGTCGAAGGCATCCGCGCCGCGATTATAGACAAAGACCGAAATCCAAAATGGCGCCACGAAAACATCGAAGACATTCGCCCGATTGAAGTCAGTAARATGCTGATGCCGCTTGGGCCGAACACGCTGAAATTATAGGAGAACACCATGAAAATTGGTTTTATCGGACTTGGTAACATGGGCGCACCGATGGCTGGTAATCTGGCCAAAGCGGGCCATGATGTTGTGGGCTTCGATCTGACCGCGCCTTGCCCCGATGGTGTGACCGCCGCGAACAGTGCCACCGAATGTGCAAATGGACGTGATGTGGTGATCACCATGCTGCCCAATGGTGCGATCCTGCGTGCAGTCGCCGCTGAAATCATCCCGGAAATGGCCCAAAGTGCTGCTTTCCTCGATTGCTCCACAGTAGACGTGGAAAGTGCCCGCGCGGTTGCACAAGACGCTGAAACCGCAGGGTTACTGGCTCTGGACGCCCCGGTATCKGGYGGCGTCGGCGGCGCGTCCGCCGGAACGCTTACCTTCATGGCGGGCGGCACCGACGCAGGGTTCGCTAAAGTCACCCCGCTTTTCGACGTGATGGGCCAAAAGGCGGTACATTGCGGCGCGTCCGGCAACGGGCAAGCAGCCAAAATTTGCAACAACATGATCCTTGGCGTCACCATGATCGCCACCTGCGAGGCTTTTGCGCTGGCTGACAAGCTGGGGCTGGACCGCCAAAAAATGTTTGATGTGGTTTCGACCTCTTCGGGGTATAGCTGGACCATGAACGCCTATTGCCCRGCCCCYGGYGTTGGCCCGACATCGCCCGCCGACAATGATTATCAACCCGGTTTYGCGGCTGATCTGATGCTCAAAGACCTGCGGCTTTCACAAACSGCSGCSMAGGCCGTRGACGCCGAYACCCCCATGGGCGAAAGCGCCACAGCACTTTATGAAACATTCGTCGAACAGGAAGACGGCGMCGGGCGTGATTTTTCCGCCATGCTGCCCCGCTTTGAAAAGCGCGGCCGTGGCTAGCCCGGATCAGACCCAGCCCGTCGCACAGTGTGATGGGCAAATCGCCTCACCTACTTTGTGATCACTTCCGGCCCCATCATCAGCGTTGGCAGATAGGTTGATATTGACGGCACGTAGGTCACGATAATCAGGAATACGAACAGCACTGCCAAAAACGGCAGTGAAGCCCGCACYACGGCCATCATCGGCATACCAGCTACGCCAGACGTCACAAACAGATTCAAGCCAACCGGTGGCGTGATCATCCCGATTTCCATATTCACCACCATGATAATGCCCAGATGGATCGGATCAATGCCCAGCTCAATCGCGATCGGGAACACCAAGGGGGCCACGATCAGCAGCAGACCGGAAGGTTCCATAAACTGGCCACCGATCAGCAAGATAATATTGACCACAATCAGGAACATCACCGGCCCAAGACCAGCCGACAGCATCGCGGTGGTAATCTGTTGCGGCACCTGTTCAACGGTTAAAACATGTTTCAGGATTAGCGCATTGGCGATCACAAACATCAGCGTGATGGTCAGCTTACCCGCATCAAACAGGGTTTGGCGGGTGTCCCGGTGGCCCCAGGCAGTAATTAAAGCCAGTGGATACTGCATCAACCGTCGCCGCGGCGCACCATCACGCGCAGCCAGAGGCCCCATATCCCGGTACACAAAACTGGCGATCAAAAATGCATAAATCGCTGCCACAGCCGCCGCCTCTGTTGGCGTGAATATCGCCGATGTCAGCCCCGGAACGCCATAAATCCCAACCATGATAATCACGATCAGCATCAACCCCCAAATTGCGTCTTTGAACGAAGACCCGATCTCATGCCAACCGGCCCAGTCGCCTTTGGGCATATTCTTGATCCGCGCCATGACATAAATCGCCACCATCAGCATCGAACCGGCCAGAATGCCCGGTATGACCCCTGCCAGAAACATCCGACCGACAGATACTTCCACAGCCGCCGCATAGACCACCATCACGATCGAAGGCGGGATCAGAATRCCAAGCGTGCCTGCATTACAGATCACTCCGGCGGCAAATTCCTTGGTGTACCCGGCCTGCGTCATCGCCGCAATTACGATGGAACCAATGGCAACCACGGTCGCTGGCGAAGACCCGGAGAGTGCTGCAAACATCATACAGGCAAAAACCCCGGCAATCGCCARCCCGCCCTGTAAATGACCAACGCAAGCGATGGAAAACCGGATAATCCGCTGTGCTACGCCRCCGGTCGACATGAAGGTGGATGCGAGAATGAAAAACGGGATTGCCAGCAAGGTGGCATGCCCCTCAAACGCCGAAAACAGGGTTTGTGCAACCGACGCCAGCGAGTCGTCAGAAAACACYARCAAAAACAGGATCGAGCTCATGCCAAGCGATATAGCGATAGGCACACCGATCAGCATCAGGCCGATCACCATGCCGAAAAGGACGACGATTTCCATTATTCGTCCCCTGCCCGTTGTTGTTGCATTTCTTCAATTTCTTCTTCAACTTCGTGGCTGGCGAATATCCGGTCAATCTTGCCGGTCCAGACATCCCGCGCCGCCTGTAGAAATCGGAATAACAGCAAAGCTATAGACAGCGGTATCACCATATAAGGCACCAGTCGGGGCATTTTTTCGTAAGCCTCGCCCTCATTGAATACGCCTTCCAGCCAGCCAAAAATTGCCGGGTTTGGAACGCTTTCCACTTCATACCAACCCTTAGGCCGAAAATTGTCTTCAAAACCCGTAGGGAACCACCGCCCGCTGGTGCCGGGCAGATTGGCAAATGGCGCCCAGTAATCCCAGGCCCCTTTCAGCAACAAAAACGAATAAATAATACAGACCGCAACCGCCACCAGCGCCATGCGTCGGCGCACCCCCGGGCTGAATATATTGATCAGAACGTCAACGCCCAGATGCGAGCCTTTTTTTACCGCATAGGATGCTCCAAGCAGCCCGAGCCAACCGAACATGAATACCGTCAGCTCACCRCCCCACAGCCCAATTTTTTCCAGGCCAAGRAATTCAATAAACGCCGGCGGGTCATTGGAAAACAGTTTACGCACGATCACATTCACAAACGTAACCAGCGTCATCACCCCAAGCAAAACCGCAATCAGCGTTTCTTCGATCTGATCACCAAAACTGGACTTCCCCTGCATAATGCCACCCCATTTTGCAACTTGGGCGGGCCAATCGCGGCCCGCCCGCTTGTTTTTYGCTCAAGCGCTAAANGCGCCCGAATACTACATGCTGGCGTTGATAGCCTGCGCTGCGTCGATCTTGTCCTGACCAACATCATCGGCAAACTGCGACCAAACCGGTCTCATCGTATCAACCCAGGCCTGACGCTGTGCCGCGTCCAACTGGCGAATAACACCACCKGCATCCATGATCGACTGCTTGGCAGCTTCRTTCACAGCAAACGCCTCGGCGTTACGGGTGGCGGTTACTTCCGACAAAATGGTCAGGAACTGATCGCGCACTTCCGCGTCCAGGCTTTCGAGCCAGTCAACGTTCGCCACCACCAGATAGTCGATGATACCGTGGTTGGTTTCCGTGGTGCCGTCCTGAACTTCAAAGAAYTTTTTGCCATAGATGTTCGACCAGGTATTTTCCTGACCATCCACAACACCCTGTTGCAAAGCACCGTACACTTCCGAAAACGCCATTTTCTGCGGGCTGCCACCGATGGCTTCCATCTGCGCGACCAGCACATCAGACGCTTGCACCCGGAATTTCAGACCTTTGGCATCGGTCGGCAGTACCAGCGGTATGTTGGCAGACATTTGCTTCATACCATTATGCCAAAAAGCAAGACCTTGCAGGCCACGCTTTTGCATGCTGTCCAACATGGCCTGACCGTCAGCMGAWGCCTGAAACGCATCAACTGCTTCGATGTTCTTGAACATGAACGGCAGATCGAAAAGGCGGAACTGTCTGGTGAACTGTTCRAAYTTCGACAGCGAAGGGGCCGCMAGTTGTACATCCCCCTGCAACAGTGCTTCCAGCACTTTGTTATCGTTATAAAGGGTTGAGTTCGGGAACACCTCCATACAGGCTATGCCGTTCATTTCTTCATTTACACGCGCTTCCAGCAGCGACGCTGCAATCCCTTTCGGGTGCTTGTCGGTGTTGGTAACGTGGCTGAACTTGATTACGATTTCACCCTCTTCACAGGACGCAGAAGCGCTGCCCGCGGTAAAGATGAGTGCAGCCGAAACTGCGACAGTTGAAAGATATTTCATGGTTTTTCTCCTCCCATAGGAAAATCCGGTTACGCGCCCTTTGCGGACGGCTGCAGACAGAAAACCGCAATGCTGGCGTTCGGGCAAGGAAAAGAATTTACCTTGTCACGCTTCGTACTTTTCTATTGAAAAATCATGGTATTGCGGCCCGTGCCAAAGCTTGCGCTTTTAGCACCAATTCAGCTTTGGGCGGTCTTTCACACACCTGTTAGCGTCGGTAGTGCGAAATTCCACACAGAATCAGGTGCCYGAATTCAAGGATATAACCCGCGATAGTCATCGGGTCGCAAGCCGTGACGGCTCAATTTATCGTAAAACGTCTTGCGCGGTAATTTCAGCGCCCGCGCCGCWTTGGTTGCGTTGCCGCCCTGACGTTCAAGCTCGGCTATCAGCAATGATCGTTCCACCTGCGCCATCTGTTCAACCAGCCCGATTGTATCCTGACAAACCGCCGCCGGATCAGCCAAGCCCATGGCATAGCGCATCGCCGCGTTCATCAGGGATCGCGCATTCCCCGGCCATTCCTGCGCCATCAAGCCGGCGATCACATCCGGTGTTATCAACGGTTCCGGCAAAGCTGCCTGCTCACAGGCAATGGAAACATAGTGGCGAAACAGCACCGGGATATCTTCGGTACGTTCTGACAATGACGGGATATGTACCCGCATCACGTCCAGCTTATAAAACAAATCCGCATTGAACTGTCCCGCTTCGGCAAGGCTCTGGATATTCTGGTAGGTTCCGGCAATCAGCCGCGGCCCCAGCCCGCTTTCCAGACACTCCAGCAACGAAAATTGAGCCGACGGTGAAAGGGCGGCGATCTCATCCAGAAACAGTGTGCCGCCACTGGTTCCGGTGCAGGTTTTTACCAGCGTATCCGCCCCCAGTGCCGCCGCCGACAATTTCTGAAAMGGWCCCTTCGCATTTACAGACAGCAGATGAATAACCTCGGCCACCTTGGCCGTCCCGCTGCCCGGCGCTCCGGTGATCAAAACCTGAGCACCGGTCCCGGAAACAGCGCGCACACGTTCGCGCAATATTTCGGCCAGTCTGGAATGCCCGAACAACAACCGCGCCGCAGCGTCCCCCATCTGTAACTGTCGCTTCAGCGCCCGGTTTTCCAGAACCAATGTTCTTGTTTTCAAAGCCTTTTGAACAACATCCAAAAACTCTGCCGGCGCACAGGGTTTTTCAAGAAAATCAAATGCCCCTGCCGCAATCCCTTTCACTGCCGTTGGAATATCCCCCTCTCCCGTCAGCAATATCACTGGCAGCTCTGAATCCAAATCCTGAACATGTTCCAGCAAAGCAAACCCGTCCCTACCCGGCATCCTTAGATCGCTGACAATTACGCCTTCGAATTCCGGGCTGATATGATCCTTTGCCTCGATAAAAGACGCGGCCAGTGTTGGTTGCAACCCAGCCAGCTCCATACTCTGGCCAAGCGCATCGCGAACCGCTCTGTCATCATCCACCAGCAGCACTTTGTTATTCATGCCGCAACCCGGACACTGGAAAGTGTCAGCTCAACCGTAAATTCAGCGCCACCTGCGTCGATGTTCCTGCCACGAATGACTCCGCCAAAACTTTGCACAAGCCCATATGAAATTGACAGCCCAAGCCCCATCCCTTCGGATTTCCCRACCACTTTRGTCGTGTAAAACGGATCAAAKATCTTCCCCGGYTCATCAATACCGGGGCCGGTGTCAGTAACCTGCAAGCGGGCAGCACCACCACTCTTTGCAATCGAAATTCTCAATCTTCGTATATCACTGTCAACCATCGCATCGGCAGCGTTTGACACAAGGTTCATCACCACTTGCTGCAACCTGACTTCACCACCGCGAACAATAACCGGCTTGATCGGCCGTTCCCACTCCACGACAACGCCGCCATCCAACAACCTGCGCTCTGACAGTTCCAGCACCGCGTCTACGACGCCAACCAGTTCTACGTCGCCGATCTCTTCATGTTCCTGACGGGCGAATGCGCGCAGGTTCTTGATTATCCGCCCCATACGTCGCGCCAGTTCTGAAATACGTGACAGGTTTTCAGCTGCCGTATCCGGCGCACCGCGCGCCAGATAGGCCTGCGCATTCTCAGCAAATGACCGGATTGCCATTAAGGGTTGATTCAGTTCATGGCTGATCCCCGCCGACATTTGCCCAAGGGCTTTCAATTTGTCCGCCTGCACCAGATCAGCCTGAGCACGACGCAATGTCTGATTGGTCGCTGACAGTTCTGCCGTACGCGTAGCAACCCGCTTCTCAAGTTTGGCGTTTGCTGCCGCCTCGGTTTCCAGACGATCCGCCAATGCCTGCCGCCTCACTGCCGCCACATATAGCATCGCCCAAAGGGCCAGCATCAACGCCCCGGTAACCGCGCCCTGCAAATAGGCAATACGGCGCGCCGGCGCCGTATCGATCAGGATTTCGCCAGTCATTCCGATGACCGGCACCGGCTGGATCAGGTGCATCGCCTGTTCCGGTAAATACCGCCCGCCATTGATGTTCCAGACGTCATGCCCGCCAATACGGATACTTTGAAACGGCGGAAACTCGCGGACTTGCCCGGCATCAGCCGCGCCTCCCCGACGCGCCAGTATCAGCTCTGAGCGGCTGGTCAGGAAAACCACCCCGCGTTCATCGGTGAAAAACACCGCAAATGGATCAGACGGCCAGTTCCATTCGATCTCGCTCAAATCCACGCTCACCATTATCGCCCCGACGGAAGGGCCATCTACCCCAAACACCGGCGCGCCAAAGGTAAACAAACGCTGCCCCGCGCTGTTAACATAGTGGGCCGAGCCAAGTGCGCCATTCATTGCMCGCCGGAACGCCGGGCCGTCGCCACTGTTATCGGTATTTCCCCCGGCAGTCGCCAAAAGGTTGCCCATTGCATCCAGCAACCGAATATCCTCGGTGCCGGTCTGATCCGCCTTTTGCCGTAATATCAAACCAGAGGTCCGTGCGTCCCCCCGCCCGTTTACAAGTGCGGTCAAAACAGGATGATCCGACAAAAATACCGCCAGTTCGCGATACCGGCGCATTTCCGCAGACAGCCGGTCCGTCGCCAGCGCCAGATCTGCCCGCCCGCGTTTTTCCAGCTGGCCAAGTGTTGAGGTGAAAGAATACCAGCCCACCCCCCCGGCAACAGCAATGACGCCTGCCAATAATACCACCGCCAAACCAAAACGTTTGCTAAAAAATCCATTCATCGCCARGCAGTCTATCAAACAGCACCTTGCAATGGCCAGAACCATTCGTGAAACTCGCCCTGTGCAAACGGAAGAAGACATCGTGAAATCAGTTTCTCAATCCCCGATCGATGATGCCTTTGTGCAAAACCCCTACCCGTTCTATGAACATGCCCGCGCCGGGGGCGGTCAGTTGTTTTTTTGGGATGAATTCGACGTTGCCTGCACCGTTTCCTTTGCCGCGGTCTGGGCGATCCTGAAAGATCGTCGGATGGGGCGCGAAGCACCGCCGGGGTTTGAGCCGGAAAAACCACCCCATCAGGCAGGCTTTTGGGCGGTSGAAGASCATTCYCTGCTGGAACTGGAACGCCCCCGCCACACRCGCCTGCGCGGGCTGATCCTGCGGGCATTCACCTCACGCCGGATTGGCGAACTGGAACCCGAAATCAGCCTGCTTGCACATGACCTGATTGACCAAATCGAAACACAGGAATTCGATCTGCTGAAAACCTTCGCCGAAAAGTTGCCCGTGATCATCATCGCCCGTCTGCTTGGGGTGCCGGAAAACCGCGCCGACGATCTGCTCGACTGGTCCCACGCCATGGTCGGCATGTATCAGGCCAACCGAAGCCACAAAGCCGAAGTCGCCGCCGCCAGCGCCGCCAGTGAATTCGCCGCTTTCATGGTCGAATATGTCAACTACCGCCGCAAACGTCCGGCAGATGATCTGATCACCCATCTGATCGCCGCAGAAGAAGACGGCGAACGCCTGACAACAGATGAGTTGATCACAACCTGCATTCTCTTATTGAACGCCGGCCACGAAGCCACCGTCCACACCATCGGCAATGGCGTGCGCGCCCTGCTAATGGCACAAACACCCCCCGAATTGCTTGCCCCGGATCATGTCGACACAACCGTTGAGGAAATAATCCGCTATGACGCTCCGCTGCACATGTTCCAAAGATGGGCCTACGAAGAAATCCAGATTGGCAATGACATCATCAAACCCGGCGAAAAAGTCGCCTGCCTGCTAGCTGGTGCCAACCGCGACCCGTCACGTTGGCAAAACCCGCAAATCTTCGATCCAACCCGCCCGGTCCAAACCAACGTGTCCTTTGGTGCCGGTACCCATTTCTGCATCGGGGCGCCGTTGGCGCGGCTGGAACTCAGAACCGCCCTGCCAATCCTGTTCCAGCGCCTGCCAAACCTGGCCCTCACCGATGAACCGATATTCGCCGATAAATACCATTTCCACGGCCTGAAGACCCTGAATGTGGCCCGCTAAACCCTTCTTCTGTTCACAAATACTCCCTAAGCGGAGCGGGTATCGCCCGAAGGGCTAAACTAATGTGCCGTCAGGCACTCAATTCAACACCTGCTACAGCGGCAACATCGTGGTTGATTTCAATTCTTCCATCGACAAAAGCGCGGTCACATTAAATATCCGAACCTCCGATATTAGTGCCTGATAAAATACGTCGTAAGCCCGCGCATTCGCCACCCGAACTTTCAGAATATAATCAATATCCCCCGCCAAGCGATGCGCCTCCATAACTTCAGGGCGTTCCTGCAACGATTTTAGAAACGCCGCCTGCCATTCGGCCTCATGCTCGCTGGTGCGGATCAGCACGAAAAAACACGCCTCCAGACCCAGGGATTCCGGGTCCAGCAACACCGTCTGCTGGCCAATCACCCCGGCCGCTTTCATCTTGCGAATACGGTTCCAGACCGGTGTCTTGGAAGACCCGACCTTGCTGGCGATCTCATCCAAAGACTGGCTGGCATCACGCTGAAGTTCGCCCAGTATTTTTCGATCCATCTCATCAATCTTACCGGCCACAATAATCTCTCCAGTTCTGCGCGACAGCCAAATCGGAACATATGTTCCAATATAGCCTCGGCTAAATCAAGTACTCGGAATATTTTTCCGGAACAACACCTGAAACACTGGAAAATATCAAAACACGAGAAAAAATCCGGAATATGTTCACAAATTTATGACATCTGACGAACAATCGCGCCTGATACCCTGCGCGGGTTGGTTTAGGGTTCAAACGCCGTTCAAAGACAACTAGACAGGGGCCGGGCGACCTGCCCCTGGTTGAAAATTGAATGAGCTGAGCAAAGTGAACGAATTATCCAAACCCAAAATCCCGACCCTGCCAAACGCCGAAACTATTACTTCGGTAAAGCACTGGACAGACCGCCTGTTTTCATTCCGCGTGACCCGGCCACAGTCCTTGCGGTTTCGCTCGGGTGAATTTGTGATGATCGGATTGATGGGTGAAAACGGCAAACCGCTGCTACGCGCCTATTCCATCGCCTCGCCGAACTGGGATGAAGAGCTGGAGTTTTATTCCATCAAAGTCCCCGACGGCCCGCTAACCAGCAAATTGCAGCACATACAGCCGGGCGACGAAATTATCCTGCGCCCGAAACCCGTCGGTACGTTGGTTCTGGATGCGATCCTGCCCGGAAAACGCCTGTGGTTCYTTGCCACTGGCACCGGCATCGCCCCCTTTGCCAGCCTGATGCGCGACCCGGACACCTATGAGCGCTATGAAGAAATCATCATGGTTCACACCTGCCGCGAAGTGGCAGAGCTGGAATACGGGCGTGAACTGATCGAAAGCCTGAACGACGACCCGTTAATCGGTGAAATGGTAGACGGCAAGTTGCGCTATTACCCGACCACTACCCGTGAAGACAGCCCACAAATGGGCCGGATCACTGATAACCTGTTGTCTGGCAAAATATTCAAAGACCTTGGCGTTTCGCCAATTTCCCCGGATACGGATCGCTGCATGGTTTGCGGATCACTCGGGTTSAATGCCGATATGAAGGACGTATTGGAAGGTTTYGGCCTGAATGAAGGTGCTAATTCCGACCCRGCGGAATATGTGGTTGAAAAGGCGTTCGTTGRTTAGGTTYCRAYCCTAATCCRCCAAATAAAAAGCGCCGCGCTGATTRAACAGCGCGGCGCTTTGTTTGCTTCAAATGGCCTTAAAGCCCAAGAGCGGCCTTGACCTGACCAAGCACTGTTTCCAGCACAGCGGGGTTATCCCTGGCCGTATCCAGCGCAGTTTTCAGCCCCARTTTGATGTCWGCGGACAATTCAGACGCATCAATCATGTTGGTGACTTCAACAAAATCAAACCCGTCCATGCTTWACACGTCGATTACCGAACTTGCTTCAGCAGCAGCGGCGGCTTCTTCARCGGCCATTGCGGCAGCTTCTTCGGCAGCCTTTACAACTGCGGCAGCTTCTTCTGCWGCAGCWGCYTCWAYSGCAGCRGCGGCCTCGGMAGCAGCAGCTTCAACAGTGGCGGCTTCTTCGGCGGCCATACGTTTGCCGGTTTCTTTTTTATCCAGGGCCATGTGGCGTTCCTATTTCTTCTTTGCTTCGTACAATTTCAGATGCATCAATTAATACCAAACCAGCATTTACTTTAAGTTCATTTTCTTCATAAAACTCATTAATAAGTAGCTTATGAAAACTATGTCATTGAAAGGTTAAGGCCATGGAGAATATGTTATGGCGTGTCACTAGTCCAAAAACAATCAATTCTTAATCTTTACTTAAGGATCAAACAGTATGATAATATTTAAACAGTTCCCAAGGGACGTGTACATTTAAGATCAACAACATCATAGGTAAAGAACTATTCAATTCTAACCGTGATGATATTTCTGTAAGAAATAATTATGTTATTGTGGATATCAGTAACCTGCCAAACGGAATCTATTTTCTAATGATAGACGACAAAGTATCATCTGTAACAAAGAGAATTATT
>NVTR01000078.1 GCA_002732955.1 Marinosulfonomonas sp.
AGAAAGNGNNGWWKRRGTCKYGGASSTTAYCGTATCTTCAGCGTCGCMARWCCWACCAGYGCCAGAATRACSGAKATWATCCAGAACCGGATCACGATCTGSGGTTCTTTCCAGCCGAGTTGCTCAAAGTGGTGGTGGATCGGGGCCATCAGGAAAACCCGCTTGCCGGTTTTCTTGAAATACAACACCTGAATGATCACGCTAAGGGCCTCRACCACRAACAAACCACCAACGATAGCCAGCACAATTTCGTGTTTGGTGGCSACSGCRATYGCMCCMAGWGCGCCGCCCAAAGCCAGCGAGCCGGTGTCGCCCATAAACACCGCTGCCGGAGGGGCGTTGTACCAGAGGAACCCAAGGCCGCCGCCGATCAGACCGGCYACAAACACCAGAATTTCGCCGGTGCCGGGTACRTAATGCACATCAAGATATTGCGAGAAATCCACCCGCCCGACGGCGTAGGCGATGATGCCAAGCGCSCCTGCGGCAATCATCACCGGCATGATAGCAAGGCCATCCAGACCGTCCGTCAGGTTCACCGCATTTGCAGAACCRGCAATTACAAGGATCGAAAACGGAACAAAGAAATATCCCATGTTGATCAGGGTATTCTTGAATATTGGCAAGGCAAGTTGATTTGCAAGTTCATCCGGGTGATACATCGATGCCCAATACGCAGCGATGGCAGCGATCACCATACCAATGACAAACCGCACCCGGCTGGACACGCCTTTTGAGCTTTGCTGCGTGACTTTTTGATAGTCATCGACAAATCCGATCAACCCGAAACCTACGGTCACAAACAGGATTATCCAGATGAACGGATTGTCCGGGCGCGCCCAGAAGATTGTAGAAACGATCAACGCSCCAAGGATCAGCGCGCCGCCCATGGTGGGGGTTCCGGCCTTTTCCAGAATGTGGCTTTGCGGGCCRTCTTCGCGGATCGGCTGGCCCTTGCCCTGTTTGCGGCGCAGCAGGTTGATCAGCGGTTTACCAAAAATAAAACCAAAGATCAGCGCAGTGAAAAACGCGCCCCCTGCTCGGAAAGTGATATAGCGAAACAGATTGAAGAAATCGCCGCCGTCTGAAAGCTCGCTGAGCCAGTAAAGCATCTATTGCGCCCCTTTGATTTGTTGAACATGGCGATGGCCCAGTTTTTTGAYCGCGTCAACAACCAGTGATACTTTTGAGCCTTTTGAGCCCTTCACCAGAATGATATCACCAGCCCGTAATAACCCGGCTGCACGCGCCGCCATCTCCGGTGCTGTTGAAAAATATTCGCCACGTTTGAACTCTGGCAAAAGCTGATGCAGACCCTGCATCAGGGGGCCAACACAATGCACTATGTCGATATTGTCCATGGTCGGCAGATCGGCGATGTCGAGATGTAGCTGTTGTTCGCCCGGACCAAGTTCCAGCATGTCACCGAGGATTGCTACCCGTCGACCCTTCTCAGTTTCGCTGGCGGCCAGAACTTCCAGTGCTGCCGCCATTGAAATAGGGCTGGCGTTAAAAGCGTCATCCAGCAGGGTCAGGGTCAGGTGATCATCCACCACATCCAATACGATGGTTTCCTTCGCGCCGCGCCCCGSCGGGGGGGTCCAGTTGGCCAGATCGAGGGCTGCMAGSGCCATGTCCGCGCCGATWGCCCGCACTGCCGCCAGGGCRCCMAGSGCATTCATCGCAAAATGTTTCCCGGATGCGTTTAGCTTGAACAGCAGCGTTTCGTCGTCGGCCAGCGCTTGAATGACAGTTGTTTCACCCAAAAGCTGGWCCCGTTCCAGTTTGATGTCCGCACTGGTCGCTTCGCCAAATGTGACGGTTTCCACACGGTGTTTCCGGGCGATTTCCAGCACCAGTGGTGCCGTATCATTATCTGCGTTGATCACCGCCACGCCGCCCTTTTCCAATCCGCTGAATATCGCGGCCTTCTCACGGGCGATACCGTCGATATCGTCAAACGCYTCCATATGAACCGGSGCSACATTGGTRATCAGTGCCACATGCGGGCGGGTCATTTTWGCCARCGGRGCRATTTCACCGGGGTGGTTCATACCGATTTCAATGATTGCAAAATCTGTATCCTCGGGCATTCTCGCCAGTGTCAGCGGCACACCCCAATGGTTGTTATAGCTGTNCNYKSCNCGNCGTGRACCTGMCCCTGMCCWGCCAGCATAGTCAGCAACATTTCCTTGGTAGAGGTCTTGCCAACYGAACCGGTGACCGCCACCACTTGCGCGTCACAGCGGGTGCGCGCGGCGCGGCCTAATTCGCCCAGAGCCGCCAGCACATYGTCAACGATCAACAGCGGTGCGTCGGGCGCAACRCCTTCGGGAATGYGGGACACCARKGCCGCCRCCGCGCCKTTGTCCAACGCTTTWGCWACGAATTCATGRCCGTCRCGGATRTCACTGAGSGCKACRAAMAGATCGCCCKGTTGCAGGGWWCGYGTGTCRATKGAAACRCCRGTKGCTTGCCAGTTTTGCGCGGATTTACCGCCCGTCGCGCGAACAGCATCATCTGAGGACCAAAGCGCGCTCATGCCGGATGCCCGTCAAGGGCGGCCACTGCGACGCTGGCCTGTTCGACATCGTCAAACGGAAATACGTCGTCGCCAATGGTCTGTCCGCTTTCGTGGCCCTTACCGGCAATCAACAGCGCGTCACCGGGTTGCAGCGCGTCCACGGCGCGCAGGATTGCTTCGGCCCGATCACCAACTTCGCTTGCCTGCGGGCAGCCCTGCATCACCATCTGGCGGATCAGGGCGGGGTCTTCTGAGCGGGGATTGTCGTCGGTGACAAACACCACATCGCCGTATTTCGCCGCCGCGCGGCCCATCAGTATCCGTTTGCCGGGGTCGCGGTCGCCGCCTGCSCCAAGCACCACGATWATMCGSCCCATCACRTGSGGGCGCAGGGCTTTCAGYGCRGTTTCRACWGCGTCSGGGGTGTGGGARTAATCAACAAAWACCGASGCCCCGTTTTCACGAATGGCCGCCAGCTGCATCCGCCCGCGCACGGTTTCCAGCCCCGGCAGCGTGGCAAATACTTCCGCAGGCTTGGCGCCGCAGGCAATAACCAGCCCGGCGGCCAGCAACACGTTTTCCGCCTGAAAGCCGCCAATCAGCGACAGGCGCGCATGGTGGGCTTCGTCGTTCCATGTATAAAGCAATTCCTGCCCGGTGGCGTCAAACCGCTGACCGGTGATGCGCAGGTTCGCGCCCGCGTCCCGACCCACAGTGATCAGATCCTGCCCGCGAACACCTGCGATATTCACCACCTCGACGCCGCGCGGRTCRTCWATGTTGACMACRGCSGCCSCGTCTTCKGGCAAWACCCGCAGGAACAGCCCGGCTTTGGCCTGAAAGTATTCTTCGAAACTTGCGTGGTAATCCAGATGGTCCTGACTGAAATTCGTGAACGCCGCTGCCGTCAGTTGCACGCCGTCAAGGCGCCGTTGCGCCAGCCCGTGGGAGGACGCCTCCATCGCCGCGTGGTCAACACCGGCGCGCGCTACTTCTGCTAACATGCGATGCAGCGTAATTGGTTCGGGTGTGGTGTGGGCCAGCGGGGCTTCAAAATCGCCTTCTACCCCGGTGGTGCCTAAATTGACCGCCTGAATTCCCAAAGACATCCATATTTGCCGKGTAAATGTCGCGACAGAGGTTTTGCCATTGGTCCCGGTGATTGCCACCAGCACCTTGGGCTGTGCGCCGAACCAAAGTGCTGCCGCGTAGGCCAGCGCCTGCCTTGGGTCTTCGGCCAGTACAACSGCRACATCCGCCAAGGCCAGTTCTTCTTTGGCAATTTCTGCGCCCTGCCGGTCGGTCAGAATTGCTGCCGCGCCCATGCGCAGGGCGTATTGAATGAATTCGCCACCATGCACCTTGCTGCCCGGAAGTGCCGCAAACAAATGCCCCGGCTTGACCTCGCGGCTGTCTACAGACAGGCCGGTAACTGTCGCTTCACGCCCGGCCATTGCCGTCAGGCCCAGTGCCGCCAGTGTTCGTGTCTTTGCCTGCTCTGCCATTCACGTGCTCTTATTCGGTCAGTTTGAGGTGAGTATTAACCGATCTTGCTCGCCGGGTTCAATCTCTGGTCGCAGGCCCAGCAGTGGGGCCATCCGGCGGATCATTTCTGCCGCCACCGGTACGGCTGTCCAGCCGGCTGTGCGCCTCGGTTCCTTGCCGGATGTTTCCACCGGTTCGTCGAGTGTAACAATCAAAACATAACGCGGATTGTGGGCCGGGAAGATGCTGGCGAAGGTGGAGATCACTTTGTCATCATAATACCCGCCGCCGCGTTCTTTTGGCTTATCGGCAGTGCCGGTTTTGCCACCAACTGCGTAGCCTTCGACTTCGCCAAAGCTGGCCGTGCCCCGGGTTACGACAGCGCGCAGCATTTCACGCGCGATCTGTGACGTTTCGCGGGATATCACCCGTGGGCCAGGTTCCACGCCTTCGACCTTTAGCAGGGTTGGCGTGACCAGTGTTCCACCGTTGACAATCGTGGCATAGGCCGCGGCCAGATGAACCGGGCTGACAGCAATTCCCTGGCCATATGCGGCGGTAATTGTTGTAATTTCTGACCAATTCTTCTGGATGATTGGCTTGGAATGTTTCGCTTCAATCAGTTCAAGTGGCGTTGCCTCAAACAAGCCWAGACTACGAAAGAATTCCTGCTGCTTTTCCGCGCCGATTGCCATGGCCATTCGCGCAGTGCCAATATTGGARCTTTTGACGATCGTGTCCGTAACCGAAAGCTGGTTCCCATAATTTCGGAAATCCCGGATTTTGAAACGCCCCCACCTCAGCGGACCTTTGGTATTGAGCATTGTATCGGGGGTGAACAACTTGGTGTCTATTGCTTGCGCTGCGGTAAAAATTTTGAATACCGAACCCAGTTCATACACGCCCTGAACGGCACGATTAAACAATGGGCTGTCGGCCGGGCTGCCTTTGGTTGGCGGCGCAGGTCGGGTATTCGGGTCAAAATCCGGCAGAGAAACAAGGCTGATTATTTCGCCGGTTTCAACGTCCATCAGTACCGACGCAGCACCTCGGGCGTTCATCAGCTTCATGCCACCGTAAAGCACCCGCTCGGCGGCGGTCTGGATGGTCATATCAATCGACAGACGCAGTGGTTCATCACCGGTTGCCGGGTCACGCAGGTAGCTGTCAAAGGTCTTTTCGACCCCGGCGACACCGATTACCTCGGCTGAATGCACGCCCTCGCGGCCAAAGGATGACCCGCCCAGCACATGGGCAGCTAACCGGCCATTCGGATAGAGCCGCATYTCGCGCGGGCCAAACAACAGGCCGGGATCACCAATGTCATGCACCAGTTGTTGCTGTTCGGGGCTGATTTTCTTCCTTATCCACAGGAACTTACGGGTGCTATTGAAAGTTTTCAGCAGGTCCGCTTCATCCAGATCGGGAAATATTCGGGCCAGTTCCCGCGCAGCACCCGCCTTGTCAATCATAACCGGCGGTTGGGCGTATAGTGAATTGGTGATCAGGTTGGTTGCCAGAATACGACCATTTCGATCCACAATGTCACCGCGTTGCGCAATAATTGACGCGCTGCTGGCTGTGGCGCGCGGTTCTACCGGTTCTGCCGAGGCCAAAACACCCATTCGGATACCGACTGTCACGAAAGCAAGTACAAAAAATGCACCTAACACCAGCAAACGCCCTTCGGCGCGCTGACGCGATGAATCGCGYAGYTTTTCATGGCGCATACGAATGTTTTCGCGCTCAATCACGTCCGGGTTTTCGCCCTTTTGACGGGCGGACAGGATGCGGGCAAGCGGGCGAAGCGGGGTGCGGATCATCKGTTCACCTCTGACACGCCGACCACATCGACGGCATTCATTATTGGTTCAAGCRGGGGYGGCGGGAACGCGACCTGACCCACCCGGCCAAACTGGCGCGAGGCCAGTGGTAAAAGGCCCAGACGGTCAAAGTTGATGTCGGCCAGTTCGCGCAACCGGTCGGGGCGGTTCAGGTAGGCCCATTCGGCACGTAAAACGCCGAGATCTTCGCGCAGCACACCGATTTCCTGTTGTAACTTTTCCACGTTACGCAGGGCTTGCTGAGTTTCGTAGTTTTCCTGATAAGCCCAGAACGCYAGACCCATTACGGCCATGGCCGAAAGGACGTATAACATTGAACGCATTATTTACGGCCCTTATTCTTATAGCCCGGCAGGCCAACCGCGTGGCGGTCAACCGGTGCCGCGGGGGCGTCGGTACGGGTGGCAACGCGCAGGGTTGCAGAACGCGCGCGSGGGTTTTCAARCAGTTCCTGTTCGTCRGCGCCAAGCGCCTTGGACAGATCTTTGAAAGCAGGGGTTTCGGCGGCTTTTTCGGGCGCGTAYCGACTGCCGCCACCGCCCAGTGACGCWCGCATCTGCATGAAACGCTTTACAACCCGGGCCTCAAGGCTGTGAAAACTGACCACGGCCAGYTTGCCGCCGGGTTTTAGCGCACGCTCAGCCGCTTCCAGCCCGGCTATCAGTTCACCAAATTCATCATTCACCGCGATACGGATCGCCTGAAAGCTGCGCGTCGCCGGATGGCTTTGGCCGGGTTTYGAWCKKGGCAGGCAGCTTTCGRCGATTTTGGTWAGCTGYGTTGTGGTTTCAAAAGGCGTGTCAGTTCGCGCCTTAACAATTGCCCGCGCGATCCGRCGTGAAGCACGTTCTTCACCGTAATTATACAGGATATTTGCCAGATCTTCTTCGCCGTATCCATTCACCAGATCGGCCGCTGTTTGGCCGGACTGGCTCATCCGCATGTCCAGTGGCCCATCACGCATAAACGAAAAGCCACGTTCCGCCTGATCAAGCTGCATCGACGACACGCCAAGGTCCATCACCACCCCATCCAGATCACGGCCAAATTCATCAAGATTGCTGAAATTACCCTCAACCAGCTCCAGCTTCTTGCCGTATTCAGCGGCCCAGTCTCGTGCCATTTCAAACACCACTGGATCACGGTCCAGGCCGATTACCTTGTCGGCTCCGGCGTCGATTAAGCCACGGGCATAACCGCCGGCCCCAAATGTGGCGTCGAGCCAGACGCCMCCTATCGGGGCCGCMGCCGCCAGAAGCGGACGTAACAAAACAGGGATATGGGGGTCTTTGTCAGGGGTAATTCGGGCCGCAGCAGCCATTCCCTATTCCCCTTTCGGCTTATCCAAAAGTGAAAGCGGATCAAAGTCTTCGGGCAACTCATCCAGCCATGCTTCGGTGCGTGACAGTTCAACYGAATTGTAYGTTTCRGGTTTCCAGATCTGGAACGTGTCGCCCGAGGCAATAAAAAACGCCTCTTTATCAAGGCCGATCTTTTCGCGCAGTTTTTGCGGCAGAACCAACCGCCCGTCGCCGTCTACTTCMGTGGGGAAGGACTGGCCGTGGATCAGACGTTCCAGCATCCGGCGCTCCATTGAACCCCGGGGCATATCGTCGATCTTGCCATCAACCTCGTCGATGGCTTCAATTGTATAACATTCCAGATATTTGCGCCGATGATCACCRTATACGATRACCAGTTGCGGGCGCGCGGCRCTTTTCCARTCAGGRTCACCGGCTTCCAGAACACGGCGAAACAGGGCGGGGATAGACACCCTGCCCTTCGCATCCACCTTATGGTGGCTTTCACCTCTGAAACGTCGTGCCACTGTTAGCGGCTCCTGTAATTTCTGTCCCGTACCCCCAAAACGAAACGGCGGATTGAGCTGCTGCCACTGCCCAATCCGCCGCCCTCGTCCCATTTCTGGGGTATGTCCGACTGCGCGCGCCACCTGGGGGGATGTCTGCTCGCTCGCGCGCCGGATCTCTTCGTTACGATTAAAGCGGGTGCCTGTATGAAACTGCCTTGGGAGATCATCGGGGTCTTGTCGCCCCTTAGCCCGTCCTCATCGTGCAAACAGGAATACACGGGAATTCATGGTAATCAACAAGTTTTTTCACGAAATRGGTGAAAAACTTTGGRTTGGGTTGGGATATTCGCAGYTGACCCAGAGCAATACGTTGATCGTTGTCAATTTGTGGCGGAACATGRTTTTCTTACTACTATATATAGTGTATCGCTGGAAAATCCAGAAATTCCCGAAAAATCCCAGAAAAATTCTRCTTTTTGCTAAATTTTAGCGTGGGCGGAGTGAAAATACTTAAATACCCGGCCCTAATAGCGCAGTATTTCCGTGATTCGAGCGAATTTTGATATTGCCCCGTGATTTCCCGGTTCACCTAGAAAGGTTCCGGAATGCCTGACTTATTTGGGGCCTCTGCCCGTCATCTTTATTGTGTAGGTATTGGGTTAAATTGGTCCGAGGTCAGCATTGAGCCGGAAGTGCCTTCTTCGGGCGCAGTCATAATATCTTCCAATTTAAACTATAGGGCATCCTAAAACTAAGATTGGAAAGACATTGGAAGYACTTGGCCCGRACAACGCCTTTTGGATTGACGGAGAATGGMTTGGTTGGGATAGCATYATCGATCCGGAAGAAGTCAGATATAGCCGACT
>NVTR01000013.1 GCA_002732955.1 Marinosulfonomonas sp.
ACGGGCGACATGCCGACCCTGCGCGACCCGGATCGTCTGACCTATTACAAGGAAGAAGTCGGTGGGTTGGTGATGGGTGGCTATGAGGTAAATCCGATCCCGTGGGCGGTTGATGGCATACCGAAAGGGTTCCATTATACGTTGCTGGACTCTAATTTCGATCATTTTGAACCACTGATGGAACTGGCGCTTGGCCGGGTTCCGGCACTGGAAACGGCCGGGATCAAGACGCTAACCAACGGGCCGGAAAGCTTTACGCCGGACGGCAATTTCATCATCGGTGAAGCGCCAGAGCTGCGGAATTTCTTTGTTGGTGCCGGTTTTAATGCGTTCGGTATTGCTGCCGGGGGCGGTGCGGGTATGGCGCTGGCAGAGTGGGTTAAAAACGGTGAGCCGCCGTTTGATCTGTGGTCGGCAGATATACGCCGTTTTGGGCGTCCGCATTTTGATACCGACTGGGTGCGGACCCGCACGGTTGAGGCTTACGGCAAGCATTACACAATGGGTTGGCCGTTTGAGGAAAATGAAAGTGGGCGACCCTGTCGAAAGTCGCCGCTTTATGAAGTTTTGAAAGAGCAGGGGGCCTGTTTTGGTGAAAAGCTGGGCTGGGAGCGGCCGAACTGGTTTGCCGACCTGTCCAAAGGTGAAGTTGCCAGGGATGTTTACAGTTTTGGGCGGCAGAACTGGTTTGAATCCAATGCTCGTGAACACCACGCGGTGCGCAATGCTGCGGTGCTGTTTGATCAGTCGTCATTTGCCAAGTTTAGCCTGAAGGGGCCGGATGCATTAGCTGCGCTGAACTGGATTGCTGCCAACAATGTCGACAAGCCCGTCGGTTCGCTGACCTATACCCAGATGCTGAATGACAAAGGTGGGATTGAGTGCGACCTGACCGTCGCGCGAGTGGGCGGGGATGAGTTTTACATCGTCACCGGTACCGGATTTGCCACCCATGATTTTGACTGGATCAGCCGCAATATTCCCAAGGGTATGAATTGTCAGTTGTTTGATATCACCTCGGCAAACGCGGTGCTGTCGCTGATGGGGCCGAATGCGCGCAAGATTTTGCAAAGCGTGACCCGGGATGATGTCAGCAATACGGGGTTTGCGTTTGGGTCGATCAAGACTCTCGGGATTGCGGGCTGCCCGGTTCAGGCGCTGCGGGTGACCTATGTTGGTGAGCTGGGCTGGGAGCTGCATCTGCCGGTCGAATACGCGACCACGGTTTATAATGCGCTGATGCAGGCTGGTTCTGAACACGGGTTGGTTAATGCCGGGTACCGGGCAATTGAAAGCTGCCGTCTGGAAAAAGGCTACCGCGCCTGGGGCTCGGATATTGGGCCGGATCATACGCCGATCGAGGCCGGAATGGGCTGGGCGGTTAAGATGAAATCGAACACGGCGTTTAAAGGGCGTGAGGCGATTGCGGCGCAGTTGGAAAATGGGGTGAAAAAGCGGCTGGCTTGTTTTACCGTTGATGACCCGGATGTTATTTTGCTGGGGCGTGAGACGATTTACCGGGGTGGCGAGCGTGTTGGCTGGCTGACCAGTGGCGGGTACGGGCACACTGTCGGGAAGTCGATTGGCTATGGGTATATTCGAAACGCCGATGGTGTGGACGTGGGATTTGTTAACAGCGGGAAATATGAGCTGGAAGTGGCGACAATACGGATTCCGTGTGAGGTGCAACTGGGGCCGCTTTATGATCCGGAGATGCAGCGTGTGAAGGCCTGATTTTATGTGCCAAGATACAGGTATTGGTAACGCATTCATAAAGTGAAATGTTAGCGGACATAAACCTTTGACGTAATTGGTTTTTTCTTTTGTTAACCTGGTTCCTCTGTGCTAATTTCCGGCGTGGGGAGAATTGCTTGTCGAATCCAACCGAACCGATGATTTTTGACGGGCACAACGATGTGCTGTTGCGGCTGCTGTTGGATGGCGGCCGSGATGCYGCAAGCGGTTTTGTTACCGGGCGCGACGGACATATTGATATTCCCCGTGCCAAAACCGGTGGGTTTGGTGGTGGGTTTTTCGCGATTTATGTGCACTCGCCTTCTGAATTCAGCTCAAAGACTGAGCGGTACAAAGCGATGTGCAAGCCGAGCTATGATCTGCCGTTGCCCAAGGCCATTCCACAGGATGATGCTATTTCGGTGGTGATGGAAGAGGTCGCTATTTTACTGCGATTGCAGGAGCTTGGGGCGCTTAAGATATGTCATTCAGCGGATGATCTGCGGGCATGTTTCGCCAGCGGAAAAATGGGCGCCGTCATGCACATGGAAGGTGCTGAAGCGATTGATGCGGACCTGATCACGCTGGAGGTGCTCTATGCAGCGGGGTTGCGTTCAATCGGGCCGGTCTGGAGCAGGCCGACGATATTTGGCCATGGGGTGCCGTTTAAATTCCCCTCGGATGGTAACATCGGGTTGGGGCTGACGGAAGCCGGGGTGCGGCTGGTTAAGCGTTGCAATCAGTTGGGTGTGATGATCGATCTGTCGCATTTGAATGARRCYGGRTTYTGGGATGTGGCCARACACAGCGACGCMCCSCTGGTGGCAACCCATTCAAATGCCYACGCMATTWGCCCCCATGCCCGRAATTTGACYGATAAGCAATTGACAGCAATTGCTGAAAGTGACGGTATGGTGGGGCTGAACTTTGTTGCTGCTTTTCTACGAGAGGATGGCCAGATGCGGCCCGATGTGTCTTTTGACACGATGCTGCGCCATCTGGATCATTTACTGGAAATGCTTGGTGAAGACCGGGTTGGGTTTGGGTCCGATTTTGACGGGGCTATGGTGCCCGAAGTTATTGGTGATGTGGCAGGCTTGCCCGCGTTGCGCAAAGCGATGGAGGCCCACGGCTACGGTGGGGCACTGATGAAAAAACTGGCCCATGAAAACTGGTTGCGGGTATTGGAAAAGACCTGGCACTGAATTTGAGGCAAAAGCAGGGAAACTGCGCGAGTAAACGATTTTAACAGAGAGGACTAAGACAATGAAACCATTTAATAAAATCATGGCCAGTGTGGTCATGGGGCTGGCTGTCAGCTTGACAGCAATGCCAGTGGCTGCGCAAACGCCGCCCAATATTCTGGTGATCGCGACCCAGATCGACGATCTGACCACGATGGATCCGGCCCAGTCATTTGAATTTTCCGGCAGTGATGTAAACCGCAATGTTTATAGCGCGCTGGTGAATTTTGATCCGGCCAATCTGGAAGCAGGTTATGGCCCGGAACTGGCCGAAAGCTGG
The DNA here is from genome assembly GCA_002732955.1 of Marinosulfonomonas sp. GTDB lineage: Bacteria > Pseudomonadota > Alphaproteobacteria > Rhodobacterales > Rhodobacteraceae > NVTR01. The sequence continues at coordinate 3,259 of NVTR01000013.1, forward strand.
ACAGTGTCGGATGACGGCAAGACTATCACTTTCACCATGCGCCCCGGTCTGGTTTTTGCTTCGGGCAATCCGATTACCGCAGCAGATGCTGAATTCAGCCTGCGCCGTGCGGTAACGCTGAACAAAACACCGTCGTTCATTCTGACGCAGTTTGGTTTTTCGGCTGACAATGTCGGTGATACCATTGTCGCAACAGACGACATGACGCTGCAAATCACCACCGACAAACGCTATGCGACGTCGTTTGTGCTGAACAGTCTGACGGCTACAATCGGCAGCATTGTCGATATGAAGGTCGTGATGGCCAACGAGGTTGACGGTGATCTGGGTAATGAGTGGCTGCGCACCAATACAGCCGGTTCCGGCCCYTACGTTCTGTCAAGCTGGAAGCCAAGTGAGAGCGTTACGCTGACAGCGAACCCGAACTACTTTGGCAATGCACCTGCAATGGAGCGCGTCATCGTGCGCCACATTCAGGAAAGCGCCACACAGCGTTTGCTGCTTGAAAAGGGCGACGTTGATATGGCTCGTAATCTGAGCCCGGATGACGTTGCGGGCATTTCAAGCGTTGATGGTGTTGCCATCGACAACGAATTGCGCGGCCGTTTGATGTACGCCTCGCTGAACCAAAAGCACGAAGCGCTTTCCAACCCGAAGGTGATTGAGGCTATCAAGTATCTGATCGACTACGAAGGTATGGCGAACAGTTTCYTTAATGGACAGTATGTTGTGCATCAGGCTTTCCTGCCGCGCACGTTCCTGGGCGAAATTTCGGACACGCCATATTCGCTGGACATCGAAAAAGCCAAAGGCCTGCTGGCCGAGGCTGGTTATGCCGATGGCTTTGATGTTGGGTTCTTCGTGCGTGATGCGCAGGACCGGATTGCGATTGCCACATCCATGCAGGACACTTTTGCACAGGCCGGCATTCGGGCWACCATGACAGTTGGTACCGGGAAACAGATCCTGGGTGTGTACCGGTCACGCGAGCATGACATCTACATTGGTGCCTGGGGCCCGGACTATCCGGATCCAAACACCAATGCGGGTACGTTTGCCTTTAACCCGGTGAATACGGATGAAGCGCAGGCAACTGGTCTTTTGGCCTGGCGGAACGCCTGGGACATTCCTGAAATGTCCGAAGCAACGCTGGCAGCCGTGCAGGAACCTGATCGTGACAAGCGCCGGGGTATGTACGAAGCCCTGCAACGTGAGCATCAGCTGGTTTCGCCATTTGCTGTGATGTTTCAGCTGATTGAACAGGTGGGTCGTCGTGACAACGTGCAAGGCTTCAGCGGCGGTGCAGCGATTACTGGTGCGGCTTACTGGAACGTGACCAAGTAATGGCGATGGCCGCAGATTCACTAAAAGGGCGGCGCAAGTCGCCCTTTTTGCAGACACTTATCAAGGTCATCAAGACGCTGTTTACCATTGCAATAACCATGCTTGGCTTGTTGTTTGTGACCTTTTTTATTGGCCGCGTTATGCCTCTGGACCCGGTTTTATCGGTGGTCGGGGAACGCGCAACCAAAGAGATTTATGATGCCGCTTATCTCAAGCTTGGGCTTGATAAGCCGCTGATTGTGCAGTTTTTCAAATATGTTTTTGACGTGGTACAGGGTGATTTCGGTCAATCCCTGCGCACCGGATTCCCGGTYTCKGRCGATATYAAACGGCTGTTTCCGGCCACRYTGGAACTKGCCACWTTGGGTACACTTATGGGTGTRTTYATTGGCGTGCCTYTGGGGGTTRTTGCCGCTGTTAAACGGGGTTCATGGATYGATCAGGTTGCCCGTGTYGTGGCRCTGATYGGYTATTCGATGCCGGTGTTCTGGCTGGGGCTGATGGGTCTGTTGGTGCTTTATGGCAATCTGGGCTGGGTCGGGGGCCCGGGGCGGCTGGATGTGTACTATGAGGACATCATCCCGCAGATCACCGGTATGATCCTGATTGACAGYGCCATTGCCGGCGATTGGGTGATTTTCCGCAATGCTTTCACCCACATYATYCTGCCTGCCAGCCTGCTGGGCTATTAYTCGCTGGCYTATATCAGCCGGATGACRCGMTCMTTCATGYTGGAACAGTTGACGGCGGAATACGTTATYACCGCACGGGTCAAGGGCCTGTCGGAATGGGCGGTGATCTGGAAACACGCGTTTGCCAATATCAAGGTTCAGCTGATCACCGTYATCGCGTTGAGTTATGCTGGCCTGCTGGARGGCTCGGTTCTGACCGAGATTATTTTTGCCTGGCCCGGGATCGGGTCTTACATCACCACGTCGTTGTTGTCGGCTGACATGAACGCGGTCATGGGCGGTACTGTGGTTGTTGGGCTGGTGTTTGTGCTGCTCAACATATTCTCGGACCTTCTCTATAAAATATTCGATCCGAGGGCGAAATGAGCAATATTCAGATGGAAAACCCCGGCCTGCGCGCCTGGCTRCTGACCGACACGCCGACCTCGCGCCGCCATGCGCGACTGGCGGCACTTTACACCGGCTGGCTGACATTGCGCGGCAATACCATGGCGATGGTGGGGYTGATCATYCTGTTRYTGCTGCTGTTTATCGCCGCCTTCGCGCCGTTTCTTGCACCCCATGATCCGTTTGTGCAGGATTTAGCAGGCCGGTTGCAGCCGCCGGGGTCTGAGGGTCATTTGCTTGGCACCGACAGCCTTGGGCGCGATATATTAAGCCGGATCATATTTGGTTCGCGTATCACGCTGTATATCGTGACRCTGGTGGCGCTGATCGCGCCGATCGCCGGGCTGCTGGTGGGTACGATTGCGGGCTACACAGGCGGGTGGGTCGATGCGGTTCTGATGCGGATCACCGATATTTTTCTGGCATTTCCGCGACTGGTTCTGGCGCTGGCGTTTGTAGCGGCSCTTGGGGCTGGCATTGAAAAYGCGGTGCTGGCAATCTCGCTGACCGCCTGGCCACCCTATGCGCGGATTTCGCGGGCAGAAACGCTGACMATYCGWAATTCCGATTATATCGCGGCGGTGAAACTTCAGGGTGCSGGGGCGTTGCGGATCATCGTCAAGCACATCTGGCCGCTGTGTGTCTCTTCGCTGATCGTGCGGGTTACGCTGGATATGGCGGGGGTTATTCTGGCSGCKGCGGGWCTTGGGTTTCTGGGCCTTGGGGCGCAGCCACCGTCACCTGAATGGGGYGCGATGATATCGGAAGGGCGTCAGTTTATTCTGGACCACTGGTGGGTCGCAGCCGTTCCCGGAATGGCGATTTTTACGGTTTCAYTRGGRTTTAACCTGCTGGGSGATGGATTGCGCGACGTGCTGGACCCCAAAGAAGGGGAATCGTCATGAGCAAGTTGCTGGATATTGAAAACCTGCGTGTGACRTTCCCAACCCGTCAGGGCGAATTTCAGGCGGTGCGCGACATTTCGTTTTCACTGGGKCAGGAACGGCTGGGCATTGTTGGCGAAAGTGGATCGGGAAAATCCATGACCGGGCGCGCGATATTGCGGCTGATCCGGCCACCGGGMCGGGTAGAAGCGGACCGGATGGAGCTGAACGGGCGCGAGTTGCTGGACATGTCTGAYCGYGAAATGCAGGGGGTGCGCGGCCAGCATATTTCCATGGTCATGCAGGACCCAAAATTTTCGCTGAACCCGGTGATGCGGATCAGTGATCAGATCATTGAGATTTATCGGTTTCATACYGGGGCCAGTTATAAGGCGGCCTATGCCAAGGCGCTGGAAATGCTGGATGCGGTGTCTATCCGCGACCCTGAGCGGGTGATGAAAGCCTATCCGCACGAAATGTCGGGGGGAATGGGCCAGCGGATCATGATTGCGATGATGTTGGTGACCGAGCCGAAGATATTGATCGCGGATGAACCCACCTCGGCGCTGGATGTTTCGGTGCAAACTCAGGTGCTGTCGATCATTGACCGGCTGGTACGCCAGCGCGGTATGGGACTGATTTTTATCAGCCACGATTTGAATCTGGTGGCGTCGTTCTGTGACCGGGTGCTGATCATGTATGCCGGGCGGATTGTGGAAACCTGCGACGCGGATAAACTGCAAGAGGCCACCCACCCCTACACCCGCGGGCTGTTGAATTCATTGCCTCGTCTGGATGTGCCCGCCAAACGTCTGGCGGCGCTGCAACGGGACCCGGCGTGGCGCGATGCCCCAAGCGTTAGTGGAAGAATATGAGCAGGATTCACATAGAGAACCTGAACGTCTGGTTTGGCGAACATGAAGATCGTGTGGACGCGGTCATAGGCGCGAGCTTTGATGTGCCAAGTGGGTCAAGTTTTGGACTGGTTGGCGAAAGCGGCTCTGGCAAATCGACGATCCTGCGCGCCATTATGGGGCTTGCGCCGGACTGGTCGGGCTCGATGACGGTTGGTGATCTGAAGCTGGATAGTAAACGCCCAAAGACGTTCTACAAGGACGTCCAAATGGTGTTTCAGGACCCCTATGCGTCGCTGCATCCGCGCCATTCGGTAGATCAGGTGCTTGGCGAAACGCTGTCCTTACATGGGTTCGGGGATATTGATAACCGCATAATACGGCTGCTGGATGATGTGGGCCTTGGCGCGGCGTTTCGGTTTCGTTATCCGCACCAGCTGTCAGGCGGGCAGCGTCAGCGGGTCGCCATTGCGCGGGCATTGGCACCAGAACCGACGGTGTTGCTGCTGGATGAACCAACGTCGGCGCTGGATGTTTCCGTTCAGGCCGARGTCCTGAACCTACTGGCAGATCTGCGTGACGAACATAAGCTGACTTATCTGATGGTGTCGCACAATCTGGCGGTGGTTGCACATATGTGCGACGCGACGGCGGTTATGCAAAACGGCGAGATTGTTGAAGTGATGAGTGTGGAAGATATGCGGGCAATGAAGCCGAGCCACCCTTATACCCAGCATCTGCTGGACAGCTCTTTTGGTTACAACCCAGACGAGGCGCAGTCAGCCTGAAGGCACTGCTCGGCGCTACACGTGACATTGCCGCCAAATCAACGCGCTTGTTCCCAAAATGGAAACTGTTTCTTTTTTTTGTCGGCAAGCGGGGCTGTAAGATGTAGTCTGCGCCTGTTGAGTCATCCAGAATGACGAAACAAACTGTATTTGGTTTGTCACCAACACCGATTTTGTTGTTGGTTGGCATAGTAAAATTCGAATAGACGGGAATTGAAATATGGGCGTTGGACAAAAAATATCGACTGTAAATGCTGGCTGGACCTTTGGCGGGGAAGTGCCGGATACATTTGTTGATCACATAAAATTATCGGTGCCGCTTTATGATTCCGGGCACGATTTGATTTGTCAGGTCTCTGATTTCTTTGTTAAAAATGATAGCGTTACTTATGAAATTGGCACTTCCACCGGGGAATTGCTGCGTAAATTGGCTGAACATCATTCCGGCAAGCCCGGCGCCAGATGGGTTGGAATGGATGTGGAACCCGCGATGGTCAAGGCGGCCAAGGAACATTGTGCCGATGTACCCAATATTTCTATCGCCCATGAAGACGCGCGCCTTATGGAAATGGAAAAATCTGACCTGATTGTCAGCTATTACACCATGCAATTTGTGCCGCCACGCTACCGCCAAGAGCTTTTTGATAAGATWTATGAAACGCTGAACTGGGGTGGGGCGTTCATTATGTTTGAAAAAGTTCGCGGTCCGGATGCCCGTTTTCAGGATATTATCAGCCAGCTTTATAATGATTTCAAAATTCGYAAYGGGTTTTCGGGTGAAGAAATAGTTGAAAARTCCAGAAGCCTGAAAGGCGTGATGGAGCCGTTTTCAACACAAGGTAACCTGGATTTACTAAGCCGGGCGGGTTTCAAGGATGTGACGACTATTCAGAAATACCTATGTTTTGAAGGCTTTCTGGCTATTAAGTGATGTGTTGTCAGGTCTAATCCTAGCGATAGCACCCCCGCAAAAGTWGTGAGTACAAAATTGGCCTATTTAACCGGGTTTGGAGGAGACGCATTCTCCAGATGTCAGTGGATGTGTAAATCTCTGTTGACCAAATATCAGATTCTGGCGTTGCTTTTACGCGGCACTGGCAAATTCGTGCGCAGTTACGTCATATTTTCGCCCTGCAACCCTGTAGAAGTCACTCAAAGACTGCGTATGCAGGTAGGCGTGTTCATTGACGCTGATAAGACATGTCAAAAAAGGCGCAAAGCATGGCTGTGACTTCTAAACGAATTCTTGTAACCGGGGGGGCCGGGTTTTTAGGTTCTCACCTGTGTGAGGCTCTGCTGAACAAGGGCCATGATGTCCTGTGCATTGATAACTATTTCACCGGCCGACGCGCCAATGTTGCGCATTTGCTGGACAACCCACAGTTCGAAATTATGCGCCATGATGTGACCTTYCCGCTTTATGCGGAAGTGGACGAGATTTACAATCTGGCTTGCCCGGCGTCACCWATTCACTATCAGCATGATCCGGTCCAAACGACCAAGACATCGGTGCATGGGGCAATTAACATGCTGGGTCTGGCCAAACGGCTGCGGGCCAAGATTTTGCAGGCCTCAACTTCAGAAGTGTATGGCGACCCAACGGTACATCCGCAGACGGAAGGTTATTGGGGTAATGTAAATCCGATTGGATTTCGGTCTTGTTATGACGAGGGTAAGCGCTGCGCCGAGACTTTGTTCTTTGATTACCACCGCCAACATAATCTGCGCATCAAAGTCGCACGTATTTTTAACACCTATGGTCCGCGGATGCACCCACAGGATGGCCGCGTGGTTTCGAATTTCATAATGCAGGCGCTGGAAGGCAAGCCGATCACGATATTTGGGGAAGGCSAACAGACGCGTTCGTTCTGTTTTGTCTCGGATTTGGTCGATGGTTTGATGCTTTTGATGGAAACGCCGGATGAATTTACCGGGCCGGTGAATATCGGCAATCCGGTGGAAATGACTATCCGTGAGCTGGCAGAAAAAATCGTYGCGATGACCGGGGCAAAGTCTGAACTGGTTTTTAAACCTCTACCCCATGACGATCCGGTTCAGCGGTGCCCGGATATTTCATTGGCGCGCAAAGAGCTGGGATGGGAGCCATCGGTGAATTTGGATCAGGGGTTGCAGGCGACTATTGAATATTTTTCGCAATTGCAGGGCGAACTGCAATCGGGCAAAAGCGGGGACGCTTCCTGATCATGTCGCCGGACACCCGACATATTGTTGTGCAACCAGCCAACCGCGCCCTGAAAACAGTGCTGTGGGTTGGGTTGGTATTGCTGGTTAGTCTGAGCGTACTTTTGATAAATGGACAGCCGTTATTCTACTATGATTCCCCTGCATATATTGATCAGGGCAGTAAGTTGCTGCTTARACTCGGGGTCGGACCTGAGCAGATCGGGCAAGGCACTGTTGCGGCGGCTTTGGCCGAGGATGGTGACGGCACTGTCAATGGCTCTCGCTCTGCCGTTTTTTCGTTGCTTGCTGCTATTTTATCCCGTTTGGGTGGGATTGGATTGATCCCGCTCGCCAATGTGCTGCTGATTGCGGTTGCCGCCTGGTTGCCGATGCGGGTTTTAGTAAGGACCTGTGCGCCTAACCGGTCAACCACCGCACTGGTAGCACTACCGTTGATTGCGGCAGGTGCGGGTTCGCTGCCGTTTTATATCGCTTTTATCATGCCAGATATTTTGACCGGTATTTTGCTGCTGATGATCGCAACATTAACTGTGTTTGTGCATGAAATGCGAAAATGGGAAATTCTGCTGGCGCTGGCGCTTGGGTCGTTCGCGGTTGTATCCCATATCTCGCATATCGCGATTGCGCTTGCGATGSTTCCYGTCGTTGCAATTGGCGCGCTGGCGGTTGCACGAAAAGGTTGGTGGATCGCGCCGCTGTTAGTGTTGATCATGGCGCTGTCGGGTATCGCCGAGCGTGCGGTGTTTAACGTAGCTGCACGTACTGTGGCTGATGCTGACGTGGTTTATATTCCGTTTCTAACCGCCCGTCTGATAGAAGATGGGCCGGGTTTGGCATACCTTCAGGGCAAGTGCCCGGACGCGAACCTCGCGTCTTGCGCATTATTTGAAGCCTTGTCTAAATCCGACGATCCAATGCGATTGACTGCGTCCCATATTATTTTTGAAACCAATCCCGATCTGGGGTCTTTCAAGTTTCTAAGCGCGCAAGATCAGGGTCGTGTTGCCGCTGAACAATACGCGTTTTTCTTCCGCGTTCTGCGCTTTGATCCCGTGGGGACAACTGGTGCGATCATCAAAAACACTCTGACGCAGGCCAGATTGAATAGTGTGGAAATGACGATCCCGGATGACGTAATTTTATCGAATACCCGATCAAATTACGCCGACGCCGGGAAAAATTTTGATCTTGGGCGACTTGCATTTGGTCGCGATTGGCTAAGCATTGTCAACCCGGTCCACACGGTTGTGTATGTGATATCGATTGTCATTATCCTTGGCAGCTTAATACTGCCTGGRCGGGTTCCTGCACCCTTGAGAATATTTGTGATTATGTGCGTTTTGGGCATTCTTGCAAATGCTTTCGTGTGCGGGGCTGTGTCCCAGCCGGCTGATAGGTACGGCGCGCGGGTTATCTGGTTATTGCCGTTTCTGGCGATGGTTACTGGTTTGTTTATGTTGAGTAATTCCGGGCGGGGGGCACACAAAAATGTCTGAGAAACGTCTGACAATTAGTGTTGTGATGCCTGCTTATGACGCGGCTCACTTGCTGGAGCGGGTGTTAACACCACTTCTGAAAATGCACGCATATGGTGAGGTTGACGAAGTGTTGGTCGTCGATGACCAATCAACTGACGACACAGCGAAACTGGCCCGCGAAATGGGAGCGACCGTTATGGTGATGCCCAAAAATGGCGGCCCAGGCGCGGCGCGGAATTTTGCGGCTGAGGTTGCTCTATCTGACATACTTTGGTTTGTCGATTCAGATGTGATTGCGATGCCCGGCGGTGCGGCTGAAATCCGCGAAGCGTTTAGTGATGAAAGTGTACATGCGGTATTTGGATCTTACGATTCCGATCCCGGCGCGACGTCCTGGTTTTCCAACTACAAAAACCTGACGCACCGCTTTCACCACCAAACAGCGCGGCGTGATGCCACMACGTTCTGGTCTGGCTGTGGCGCTATCCGTACAAAAATATTCCGTGATTTAGGAGGTTTTGACACCGAAACCTACCGGGTRCCGTCGATAGARGATATCGAACTTGGCTATAGGATCAAACGGGCAGGGGGCAATATTCTGGTWTGYCCGAACCTGTTGGGCAAACACCTGAAAGTCTGGTCAATGCGCAACGCAGTATTTACCGATATTTATCGCCGYGCCCTGCCGTGGTCCCGGCTGATGATTTCGCGTGAAGGACTGACCAATGATCTTAATACCAGCATGGGCGAACGCGCCCGTGCGCTGGTCGCGGGGCTGTTCATATTGTCGCTGCTGATTTTACCTATTGCACCGGTGCTGTGGCCCTATCCGTTTATATTATTCACTTTGGCGATTGCGATAAACTGGAAGTTCGTAGCTTACTTGGCGAAGAACGGTGGAATTGCGTTTGCCCTGGCKTCGATAYTATTCCAYCAGGTTTATTACCTCTATTCCACMGCCGCCTAYGTCTGGTGTCTGGTGGAATATCATTTACTGGGCCGCAAAAACCGGCTGCATGTCCCATGAAACTTTCCAGCATTCAAACCCGAAACAACAATAAACTGAAATATGAGGAGCGGTAACATGACCAAGACGGTTACCAAGAAACGAAAGCCCCAAYTTAAGGTGGTAGATGGCTTACAGGGCATGTCCCTGAGCGTGGTTATTCCGGCTTATAACGAAGAAGGTGCGGTGCGTTCGACCATCGAAGATGTGCGAAACGCTTTGGCACCTACCGGCATTCCCTACGAGATTATCGTGATTGACGATGGTTCCGAAGATAACACGCGACAGGAAGCCCTCGATGCAGGCGCGACGGTTGATTTCAACCAGGTGAATTCCGGGTATGGTGCATCGCTGAAACGTGGTGTCAAACAGACAAAGCACGAATATGTGGCTATTCTGGATGCTGACGGAACTTATCCGGCGCATTATCTGCCTGACATGCTGGCYCARTGCCGGGATCAGGATATGATTGTTGGGGATCGCGGTGCTTCGATGAAGAATGTGCCAATGATCCGAAAACCCGCCAAGTTCCTGCTKAATAAATTCGCGTCGTTTCTGGCCGAGCGTAAATTGAACGATCTGAATTCTGGTCTGCGGGTGTTCCGGCGTTCAGAACTGATACCGTTYCTGCCACTTTTGCCGCAGAATTTTTCGTTCACCACGACAATTACGCTCTGCATGAGCTCAAACGGCAAGCGGATGCTGTACACACCGATTGAATACGGCAAGCGGGTCGGTAAATCSAAAATCCGACCGGTCGATTTTATCAATTTTATCATTTTGGTGTTGCGTATCAGTGTATTGTTCAACCCACTTCGGGTGTTCATCCCACTTGGGCTAGTCTTCTTTGGAATCGGGTTTTTGAAACTGATTTACGATCTGTTCCTGATGAATGTCAGCGAAACGGCGATATTTTCGATGTTGGCCGCGTTTATGATATGGTCGCTTGGACTGATTGCCGACATGATTTCGCGGCTACATCTAAGGCCATGATCTGATGAAATCCGCACCCCAAAAATCAATATGGCGACGCTGGTTGCCGCGCGCTGCCGGTTCGGCGGTGATTTTGGGCGTGCTGTTTTGGTTTTTACCGACTGACGCGATTTTGGCCGGGTTTTCTCGGGTGCCTCTGACGTTGTTTCTGGGCGTATTTATTGCGTTTCTTGCCGGCCACATACTGGCTGCAACAAAATGGTGGGTTCTGCTTGAGCGAGGATTTCCTTTTACACTTGCGCAACGGGCGCATTTTGCAGGTCTGGCAAGCAACCTGTGCCTGCCCGGCGTGGCGGGGGGGGATGCTGTGCGGGCCGGGATTGCGCAGACGTCAATGAAGGACGGGGCCAAGGTTATGGCCGGGTCAGTGGCGGATCGTTTAATCGACATGCTGGCGCTGGCCTGTCTGTCGCTGAGTGGCGTGCTGATGTTGCAAGGCGATGGCACCAATACCAATCTGGCGTTGCAGGTTCTGGSATTACTGGYGGYCATTTTATTTACAGCGATTGTGGTGGTTCCGCGTTTGTTGCCAAAATTATGGGATGTATTTCCACGCCTCCCTGCAAAAGGACTGGCATTGCGTACCTGTGATGCGCTGCTTGTGCTTGGAAAGAAGCCATTTTTGCTGATCGCMAGYCTGACAGTTTCCATYTCAATACAGGCACTTTTYGTGTTCCTGGCGGTGCAACTGGCATTGGCTGTGGGTATTAATYTGCCTRTTGGGGCTTGGTATTTTGCCTGGCCWCTGGCCAAAATACTGGCGGTTTNGCCGATTTCGYTGGGTGGGCTTGGTGTGCGAGAGGCGACCTTGGCCGCCTTGCTGGTTCCGTTCGGAGCAATCGCCGCCGAAGTGGTGGCCGCCGGGCTAGTCTGGCAGGCCGTTTTGTTCCTGACCGGGGGGCTTGGCGCATTGGTGCTGAGCATCACCGGATTTGGCTGGCGACCCAAAAACCCCATTTCAAACGAACCCCAAAATCAAGGGTAACAAGTATGACGAGTTCWAAYGATAAACCAAMAATTCATGTGCTGGGTGCGGGCCCTGCCGGGATCGCAGTGGCCTATGCGCTGGCAAAATCCGGTAAAGCTGATGTTGAGGTGCTGGAACGTGCACCTGTGGGCGGCGGCAATGCGGCGTCGTTTATGCTGGAAGGTGTGATTTGCGACTACGGCTCTCATCGGTTCCATCCGGTGGCGGACCCGAATGTGCTGGCCGATGTGAAATCTATTCTTGGCGACGATTTGCTGTTGCGGCCGCGCCACGGGCGTATCCGGCTGGGCGGGCGTTGGATACATTTCCCGCTAAAACCGCTGGATGCGTTGCTAAGGTTGCCAAAAAAGTTCGGATTTTCGTTGCTGGGTGATAGTTTACTAAAGCCGCTTCGTAAGAAATCCACCGGGCCACGGACATTTTCAACGGTGCTTTATGATGGTCTTGGCCCGACAATTGCTGAGAACTTTTATTTTCCCTATGTGAAAAAACTTTGGGGATTAGACCCGGAAAAGCTGGCGGTAAAACTGGCAGAACGCCGAATTTCCGGCACTTCCGTCAGCAAGATCCTGTTCAAAATGTTACGTATGCTGCCCGGTATGGGGGATGAAACCACTGGGAAATTCTATTACCCGCGAAATGGCTTTGGCCAGATAGCTGAAGCGATGACGGAAAGTGCTGAGGACTACGGTGCGATCTTCCGATTTAACAGCGACATTTCGCGGATTGAACGGCAAGGTAACGAAATCCAGGCGGTCTGGACCAAAGGAGAAGATGGCGAGGTTCGCCATGTTACGGATCAGTTGCTAACAACGATCCCTTTGACAACGCTGGTTAATCTCATGGATCCACCTGCACCGAAAGAAGTACAGGAAGCCACACAAGCCATCCGGTTTCGCGGCATGATCCTGCTTTATCTGGTGTTGGAAACCGACCAGTTCACAGAATTTGATGCGCACTATTTTCCAGAACTTTCGACGCCAATCAGCCGGATGTCCGAGCCGAAAAATTATAGTGCTGCGACTGAGCCCAGGGGCGTGACTGTACTATGTGCCGAGTTGCCCTGTGACCCGGGTGAGAAATGGTGGGATATGTCCGACGAAGAGTTGGGTAAGCATTTTGTTTCGTGGCTTGCAGATGTAAACCTGCCCGTCGATGTGCCGGTCAAGACCTGCAAAACCCGCCGGCTGTCGCACGCTTATCCGGTTTACGATCTGGATTATGAGAAAAATTTCAACACAGTAGATAAGTGGTTACTTAATCTTGATGGTTTGCTGGTATTYGGTCGCCAGGGGCTTTTTGCCCATGACAATACGCATCACGCCATTGCTATGGCTTATGGCGCTGCCGATTGTCTTGAYGATGTAGGGCAGATAGATCTGGATAAATGGGCGAAATACCGTGAAGAATTCGCCAARCATACGGTAGARGACTAAGATGCCTGACCCCGTAGTCGACATTTTGATGTACCACTCAATTTCGCAAGCAGATGGCGCAACTTCGATTTCCCCGGATATTTTTGCCGCGCAGATGACGGCGATCCATGAGGCAGGCGTACCTGTTATCACGATGGACGACTATCTTGCAGCGCGCGAGGGTGCGCTGACCCTCGCGGATTATTCGATCATTATTACCTTTGATGACGGTTTTCGTGATTTTTGCCAATGCGCCTGGCCGGTTCTTTCAGAACTTGGGTTTCGTCCAATCGTATATTTACCCACAGATGCCATTGGACGCGAAGAAGCCTGGGTTGGCGCGCATCAGCCACAACGCCAATTAATGAGCTGGCATGAGATATGTTGTCTGCATGGAAAAGGGGTGCTGTTTGGTTCCCATACGGTGAGCCACGCGAACCTGAATATTGTTTCGGATGAARCTGTCGGGCTGGAATTAAATGTTTCCTGTCAGCATCTTACTGATCATTTGGGGGAAAGACCACTTCATTTTGCGCCACCCTATGGCCTTGCCAGTRAAGGTGTTCGGGATGCTATTGCAAAAGAATACAAGACCTCGGTTGGCACACGCCTAGGCAGTGCTGGCCTGACCGATGATATTATGGATTTACCGCGGTTAGAGATGTACTACTTTTCTGATCTGAAGCGTTGGCGCGCCCATTTGGACGGACGCGGGGCCGGATATTTACGGACGCGYAARATGCTSCGYTCKGTCCGCCAATCSGTYMTYAGCCCMTGGAATTAATGGGATAAACCGAACMAWRTWSRGGKATTGTTAAYYATWTRMGARYCGYYACAATTACGTTTTGCGCTTTTGTAACAGGCTGTTAGNAAADKKKDNGCCTAGAATTTAGTGTGTATGAATGTGAGCTGATGGGACCAATTTTATGAAGTGTGTAATTCTTGCCGGTGGTTTGGGGACCCGTTTAGCCGAAGAAACTGTAAAGATTCCAAAACCAATGGTGGAAATCGGCGGACGTCCGATATTGTGGCATATTATGAAAATTTATGCCCAGCATGGTGTCACGGATTTTATAATCTGCCTTGGTTATCGCGGATACGTAATTAAAGAATATTTCGCCAATTTTCTGTTGCACAGCTCAAACGTAACGTTTGATCTGGAAAGCGGTGAAATGGAAATCCGTGAAACAAAATCCGAACCCTGGCGGGTAACCCTGATTGATACCGGACAAACCAGCATGACGGGCGGGCGCTTGCGCCGGATTATGCCTTTGCTTGAAAATGAGGAAAGTTTCTGCATGACCTATGGGGATGGTGTCGGTGATGTTGATATCACGTCGCTGATTGAGTTCCATAAATCCCACGGCAAGAAGGCAACGATCACCTCGGTTCCGCCTCCACGTAGGTTTGGTCAGTTGATAATTGAAGGTGAAAAAGTCGTTGATTTTTCCGAAAAACCCGTTGGCGATGGCGGCTTGATCAATGGTGGATTTTTTGTGCTTTCGCCAGAGGTCGGTGATTATCTGGGCGGCGACCAAACGATTTGGGAACAAAGTCCATTGCAGCAATTAGCCGAAGAAGGTGAGCTGCGGTCCTTTGAACATAAGGGTTTTTGGCAACCAATGGATACCATCCGGGAACGTGAGGAACTTGAAGCACTATGGGCGTTAGGTAAGGCACCATGGAAAACCTGGTTTTGAACTCGGAATTCTGGAAAGGCCGCAGGGTACTGGTGACAGGGCATACAGGTTTCAAAGGTGCCTGGTTGTGCCTTTGGTTGCACCAGCTTGGGGCGCGCGTCAGCGGGCTTTCGATTGATATGGTCAGTGAGCCGAATTTATGGTCACTGATTGAATTGGATGAGGTTTCTCATCACATCGGTGATGTCCGTGATATTGCGCGTGTTCAGCAGGTTTTGAACGAAGAAAAGCCCGAAGTGGTGTTCCACCTGGCTGCCCAATCGCTGGTTCGAAGGTCGTATCGAGAGCCGATTGAAACGTTTTCAACAAATGTCATGGGTGTTGTTGCTTTACTAAGCGCCATTGCAAAGAGTGATTCAGTTAAGGCGGCAGTAATCGTTACGTCTGATAAATGCTATGAAAATAAAGAACAATCAAAGGGTTATGTTGAATCTGACCCCATGGGGGGGCATGATCCATATTCGGCRTCAAAAGGTTGCGCTGAACTTGTCACGGCTTCTATGCGCAACAGTTTTTTTTCGCCGAATGCCGAAGGGGGGCATCCTTGTCAGATAGCTTCTGCGCGGGCTGGGAACGTGATTGGCGGTGGGGATTGGTCGGAGGATCGGCTGATTCCGGATATCGTGCGGGGATGTTTGGGGGAAAGCGGGCAGGTGGTGATCCGCTCACCCAATTCGCAGAGACCCTGGCAGCAYGTCTTGGAACCTTTACGTGGTTATTTGATGCTGGCTGAGCGGTTGGCGAATGGTGAAACCGGGTTTGATGAAGGCTGGAATCTTGGACCGGATGAAGGACAGGAGCGCCCGGTAATCGACGTGGCGAACGCCATTGTGGGTGCCCTTGGCAAAGGGCGAATAAATGTCCAGGAAGATCGCGCAAACCTGCATGAGGCGAAGCTGTTACAGCTGATCAGCACAAAGGCTCGTGGCTTGGGATGGGCGCCGGCAATGGGCTTTGATCAAACCATGGAAATGACCGCGAAATGGTACGCTGAATGGGCGGCTGGCGGAGATTCGCGGCAATTGTGCATAGAACAAATCGAACAATATACACAAATTTATGGCGGCAATTCATGAGCAAAATACCAGTATGCCGACATTGTGGGGAAACCCTGACGTCTACGCTAGTGGATTTGGGATTATCACCCTTGGCGAACTCTTATGTGGCTTTGGATCAGGCGAATACCCTCTGTCCGAGCTATCCATTACATGCGCGCGTTTGCTCAAATTGTTTTTTGGTACAGGTCGAAGATGCTGTCCCTGCGGATAAGATTTTTTCGGCTGATTACGCCTATTTTTCCAGCTTTTCTGACAGCTGGCTGGAACATTGCCGGACCTATGTGGATGATGTCACTAACCGGTTTGATTTAGGGGCCGATGATCTGGTGATGGAAATCGCTTCCAATGACGGATACCTGCTGCAATATTTCGTGGAAAAGGGCGTGCCAGCACTGGGAATTGAGCCTGCTGCGAACGTGGCGAAAGTTGCTGAAAGCCGGGGAGTAAAGACCCGGGTGGAGTTCTTTTCAAASRNNTTWGCNCWATGNCYTTGMMMKSCRAMNGSGGTRCKKCSGTSSCWGMKYWSTTNGGCYRWYKTNCWGGYCSRTGKNNNGCYTGANCAWMNAANTGATYTYNTCRRRGSGTWNNGKCCMNCAKKRNCWGGAMGKRMMSGYYSTYKANNNGRTTGAAWKCCMKSRNNTTYTGMWCCTKMNTYGWMARAMTSYAKYTCGNTAYKRTTTACCATGAGCACTATACTTACCTGTCGCTGGTATCTGTTGAAAAGATTTTTACGGCGGCTGGAYTGCGGGTGTTTGATGTTCAGACATTACCTACACATGGTGGAAGTTTACGGATTTTTGCGTGTCTGAAAGATGCCGATCACGTTGAATTGCCTTCTGTCGCTGAAATGCGCGAAACAGAACATCAATCTGGGTTGGATAGTCTGGCGGGCTACAGGGGGTTTGAAGCCAAGGTACAGGCCGTCCGGGATGATCTGTTGGCTTTCCTGAAGAAGGTCAAGGAAAGTGGTGAAACCGTTGCTGCTTATGGTGCGGCGGCGAAGGGTAATACGCTGCTGAATTATTGCGGTGTTGGGGCTGATCTGATYAGCTATTGCGTTGATCGCAACCCGGCGAAACAGGACACTCTTTTGCCGGGAAGCCACATCCCTGTATTTGACACGGATCACCTGCGCAGCCACCGCCCGGATTATGTGCTGATCCTGCCCTGGAACCTGAAAAATGAAATAATTTCGCAATTACAAGATATTAGCGACGCTGGGACRGTTTTTGTGACACCAGTTCCGAAATTGGAAGTTCACAGGAAATGAAAGATCGWGTGCTCTTAACTGGGGCCACGGGCCTGATTGGGCGACCGACAATCACTGCCCTTGCCGATTTSGGTTATGAGGTGATCGCGCTTAGCCGCTCCGGCAATGTGGACGGCGCGCATCACACAATTCAGGCGGATATCCTTGACCAACACGGTCGTCGCGCTGCGGTGAAGCAGGCGAAWGCCAGCCATCTTTTACATCTCGCCTGGCATGATGCCCCGCAAGGTCGCTGGAGCGCAGCAGAAAATCTTGATTGGGCCGCCGCTACACTGCAACTGGTTCGGGAGTTTTCGCARAATGGCGGCAAACGTGCCGTTTGTGTCGGTAGTTGCGCCGAATACGATTGGTCACAGGAAGTATTGTCAGAAACCACGCAATTAAAGCCYGCCAGCCTGTATGGTAAAGCAAAGGCTGCAACCGGGACACTGTTGTGTGGGGCGGCCGGTGATCTTGGTTTGTCTTTGGCCTGGGCAAGAATATTTTTCTGTTACGGGCCGGGGGAGCCAAAGGGCCGGTTGTTGGGTGATTTGCTTGCCGGTCTCTCAAAGGGTGAAACTGTGCCGTGTACGGATGGATTACAGGAACGGGACTTTTTACACACCGGCGATGTCAGCAGGGCATTGGCAGCTATATTATYCAGTGAATTGACCGGGCCGGTTAACGTCGCCAGCGGTGTCGCAACACCGGTGCGCAAGTTGGTCGAAGAAGTTGCGCGCCAGATGGGGTGCCAGGAGATGGTGGAATTCGGGGCTATTAAACGCGCAGTGGATGACCCAAATAGAATTGTAGCGGATGTGACAAAACTTTCRGATATTGGCTTTGATTCCGGGTTCAATATCGAACGCGGCTTGGCGGATTGTATCGCGAAAATGAACGCGGCACCCCTGGCATGACCGGTCTGATGCAGCGATTTACCGGTGACAGCGACAAGATGCGTTTTGTTCGTTTTGTGCTAATTGGGCTGGTAAATACCYTGGTGGGCTACCTTATATTTGTAGTATTTGTGGTGGTCGGTATACCCGCGCAGCCAGCCCTTGCTGCTGCATTTGTGCTGGGTGTCCTCTGGAATTACTGGACACATGCCCGTTTTGTATTCGGGCGGGGCGAAGTATCGCGGCTTCCCGTCTACGGCTTGGTATATTTCGGAATTTGGGCGTTCAATGCGCTTGCACTAGCAGGCGCGCAAAGGGCAGGGCTTTATCCACTCATGGCGCAGGCTGCACTTGCCCCGGTGGCAGCGGTACTGTCATTCTTCCTGATAGCGCGCGTGCTGACMGGAAGGTTTCCGGTGTTCGGCAAAAAGTAGATTTAAGTTGATTCCGCTACTTTGGTTTCTTCCGGATTTTCCGGTTTGATATTCACAAGTTCGCGCTCAATCACCATCGGGCCGCCGCGTACCTGATTGTGAATGGTGGTGACATATTCCCCCAGAATTCCGATAAACAATAGCTGAATGCCCGACAGGAAAAACAACGCGGTTATAATTGTCGTTACGCCTCTGGCAGCGGTGTCCGGTGAAAGAATATAGAAAATCACCGACAGGATTGAAAACCCGATACTTGCCAGTGAAATGAGCAATCCAGTGATTGTGCAGAACCGCAAAGGTGCGCGAGTGAACGAAAAAATGCCGTTCAAAGCCTGATCAATCAACATGAACAAGTTATGCTTGGACTTGCCGCGTTCGCGTTTTTTCCAAGTATAGGGTACGACAATTCGTTTGAAACCAAGGGATGAAATTATACCACGGATATAGGGATATTGGTCGCGGTGCAGTAGCAAAGCGTCCATGACTTTGCGGTCAAGCAGTTGGAACTCACCCACGTCAGGTGAGATTTCAAAGTCGGACAACTTATTGACGATGCGGTAAAAAAGTTTGCGAGACATGGCCATCCAGAAGCCTTCTTCACGGTCTGATCTGGCACCGGCGATTACCTCGTACCCTTGTTCCCACAGYGCGACGAATTCCGGGATCATATCCGGCGGGTCTTGCAGGTCTACCGGCAGCATTACGATCACGCCGTCCCCGGTTGTGTATTTCAAACCATTAAATGAGGACCGGAATACGCCAAAATTCCGGGAATTAACCACGATTTTCACGGCGGGGTCTTGGCCGGCCAGTTTTTTCAGTATTTCAACTGTTCGATCCGTTGAGGCATTGTCAACAAACACATGTTCACGGCGATAACCTTTGAGGGGGCCATCAAACAGGGCYTTTATGACATTATAGCATTCTTCGACATTGTCTTCTTCATTGTAACAAGGCGAGGAGATMGAAATGGTTTTCATGGAATAGATAATCCTGATCCGGGTGATATTTGCATTCTAGCACCTCTGCGGAATTACTGAAAAGCCCGCAGACAAACATTTGAGTAATTCAATGGATTCAGAGCATTGGAAGGGCRATTTGAAAGGTTTGTGCGAAATCCTGCAACAATAATACTGGTTACTACCAGATGGCGGAACCAAGATTRAAGGTGGCGACTTCGGTTTCACCATTTTCCCCGGTTAAAGTGACAACAAAAACATTACCGGATGCGGCGCTAACAGCTTGGAATTCCAGTGTCCCACCCTGTTCCAGGGGGRTATATTCCAGARTTTTTTCAGCCAGATTATCAGAGCTAATATTTACAAATTGCGTTTTRTCGCTGTCCACCGAAAGGATTAGCAGCATTTCTTTGCCTTCGCGCATTGGGCCAAATATCTTCAATCGGGTTGGTTGAGAACCGGCGGAAACGGGTGCTATTGTCACCCATCTGGTTGCCAGCGGACCAAACTGTGTTGCAGCCAGTCCCGTGACCAACAAAACCACAGCCAGATGGCCCCATTTAAAKATCCCCAAGCAGTCTATAAATTGTCTTACTCCGCCGCGTTGGTCATTTTGGCTGTTGGTGCGCACCAGATGAATTTGCACACCGCTTAACACGACGTAGAAGGAGGCCAGTCCGAGAATTATCCAGATAATGCGCGAAATACCTCCACCCCATTCACCAAAGTGAATTGAGTCCATCAGTGGGCGCAAACGGATATTTCCGCTCCGGTTTTTCGGCCCGTTTACCCCAAGGATTGCCATATTGGTCGGGTCCACCGACACATTGGTTGAGCCGCTAAACTGGCCGGATTCGACGGTATATCCGGCAAATCGTATTCCGTCCTTGGAACGGCCCGGGGCAATCATTGTCGTTGGCGAAAATTGGGAAAGTGCCGTATGTGCGGCCAATTCTGCGGTATCTATAAGTGCCCCGTCAAATCCGGGTGGGCGTATTGACTGTCTGGTCTGCGCCGGTTCTGGGCTAGGGGTGAATCCGTTCATCCCTAATCCGGTGGTTAGGTAATAGGTACCAGTGATGGCGTTCAGTAGTAGAAATACCGCGACCCATACCGACAGAAGGCGGTGCAGCCTGCCATGATATTCCCGTCCGGCGTTGCGAAGGCTTGAAAATCGAAAAAATCCTTTCCAGAAACGCCGGTAGATCACCAAACCTGTGACGACCGACGAAAGCAGTATCAATGATGTTGCGCTGACCAGCACAAACCCATATCGCCGCGGGATCAGCAGGCTGTCATGCAATTGGCGCAGCACAGTTCGGAAATTTACGTCCTTTGTAACCTCAAGTATCTCAGCAGTTTCCGGATGGCTCCAAACAACTACTCTTTCTCCCCAGCCYGTGGTCATGTAGGTGCGGTCCGCCAGCCATTTCCGTGGTTGTTTTTGCACCACAAACACCGTGCCCTGYGGGAAAYTTTGCGTAACGGAATCGTATATTTTTCCGAATGATGCWCGCTGGTCGTCAGCCGGAGCCGTTGCCCAGATATCATTGTGAAACACKGCCTCCAGCTCATCTGTAAACATCAGAATGACACCACTCAGGAACATTATGCCAAAAAATATGGCCAAGTGCAGGCCAAGCCATTTGTGAATACTAAACAGGCTTGAGCGAAGGGTACGTGGCTGCATGTGATATCCAAAATTACTRGTTATGGCAGGCTATAACACCGCCCAGGACCGGTAGGAATAATTTTATCCTAGTTACCGCCAACTTATGAAAAACTATAGGTAAAAAGCGCAGCTGAGGGGTTTTGTTGATTGTGGGACACTGACATTGAATAGCTTTGGTTGTTTCATTTTCTAAAACAATCCTCCATGAAACTTTAATCGCTTTTGACATTGGGCTAATGTGAGCATGGGAAGAATATTTGTTGGGATAGTAATTTGTGTGGAATATTTGGCGTCAGGTTTGACGGTGAGAACATAGATATAGACGCCGCCAAGCTTAAGCAAAGCGTTGAAGTTTTACGCCACCGGGGCCCGGATGCGCAGGTAGTGTTTGCTGATCGCGGAATTGGGCTTGCCCATGCGCGTTTGTCTTTGGTTGATGTTTCCAGTCGTTCCGACCAGCCATTTTCAGATGACAGCGGGCGGTATGTTCTTGTTTTTAATGGCGAGGTTTACAATTTTAAGGCCCTGCGCGCCAGGCTGCAAAAGCAAGGTGTAATGTTCAACACAACCTCTGACACCG
The DNA here is from genome assembly GCA_002732955.1 of Marinosulfonomonas sp. GTDB lineage: Bacteria > Pseudomonadota > Alphaproteobacteria > Rhodobacterales > Rhodobacteraceae > NVTR01. Next base: position 24,841 of record NVTR01000013.1, read on the forward strand.
AGGTTGTTCTGCACAGTTTAATCCAACATGGCGTGGATGCGCTGGCAGAATTTGAAGGCATGTTTGCRCTGGCGTTCATAGATCGTCGCGACGGCTCAGTTTTGTTGGCGCGGGACAGGTTCGGGATGAAACCTCTCTATTGGGCGCACGAATCGTCCGGTGCCCCGGCGCTGTTATTCGCATCAGAAGTTAAAGCGYTGGCACCCTGGGTGGCACTGAAGCCTGATCACGGGTCTTTGATGTCTTACCTGATGAAATTTGGTGGCCCGACAAGCGGGCGYTCATTTTTTGAAGGTGTWCATTCACTTAGTCCGGGTGAGTATTTGCTGTCAAAGCGCGGTGAAGAACCGGTCATGGCGCCGTTTTTCAAATTACCCGATTTTCTGGAGGAAGATGAAACCGAGCGTTTGCGCAGCCTGTCGCCATTAGCAGTAGCAGATGAATTTGATGAGCTAATGCAAAACGCTGTATCCAGTCATTTGTTTGCAGATGCCAAAGTCGGAGCATTTTGTTCTGGYGGGGTGGATTCATCGCTGATTATCGCTATGGCCGCCCGCCAAAAACAAGATGTTAAGCTGTTCCACGCCAACGTCAAAGGTGACTGGAGCGAAACCGGAGCGGCGCGTAGCCTGGCAGACCATTTAGGACTGGATATGCAGGTGGCTGAAGTCGAAGAGCAGGACTTTGTTGATTTAATACCGCGGGTTATGAAGCATTACGGATATCCGTTTTCYTATCACCCCAACTGCGCACCTTTGATGATGACTGCGCAGTTAGCACAAGACAATGGAGTAAAGGGGTTGTTATCCGGGGAAGGCTCGGATGAGCTGTTTTTGGGCTATCCYTGGCTGGGRCGAAAGCCCATTACAGATGCTTTTGGCGCGCTAAGCGGTAGCGTAAAGAGCGCCATTCGMAGCGTRCCCGGTATTGGGCCTATTCTGATGCCCGACCTCGTTGGCAACAATTCACAGGTTCGGGATTTGTTGAACGGCCGTGAGATGGCTAAGGATATGGAAGATGTTGAGGCCGCACTGGCCGGTTTCCCAAAACATCTGCGAGAGCCGGCCCAACAGTGGACGCTAGACTATATGCACCACCATTTACGCACCCTTTTGCATCGTAATGATACAATGGGCATGGCCGCCAGTATCGAAGCCCGGTTCCCATTTCTGGACCATAAGATTGCGCGATTTGGCGTAAATCTGCCACGCAAGTATAAATTGCGTGTATCACCCTTTGTCTTTGAAAAAGCCCACCCGTTTGTGCGCGACAAATGGGTCGTGCGCACTGTGGCGGACCGTTATGTACCAAAGCATCTAAGYCAGCGGATCAAAATCGGATTTTGGACGACAGTTTTCCAGCGTCTTGAAATTTCGCCTGCTTACAACGCCGGCTCACCTTTGCGCGACGTGTTGAAGCTGTCGCAAGASCAATTGGATAGGGCTTTTGACGATGCCGGGCCGGATCTGCGGCTAAGGCTGTTGCTKACAGACGTATGGCTGCGCACAGTAATTGGCGACGAAAGCGAAGAGACCGCCGTTGCACGTCTGCGCGATCACGTCACCATTCGTCAGGAAGGGCAAAAACCGGTTCGCAAGCCCGGAAAATCGCGTTCCAGATTGGCAGCTTCAGCGCCAATCTAAGAATTGACGTTGSTTGAAAATCTTTTCATTCGGCAGAATAARCCATCGATTTTCGTCCCGGTAATGCTGCAATTGCTGCAGCGTTTGACGCTGCATCTTGCTTGTCCAGGAATATAGGTTTGTCTGCCGGAAGCATTGGGTCATTCAGCACCAGCGCAGAGCCGGGGTTGCTATTGATATCGAATATGACGACCGCGTTAGAAAACGCACCGCTTTCCTGAGCAGCCCGCACGTCCGAATTGAAATTGCCATACTCGTAGTATTTTGTGATACCTCGCCAGGGCGTGAAGATTAACAATCCAAACAGGCAAATAATAAACAAAGTTAACCCGGAGGAATGTGTATCAACGCCAATATTCGCCAGTCTATCCTTCAATGCTATGAAGCCGCTGGTCGATAGGTACAATATTGGGAATAAAAGGCCGAACCAATAGCGAGGGCCAATGTAAAAGCTGCCTGAAAACCAATAAAAGAACATGGCGAATATGATCAGGAAAGAAAAGAACAGCATCAAAGCATCTTTTCGATCCGGGCGACCCCAAAGCAGTAATGCGTAGACCAGTGCCAGTGATCCAATTCCCCAGCCGAATAATTCCAATTGCAGACCCGAGATGTTGTGCAGCGTATTTATCAGCCCTTCATATGCCGAATGCCCCGGAGCGATATCCAGATCCCCCCAGCCGCCGGGCGGGCCGATCTGAGAGCCAAAACCATATGAATTCGCGCCTACGTGCCACTGCTCATTTAAATACCGCGTCAGCGGGGCGGTTAGCAGTTGGCCGGTTAAAACTGCGTTGTGAAAGAAATAGAAGCTACCCGCGAAGATCGCRCCAATGGAATATGAAACCGTTCGAAGGAATGTACCTGCTTGTCCCCATTTGGAAATAATCAAAAGACCCGTCAAGGTGCCGATTATAACGCCCTCCAGCTGCCTGGTTACAAATACCCAACCCATTGCAAGTCCGGCTAGCCCGGCAAGTAGCGCTGTTTTCCGGGTTGATTTTCCRGATAAAAGAAGCAGCCACCAGCTTAGGAGTGTGAAAAGAACTGCCGTCATGTGGGGCATAAGGGATGCAGATGCCGCTAAAACCCACGGTGAAGTGCTCATCAGTAAAACAAGAATGTCGGCCCGGCGGGGGCCAGATACCCTGGTCGTAATGGAATGCGCGAGCAGGACAGATATTGCTGCCATCAGTGGGTTAACCAGCCACGGAAGCCCAACAATAACGCCAAGCGCCAGAATGCTTGCCCAACCCGGCGGTGTCGTGGCAAACCACCGCCCGTCGCGGATTTCCAACAGATAGTATTCCAAACCAGCGCGCGCCGCTTCCGGGGGGGCGGGGGCATAAAAGCTGCCAGTTGCGATGGTCTTTGCCTGAAACAGGTAGACCAGCTCATCTTCTACGTGGGGCAGGCGCTCAAAGCTAAACCAGCCAAGGGTCGCGCTGGCTATAAAGACCACAAGGGCCGGTRCTAAGGGGCTAAAGCCGCGGCTCTTGGTGAATGGCTGTGGCTGGCAAAGCAAWGCTGTAATTGTAAGCAGGTTAATACCCACCATCGCGCCGCCAGCTATCAGGTGTAAAAAATAAGAGGTTATGAACCCACGGGGGAGATAACCCATGATTGAAACACTAAATGCTGCGCTGAATGYAAAGAAAACGATTAAGCGGATGGTGCCGAACTCTTGAATGAGTCGCAAAATTCCGCTGAATTTTCCGGTTTTTTGAATGGCCCAAACCGCCAGTAKCGCTTGCATGGCGATTAGCCCAAACATGAGCATCTCGATGCTGTCCGTCGGTTTTAGGCGTATTGCCGGAAACCATAGGGGTTGGGTGAGCCAAAGCTGTGCGCCGCCACCTACGAATAAGGAAAAGACTATAGCACCAAATACTTTTGCCTGAAGAGATGCAAAATAGCCAAAACTCAGCAGTGCGAATCCCAATACTGAACAGAACCAAAGGGTTTTGCTATCTGCAACAACGGTAGCCGGGGTCAGCAGAAAAAATACCGGGGCAATTAGCAAAAGTAGCCCGGACAGTTTTGCTGTCCACGAAATGATGAAATCTTTGGAATTCATAAGTTCACCAGTATTAGGATTTTTAAAATCACTGCTTGATCACCGATTTCCGGCCAGATCGCTGGAACGAGCGGAATTCAGTTCTCCCAATTTATCTTTCTCTCGTCTGAGCAATTAATCTGAAAAAGGATATGATCTATTCTTGCGGCTGGAAAGCCCCTAAGCAGGAGCGGTATTAAATTCCATCGATCATTTCGCGGTATAAAGCTTCGAAACTTTCGTGAACCGCTTTGGGTGAAAAGCGTTTATTTCGGCTTAGTTCAAGTGCAGATTCACCCATTTTTTTACGTTTCTGCTGGTCATTGATCAAATCCATCACCGCGTTTGAAATCGCGTTTGTGTCGCCAACCTGTAGAAGGATTCCGACCTCTTTGCTGACCAGTTCTTTTACACCGCCACAGTCAGTTGCAATAACGGGAAGGCCTGTTTGAAAGGCCTCTACAATAGAAATTGGCAGCGCTTCCCATCTGGATGTCAGAAGATATAGGTCTGATGCCGACAGGACCGATGCCACATCGTTGACCGGCCCAAGAAATTTTACGTTTTCAGAAACGCCGGTTACATCGGCCCAACTTTGTACAATATCCGACAAAGGCCCGTGACCACCGATCGCAAAAACCACATCATCACGTTTGTCAGAGATTTTTCGTGCAACCTCTATCATCATGTCGATGCCTTTTTGCTGATCCAGCCGCGACAGGCTGGAGATCAGAAAACGGCCCTTTTTCCCCAACAGAGACTTGCGCAGCTTGGATACAGTTTCTTGTGAGACGTCTGGAAGYTTGTGAACGCCCAGACCGATAACCCGGGTTTTTTCGCTAGGCAGACCTYTGGAAATCAACGCTTCAAGGGASGTTCGACTAGGCGAAAYTGTCATATCGGCGCAGCGYCTGGCAGTGCGGGAAACACTTGYTTYACGTTCGGGTTCAGAACCGTGATAGGTAAATATAATCGGAATATTTAGCCCAAAAGCCGCAAGCCTTGCCACGATAAGTGGTGCGGTTTCATGGGAATGAATCAGCTCAATATTGTTTTGTTTTAGTGTTGCGCGTAATTTTCTGGCAACGGGCAGTATTTCAGAAATCCTCTTAAATACGCCCCCCTGACCGGCTGCGATATTATCGAGGGCCAGGTGTTTGAAATCCGGATCACTATCGTCAGGGCACCAATCGCCACGATCCCCAGCCAAAATAACGCGATGCCCGCGTYCGCGYAKATCCCGAGAAAGGTCCAGCGCATGGCGCTGAATACCGCCGGGTYTGAAATTSGTGCAGACTTGTAATATTCGCATCGYATCTTTTCTKYTTTGCACCTGTCAGAACGGTAATACGTTCTAATTGCAACACATWATTTTMTCGGGTGCGAAATCTTGCCRCTTACTTGCGTGTTTGCAATTGTTCCCCAAAATAGCGCGCGTCAATAAGATAACCGGGYGCCTTGGTGACATCGTCCACTGATATATCGGATTTAGGAGCAATCAGCCTGTGTCGATCGAACAAAAATTTGGTCAGGGTGTCGCCTGGATGGCTGCTGGAAACTGGGTTGAACAGGCCGTAAATTTCGCTGTTTTTGTGTTGCTGGCAAGGATAYTRGGCGCTGAGACCTTTGGCTTGTTGGCGATGGCAGCAGCCTTTGTKCTRTTGTCMGAATTCCTGGTGCGAGAGTCGTTTTCTGATTTTCTTATTTCCTATGCCAATCCTGATGATGGTCACTACAACACCACCTTTTGGGTTTTRGCCGGGCTTGGATCTTTACTGAGYATTTTGTTGATTTTGGGGGCGGGTCCCATATCAGCGTTTTACGGACAATCGAAGGTACAGGGACTAATTGTTGCCCTTTCACCAACCGTTTTGATGATCGCGCTGACGGCTGTTCCGGTGGCGATATTGCGTCGAGAGTTACGATTTCGGACGCTTTCGTTGCGCGCAATTGCCGGGGTTGTTGTTGGCGGCGTCGTTGCTATTTCCATGGCATTGAACGGGTTTGGTGTCTGGAGCCTTGCGGGCCAGCGTCTGGCGCAGGTTTTGACCAATATTGTCATGGCATGGGCGGCCGTAACCTGGCGACCAAGTTTGAGTTTTTCAGCGAAACACTTTCGTGAAGTTACCGGGTTTGGTGGCGCTGTATTGGGGCTGCGAGCGGCCGAACTGGCGTCGACCCAAATTCCATCGGTAATTATTGGCGTGACGCTTGGCCCGGCAACACTTGGCTTCTTTTCGATTGCCTGGCGCCTGGTAGAGATCGGATCATTCCTGATCGTGACACCGCTTCGTATGGCGTCTCAGCCGGCGTTTGCAGCTTTGCACCGCAGCGGTGATACTGCGTCAAAGCTGTTGGTAGATATTTCCCGACTGTCTGGCCTTGTTGCCTTTCCTGCATTTGCGGGATTGGCGGTTTTGGCCGTTCCGATGCTTGGGCTGCTATTTGGGCCAGAATGGAGCTCCGCCGCACCGATCCTGTCAATTCTGTCAGTTTTTGGCGCATATCTGTGTATAGAAAAAATCCATCAGGCCTATTGCCTTGCTATGGGCAGGGCGGGGGCTACGACTATAGTCGCATGGATCGAAGTAGGGGTTGGTGCGGTATTGGTCTGGTTGCTTGTTCCTTGGGGCGTAAACGTGATGGCGGCTGGGTTGGTCGGGTCTTTTCTGTTATTTTGGGGAATWCGKTTTTACATAGTCGCAGGTGTTACSGGAATTGGCGTTWTRACGCTGGTGAAAATTCATATATTGCCGCTGGCAGGGGCAATGATGATGGCYGCTGTAATCTGGTTTCTGCTTGGTCTGATGGCACCACTTTCTGCGATTGCTTCTATACTTATTGGTATCGGGGCCGGTGTTCCGCTAATTGTCGGCTTCACAGCTCTTTTTATGGCTGATCGATTTAGTTTGTTGAAATCATTTGTTGCCAAGGCAGAAAAACCGGATGACAAAACCCTCTGATTTACCGGAGCTTGTATGAAATCCCTGCGTATATTGATGTTCACGACATTTTATCCACCGTACTCTTTTGGAGGGGACGCAGTTGGTGTGCAGCGYATGGCGTGCGCACTGGTGGCGCGCGGGCATCAAGTGACGGTCGTACACGACGAAGACGCTTTTCTGTCGCTTGGTGGGCGGCAGCYGCAAGGATCGACTGAGGATGACGGTGTAACGTCGATCGGGCTGCGCAGTCGCGTYGGAATGTTATCCAATTTGTTAACCCAACAGGTGGGCCGCCCAGTGGTTCATGGGCGGCGTATTCGTGAAATTATCGATGCGGGAAAATTTGATATTATCTGGCACAATAATACCTCGCTTGTCGGTGGGCCGGGATTGCTGGGCGTGGGAAACGGCCTGCAAATCTATGAAGCACATGAGCATTGGCTGGTTTGCCCAACACACGTTTTGTGGCGCTATAACAAAGAGCTATGTRAYAARCGSGAATGTATCCGYTGCGTTATTAGACATAAACGCCCGCCGCAAYTGTGGCGCTACACTGGTTATCTGGATCGGCAAYTGGATCAGATTGATCTGGTGATCGCCAAAAGCGAATTCAGCCGTGACAAACATCGGGAATTTGGGTTGCGTCAGGATATGGTGGTTCTGCCGTATTTCCTACCGGATTTGCAGCTTACCAAGGCAGCGGGTTCCCCCCATCAACGCCCCTATTTTCTGTTTGTYGGGCGGYTGGAAAAAATCAAAGGGTTGCAGGATGTTTTTCCGGCTTTTGATAAGTATCCGGACGCGGATCTGCTGATATTGGGCGAYGGCGATTATTCCGCCGAACTAAAGGCACTTGCAGCGGGCAATGATCGGATCAAGTTTTTGGGCAGAAAACCCCTCGATGAACTTAACGCCTATTACCGCAGTGCATTGGGGCTAATTGTACCATCTGTGTGCTATGAGACATTCGGGATCATTCTGATCGAAGCGTTCCGCCTTGGCACCCCGGTAATTGCGCGCCGATTGGGGCCATTTCCKGAGATYGTAGAAAAGGCAAACGGCGGCGTGTTGTTTGAAGATGAGGAAGGGCTGATCGCAGCTTTGCGTGYTTTGCAGGCCGACCCGAAAATGCGCGACAAACAGTCAARRGCTGCACGATYAGCGTTTGAGAAATATTGGAGCGAAACRCCGGTATTRGCAGGATTTGGCGCTGCATTTGCWAAGGCRGCTTTTTCTAAAGGTGACAATGATTTAGCACGYGCTCTTGAAGCCGGGGCTTTTGAAAATGGAYCGGGGATTTAGGGGCAAAGCGAGCCGATCCTGTGGGCATTTGCCATTGCAGAAAAGGTGATGGTTGTTGCCGGGATCGAGGGGAAGATTGAGGCATCCACCAGATGAATTCTACTTAACCCGTGTGGACGCCCTAGCGGGTCGGATTGGCCACTGTTGGGGTTATTGGACATGGGAACAGTACCACCGGTGTGAAAGCTGGAGCCTGTTGGGCCGAACCGTGTGGCAAAACCCAGCGTACTCAGGCCGGCGCGGCCCATTGTCCGCGAAAGTTTTTTCYTGGCTGCATTCAGAACCTTATGGGTTTCTGGGTTAGCATGGGGTGCCACCGTAAGCTTTCCATCAGCTGCTAAGCGCAGATTGATCTTGGCGGAATGATCAGAATGCAGGAATACTTGCGCAACAATCAGACGGGCGGCGATGGCGCGCAGGATTGGATGGGTGATTTTCAGTCCAAAGCCATAGTTTTCGATCAGGTCGCGGGCAAAATATTCGTTCCAGGTGTATAGTTGTGCATGTACCAAATGCGGCGATACATTTGGGTCGTCTATTTCCATGAAAATCTGCGGCAGGGTGTTGAAAGGCATCGTGTCTGGCGAAGCAGGCGAGCGCCAGCGATGCAACATCGGCACGAAAGCGTGCTGGCTGTCTAACAAAGTAAGGCTTTGGTCGCTGGACGGATGGGAAGCCAGGACCATGCGCGGGGTTTCCAGRACGCCAGCAGCGATGAATGCCCGTTCACCCCTTAATTTGTCGCCAGTAGCGATAGTCAGTTCAACGCCGTCAGCGGTTTCTGCGAAGGCAATAGCAATTTTACCCGGGAGATAAGTGAATCGCGGATTGGCAATGAGTTCCTTCAGGGTCCGCTGGCTGGAATAAATATACCCCCATGGGCAGCCGTGCAGGCACATGCCACAGCCAATACATGTCACGTCAACAGCCTGGCGGRYWRKSCSRRKSTGWRSGSCTTGCCTGCGGTTTTGCGCGCTGTTTTTTRTCAGACGGGTCAGTAAGCTGCCAGCCTGTGGCCCCGGCGGAATAGCCYGTGTGTCTGTCATGTCAAAACCTGACAACAGGTCAGACAAATCATCTTTTCTGCCAGAGACAGGCATGAATTCTGCAACCGCTTTGTAATGTGGTTTCAGGTCGTCGATGGTTATTGGCCAGTTTTCGATATCCTGCTGGCGGTAAGGTAAAACTGCACCACCCCATAGGTTTGATAGCCCACCTGCCGCACGGGAAGAKCGCAAACCAAACCCRTCATATGTGCCAGAAAAGGTTGACGCTGCAGGTTCCATTGCGAAGTCAGAACCATRCCGGCGGGCTTGCCCGACAGGTGTGGAAAACTGTGGGGACYGATAGGCATCGCGTTGATCGACTGACCACTCATCGGGCGGCGTTGCAGCCAGCGCGTTGCGGTTCCGGGTGTTTTCGGCYTCYAAARTATTRCCGCCGTCAATCAWTACGACGTCWCGYCCACGATCTAACAATGCCTTTGCGACCGATATACCTGATGGGCCWGAGCCTAYGACGATATGGGCCATCATTCGCGTCGAAAGATTAGTACGGCGCCATCCCCTAATGTACCGGGGAAGCGGCGCAGCAGTGTCAGGTTGCTCTCAGTGTCCGCATCGAGTGCAGAGACTTTTCGYAATGTCCGGGCTGGGAAGGCGACAACAAAGACCATAGGGCCGGGTAGGGCGCTTGCGGCCAGATAGTCTTCGTTTGTCTGAATTACCCCCCAACCCGCATCTAAATATCCGTTGAATGCCAAGCTTGCGTGGCCGACAGAAAAAACGCGATCTGACGGGTTGCGGCTGGTTTCCACAAATTCCAACGCCCCAATGAGGTTTTGTTTGGGTGCCGTGTAATTGCGAACAGCMAGGACGCCAGAAATGGCTATCATTCCGGTTGCCGCTACGGTGAACAGCATGCGATTATATTGGCCGAACCAGTTGCAGATTGTGCGGGTGCCCAACACGATCAACAGCATCAGAAAACCTATATCGACGAAGAAAAACCTTGGCCAAATGCGCATCCCCAGGGTCACCAGCAAGATCAATGTCAGCAGTATATGTACCGCTACCGTTGGCCCGAACAGGGGTGACCCGGAATGCGTTGCGATGCCGCCAAAAAATGCAAGCGTAACAACGATAATTGCGACAAGCCCGACCAGGGCACCAGTTGAACCGATTGCAGTTCGCACCCCTTCCAGCAAAGACCAAAGCGGGTTTTGGTACTCTTGCATGACATCAACCGTCGATGTTCCGGACACAGCGCCAACGGTATCAAGCAGGCTGGGCAAAAGAGGTCCGTACAGGAGCAAAGTTAAAACAGCGCCGACAACGTATCCCATCAGGGGTAGTTTGATCTGCCCCGGAGTTAAGGTGTTTCGGAGCGACCCGAATGCAATGTAAATCACCCATATCACTCCCTGAGCCGCGAACAGAAACGCACCAGTAAGGTGGGTAAAAATCGCCAGTGCCAGAACCACACCGTAAAGCAGCCAGGTCGTTGGTTTTGGATGCGCCAGACCGCGTAGGAACAATACCATTCCAACGGCACCAAAAAATGCCAGTTCCGTGTAGCCGCGGGCATTTTGTGAGAACCAGATGTGGTGATAGGATATAGCCAGTAAAAAGGCCGTTAGATGGGCAATAACCGGCCCTGCTATATCGCGTGCCAACCACCACATTGCAGCAACGCTGCCGACGCCGAATAACAGGGCAGGCAGGCGAACAGCCCAGTTTTGTTCGCCGAACAGCCCGATCACCAATTTTGATTGCAAATTGAACAGGTAATGATTGTTCATCGAATAGYCCTGCATCATATCTGCCCATGGCAGGCGAAGATGGGTGTCCACTGTCAGWATTTCRTCATACCAAAGCGGGGCATCCAGACCAATAATACGCAGGACCAGCGCAAATATCAGGATTGCGCCAAGCCAATAATAATCGTGTTTATTGCTCCGCGTCACTTCCATTCATCCGCCTTTCACTGCGCGCACCATTAACAACATCTCATAATTTGGATCGTGGCTGTCCAGTTCAGATTGATCAATCTCTCCGGCRCCWAGGCCGTGCAGGTTACAGATGCAGGTGAACACGTTGCCCACAGTGGAAACGTCGACATTTTCCGCCGGRAACACTGCGCGGAACAGGCGTTTTTTAGACTGGCTGGTAAAGTGCCAGTATTCGCCCCAGTCGTCTACTCCTTCGCGCCGGGCAACGCGGGTCATACCGTGGGACGTACATAGCACAACGCCACCYGGTTTCAGGATACGTTCAAGCGTTTTGATRGCGGCCGCYACRTCAAATATCATCTGCAAAGTTTGCGTGATGATGATGCAGTCAAAGCTGTTATCCGGGATATGGGGCGCATCGGTCAGGTCCGCAACGATYGTGGCATTGGGGTTGCCATCAACGTAGTTCAGCACATCCTCCTGTGTGACCTTGTCGCCGCCATATTTTCGGATGTAATTTGGATCGCCCATCTCAAGGACGCGGCCTTTGATGTCGCCTGCGTGCTGTTCAAGAAACTGCTCAATATAATAACGTTCAATGGTCAACAGATCGCGGTCTTGTCCAAATATCACGCTGATCGGCGACAGCCGCCGCAGCCCGCCAAAATCCACCGAACCAACCGGGACCGATTGCAGTTTGTGGGCGCGTTGCTGGGCGCGGATCCATTTTCGCAGCTTTTCCGGTAGCAGAATTGTTGCGGTGTCACGGGTCAGTTTTTCCAGTCGGGCGAGCGGCGTCATCGGGCGTTAGCCAATCGCTTTTCAGCAACGATATCGCTGATGATTTCAGTCAATGGGCGCYTTGGGCGAAAATCAATCGCGGCCTGAAGTTTTGAAACATCAGGCAAGCGCCGCTCCATGTCTTCAAATCCTTCGGGGTAGACTGATGAATAGGGGACCAATTCAATTTCTGATGTGGAATCCGTCGCCTTGACTACCTGTTCCGCAAGTGACTTGATCGTTACTTCTTCGTCAGTGCCGATATTGAAAACCTGCCCAAATGCGGCGGGGGTTTCCAGCAGGCGCATCAGKGCTTCGACAACATCRAACACATGGCCGAAACAGCGCGATTGTTCGCCGGACCCGTGTACCTGCAATGGTTTACCAGCCAGTGCGTTTTGCACAAAGTTTGGCAGTACCATTCCGTAGCGACCGGTTTGGCGTGGGCCGGTTGTATTGAAAAACCTCAATATTACAACGGGTAAGGCGGATTCGCGGGCGAACGCCAGTGCCAGAAATTCATCCAGTGTTTTGGCGCATGCGTAAGACCAGCGCAGGTTTACCGTTGCCCCAATGGTCAGATCGTCGTCTTCGCAAAATGGGAATTTTGTCGTCTTTCCATAAACTTCTGAACTGGATGCCAGATAAACAGGTTTTTTATCTTTCAGGGCGGCCTTCAATACATTCTCGGTGCCTGTAACATTGGTCAGGATTGAGCGGCTGGGTTCATCCATGATCAGTTTCACCCCGACAGCTGCGGCAAGATGAAATATAACGTCAGACTGATCGACAAGATCTTGTACCAACACCCGGTCAAGAATGTTGCCCTTTACGAACGAAAAGTTTTGATTTTCTTTCAGTGACTTCAGGTTCTTAAGCTGCCCGGTCGACAGATCGTCCAGCACTGTAACCCGGTAACCGTCGCCAATCAGTCGTTCCGCAAGGTGAGAGCCAATAAACCCGGCACCGCCTGTAATCAAAATCCGCATATACCCTCGCGTTCAAAACTTGTACCCCACCCAGTCGCGCGATCTATAGCATGGCCGATTCCTGCTCGCTAGCGCACTACTTGCATTCGGTTCCATAAAGAAACAATTCTGCTACCAACGCTTCATTCGTCAACCGTTGTAAAAAATAGTGCTGGGATCAATTATGCAGTCATCGCCAATTTCAGGACAAAAGATTGCTATTACAGGCGCTCGCGGCTTCATTGGCTCCAGGGTCTTGAGGGAACTTATTCAGCGAGGGGCCAAGGTAACGGCCATATTACGAACCAGTCATGAAGTGCGAGAATTGCGCAAACTTGGGGCCAGCGTGGAAATTGTTGCGCTTGCGCCGGGGCGGGCGCTTGAAGAAGCGCTAGAGAACCAGAATATTTTGATCAACACTGCCTATGATTTCCGCGCTGGAATGGACGAAAATCTGGCGGCGTTTGAGGCGCTTTTAGAAGCTGCCAGACGCAGCGGAATCCGACGGGTAATACACACAAGTTCGGCAGTGGTTTATGACAATTGGCTAGAAGGTGAAATTGATGAATCCWGCCCAATAACCCCGGCTGGYGGGAGCGGGTACAGAGAAGCCAAAATACGCATGGAAAACATGCTGTTATCCAGTGAATTTGAAGTTATAATTTTGCAGCCAACGATCGTTTACGGCCATGGAAGTGCGCAGTGGACCACGGCACCGATGCGGGCACTGACATCAGGCGGGGTCGTATTGCCGGACCCTTGTGGTCAATGCGCTGCTGTCCATGTCGATGACGTTGTTCAGGCTTTCGTCAAAGCTGTTGAAKCAACTGAAATAAAACAGGATAGATTTCTGATTAGCGGAGCTGATCAACCTAGTTGGATTGAGTTCTATGAGGGGTACCGGGATATCCTTGGCGGCGGGGAAATTATTATCGAGCCGGCAAAAAATTTGCAGGCACGTCTTGGCGAAATGACAAGCGATAATACCAACTTCAGCCCCTCCATTGCAGCGCAGATCTCAGCGCGACTCAGACGGGTTATGGGAACGCGAGCGTTTGAAAAAACTGTTGGAATAGTACGTTCAATGCGCGGGTCTGGTGCCCCGCACTATCCCGATCAGCACATGCTGGCCCTTTTGATGGCCAATCCGGTGATATCWATTGAACACGCTCGCAATCAGCTTGGCTACGAACCGCAGTTGGATTTTCAGCAGGGATTAGCCGAGATACGTGATGGAATGGGCTGATTGTATTGCCAATCAGAACAATCATGAGAATTCAGGACAATTCTGATGAACAGCCAGCGGGTGAAATCGAAAATCCTACAATTTAGATATATGCTATGTTAAGTGGCCTGCGGGTGCAGTGTGTAAACGGGAACAGATTTTGATGACCAGCACGTTTTCTTTATTTTCAGATTTGAAAGAGCGGATTGCAAATAGCGACGCTAACGTGATGACCATTGGYTTGGGATATGTCGGGCTGCCACTGGCGCTGACTATACATGAAACAGGCTTTCCAACGGTTGGTTTTGATATCAACCGTGACCGGGTGGGGATGATCAACGACGGTCAGAAAATGATTTCGTATTTCCCGGATGACCGTGTCTCAAACGCTGTTGAAAGCGGAACYTTCGGCGCAACATTTGATGCYGAAAAAATYCGCGATATGGATGTGGTTCTGATTTGTGTACCCACACCTTTGTCACCGGAACATGAACCTGATCTGACATATGTAATTAAGGCCGCWGAAACGATTGCYGCCAATATGCGCCCCGGGCAACTGATCGTTCTGGAAAGCACTGTTTGGCCCGGTGCGACGACCACGGTTATCAAACCTATCCTGGAAGCCCGTGGGTTGAAGGTWGGCAGTGACTTTTTYCTTGGATTTTCGCCAGAGCGCGAAGACCCGGGTAATGCGGTTCACAATACCCGTAATATCCCCAAAGTAGTTGGTGCCGATGATAGAGCGTCCCGGGATTTGYTAGAGCTGTTTTACAGCAAAATCGTTGATCGGGCGGTGCCGGTTAGTTCGTCCGCTGTGGCCGAGGCGGTTAAGCTGGCGGAAAACAGTTTTCGCACCGTAAATATTGCGCTGGTCAACGAAATGAAGGTGGCGTTTGACGCCATGGGCGTGGATGTCTGGGAAGTCATAGACGCTGCCGCGACCAAGCCATTTGGCTACATGCCATTCTATCCCGGACCGGGTATTGGTGGGGATTGTATTCCGGTGTCGCCCGCTTACCTGTCCTGGCGCGCCCGCGATGTGGGGTCTGATACGCCGATTATYGATCTGGCGCGGGCCAATAACGATAGCGCRCCAGACGCGATTGCCGGGCGCATAGCTGCCGGGTTGATGACCCGGTCAGGCGTTTCAATTTCCAATGCCAAGATATTGATATTGGGAATTGCATACAAAAAGAATGTCGAAGACACCCGGGTTAGCCCGGCACTTGCAGCGCTGAAGCGGTTGGAAGAAATGGGCGCAAGTTGCGATTACTATGACCCTTATTTTCCGACCATGCCACTAACAAGGGATGATCCGGATCTGGCCAATCGCCGGTCTGTCGAGTTGACGAGCGATGTCGTCGCCGGATTTGACGCCGTTGCCGTAATGACCGACCATACCGATGTGGATTATGGTCTTGTGGCCACCTCTGCCAAGCTGATCTTTGATACACGCAACGTGTTCGACGCGCGTCGAATCAAAGTCTCTATGGATCGTCTGGTCAAGATTTAACCAATCCAGTGACTAAAATCACGGCCTAGTAATTTTCCAAGCGAATGGATTTCGGGGCTAAGCCTGTCCACCAGAATTTCGCGCGCTTCGGGTGGCATAGTAATTTCTTGTTTGGTGTTCACGGCTGCAATTCTGTCTCTTATTGCCAGCCTGATATCCTGTGGCACAACTTTTCCAACTGCTCGGGTGATGGGATTTGATTTCATCAGAAAATCCTGTAGTGCGCGATTTTTTGGAACACCACCTGCGTTGGGTTTGTRCGACATATCGGGATGAAAACCCGGGTTTGCRCCGATGAAAYCGAAGATATCGGTTAGAATCTGATCTGGTTGTTCTTTGAACTCTTCATAGGTGCGGATGAAAACCTGCTCTCTGGGGAAATTTTCAAAAAACCTAGCCAATTGTTCAGCGTAGCGGGGGAACCCGGAATAACCAAATAGTGGCTGCCATCCTGCGGCAAGGCGCTCATCTTCAAGGTTYAGGGCTTTGGTGAAACTTTGCTCAGGCTCAATCGCTTGCTTTGTAGCATACAGGAAATGCGAAAATGCCTGATCGATTGGATTGCGCAGGATAACGATCAAACGCGCATTGGGTATGTGGCGTTTGATCCGCTCTGGGGCATTTGGAGTAAACAGATATAGCGGYGAGGCTTCGCCACAGATTGCATCCRTTGGMGCATCTGAAAACAAATCCTGATAGGCMGCCAATTCTGTGAAGGAATTGTTGATAWAGTCCGCACCCGGCCCCTGGCAATTAAGCGTTTCACCTTCAAACGAAAAGAAATTTGGTTCTTTGATTCTTGGCATGAAAATTTGCGGATGTTGGCGCAAATAGTTGTGTAGGGCCGTTGTTCCAGCACGTGCAGCACCAATAACTAGAAAGTYTGGTAATCTGGTCATGCAGCGCTCCGTCGAAATAATTYCCATGAGCAAGCCAACCCATTGGTTCTACATAGTAAGGTATTCCAGTCTTGTGTGCGAGCGGAACAAAAGGCTTAGATRGCCAAACGAGTTTATTTTTTTGCGATCGTTAATTAACTCGAATCTGTTGGTAATTTGCTTATATTTTGATAGAAATGTTGCCGTTAGAGAGGGTTTTGAAGCCGGGGTCGATTCGTGGTTATTGTTGAAGATGCCATTAAGATGACGACCCGGTAGGGTACTAATAGGGGTAAATGGGTGTTTTTCGGGCGAATTGGTTCCAATTGTGCCATTAAGAAGCGCCTTACCCCTAAGTTAGTTTTGGAATCGAATTCGGTCAGCTATTTTTGATCGGGTGAGGGAACTGCATGTTTGTGCGCGGAAATGGTAGATTTTGACAATGAAAAATAAGAAAAGCCCAGTAGTTGTGATCGGCGGGGGACCTGCGGGTCTGACGGCTGCTTACGAGCTTCAAAAACACAGCCAGGATCATATTCCTCTGGTTTTTGAAGGCTCTGATATGGTTGGCGGAATTTCCCGCACCGAAACTAATAATGGCTATCGCTTTGACATTGGCGGCCATCGGTTTTTTACCAAGGTTAAAGAAGTTGAAACCATGTGGCATGAGGTGCTTGGGGATGATTTTATCACTGTCCCGCGGCTTAGCCGGATTTTTTATCGCGACAAGTTTTTCGACTACCCATTGAAGTTGTTCAACGCGCTGTCTGGCATTGGCCCGTATGAAGCGGTTCGTATCGTTCTCAGCTATATCAAGTGGCAGGTGCGCCCCTATAAAGATGAACAGAGCTTTGAAGAATGGGTGATCAACCGGTTTGGTGGTCGCCTGTACATGCACTTTTTTCGTAGCTACACGGAAAAGGTCTGGGGTATTCCGGCGACAGAAATCAGGGCTGATTGGGCGGCGCAGCGCATTAAAAACCTGTCACTTTTCAAGGTGGTCTGGAATGCGTTTACCGGGTCTAACGACACCGCAAGCCTGATCGAAGAATTCCAGTACCCGCGCCTTGGCCCCGGTATGATGTGGGAAAAGGTACGTGATCTGGTCCGCGAAGATGGCGGCGAAGTGAACATGCGTTCGGAAGTTGTTTCGGTTAACCGCGACGGCAACCACGTGCATTCAGTTGATGTTCGCAAGTGGAGCGAAGACGGGGTGGATGAAGGTACAGAGCGGGTCGAAGGTGATCACTTTGTAAATTCGATGGCTCTGCGTGATTTGATCCATTCGTTTGATCCGCCACCACCGGAAGAAGTCGTCGCGGCAGCTGATCGTTTGAAATACCGCGATTTCCTGATTGTGACGCTGGTTCTGGATCACTCTGACCCATTCCCGGAYAACTGGATTTACATCCACAGTCCCAAAGTAAAGGTTGGACGCATTCAGAATTTCCGCGCCTGGTCGCCTGAAATGTTGCCTGATCAAAACACGGCCTCAATTGGCATGGAGTATTTTTGCCAGAAGGGTGACGGTCTTTGGTCGTCAACTGATGAAGATCTGCGTGAACTGGCGTCCCGTGAACTCGAAGAACTCGGCCTGGCCAAGGCAAGCCATGTCATCGACGCGGCTATTATCCGTCAGCCCAAAGCCTATCCGGTTTACGACTCAGAATATCGTGAAGCGCTTGATGTTGTTGAAGATTGGCTCAAAGGTTTGGAGAATTTCCAGACAGTCGGTCGAAACGGCCTGCACCGCTATAATAATCAGGATCATTCGATGCTGTCGGCGATGTATGCGGCACGAAATATTTTGGGCCAGAACTACAATATCTGGGATGTGAACATCGAACGCTCTTACCATGAAGAGTTTGAGATCGAAAAAGACGTACCCACGGCAGTTGCGACTGTCGCAGCCGAGTAGGCCCGTACAAATGATGAAAGAAGGGGCGCCAATCAGGCGCCCTTTTTTATGGTACTCCAAAAAAWATTGAATTTATTGCCACCAGCAGTTTGAGCCAGAATCAAGTAGATTGTGATGAAATCACCAGTCCACCYGAAAGYAACAGTGCCACCGCTTGTCGCTGGATGACTAGCGGGCTATCTGATTGGGATTGTGCCCGGTCAAAGGTCCTTCCCGGAATATGAAAAGTACTATCCAACATTTCCGCTGGTCGTTTCTTGTTACCGCACTTGGTTTGGCACTGGCATTTTGGCTGGGTTGGGTATCTTCCCATACATTTTCCGGCGCGCTCGCTTTTTTGCTCATCGGTTCAGTGTTGGCGATTTTGGAAATCTCACTGTCGTTCGACAATGCAATTGTGAACGCCAAAAAGCTGAAAACCATGTCTCCGATCTGGCAGCGCAGGTTCCTGACCTGGGGAATATTGATTGCCGTTTTTGGAATGCGGATAATATTTCCGCTGCTCGTCGTCGCGGTCGCTGCCGGGCTGGGCCCAGCGGACACCCTGCATCTGGCTATAAAACAGCCGCAGGAATATTCGCGTATAATGAAGGAAGCACATCTGACKATAGCTGGCTTTGGCGGATCATTCTTGATGATGGTCGCGCTGAATTACTTCATCGACGAAGGCAAAGAGGTGGACTGGATCAAGGCGCTTGAGGTTCAGTTAAGACGCTGTGCAAACATCCGTGGATTGCAGATCACCATGGTTCTGGTGGTGGTATTGGCAGTTACGGCCCAGCTGCCAGAGAAGGAAATGGCAAGATTTCTGTAYGCCGCTCTGATTGGTCTGGTGACCTTCACCGGCGTTGAAATACTCGGACAAGTGCTTGATCGTGAAACGCAAACTGCTGGTGCTGTGCGGGTAGGGGGGCTTGGGGCCTTCCTGTATCTGGAAGTTCTGGACGCCAGTTTTTCCTTTGACGGCGTCATCGGCGCGTTCGCGCTGACGCAGAACTTTTTCCTGATCGCAATTGGTTTGGGTATCGGCGCGGTGTATGTGCGTTCGATGACGATAATGCTGGTTGAAAAACAAACGCTGATGCAATTGCGCTATATTGAGCATGGTGCGTTTTATTCAATATTGGTTTTGGCACTGATCATGTTTGCGCAGACGCTTTGGCATATACCCGAGCTGTTTACCGGGGTGATCGGGGCCACGTTAATCGGGATCGCGCTGTGGTCTTCTATACGGTACAATAAATCTGAGATTGAGGCCTAATGCGCCGCGCCAGCGAAGCATTCGCCCGGTACATAGTCCCAACCGAAATTGTATTGCTCACGTATAATCGGCTGCATGTTTAGAATTGCGAGTATTCGCCTTCATTTTGTTAATCAATTATCTTCGCCCCTTGTAGCCCCTCGACCGCGATACTAAGACTTCTGTAAGCACTTATCCGCTAACCATATCCCAGCAGCGCGAAGGTAGGACATGCAAGACCCAGTTTCACAAATACAGAACTTCATTATTCCAACGGTAGAAGAAACAACTTCCCGCGGATCAATCCGCTACGATATATTTTCACGTCTGCTAAAAGAGCGGATCGTGTTCATATCCGGCCCGGTWCATGATGACATGGCGACCGTCATTGTGGCGCAACTGTTATATCTGGAAGCGGAAAATCCAAATAAAGAAATCGCGATGTATATCAATAGCCCCGGTGGTGTTGTGACCAGTGGTTTGTCGATTTATGACACTATGCAATACATCCGCCCTAAAATTTCGACAGTGTGTATTGGTCAGGCTGCGTCCATGGGCTCACTATTGCTGGCAGCGGGTGAAAAGGGCATGCGCCAGTCTTTGCCCAACAGTCGGGTGATGGTTCATCAGCCCTCTGGCGGGTATCAGGGGCAGGCGACGGATATCATGATCCACGCACAGGAAACCCAGAAACTGAAAGACCGGCTGAACCAGATTTATGTAAATCATACTGGGCAAAAGCTGAAAGCAGTTGAAAAAGCGCTTGAGAGGGACAATTTCATGTCACCGGAAGAGGCCAAAGAATGGGGTCTGATCGACGTGATTGTTGAAAACCGGGCCAAAATAGACGATGACGATAGCTGATTAGGCACATTACGCAGCCTTGAAGGGGCGTGTATCATTTTGGCATTGTGCTGGAAATGACGCTGACCTAGACTCTGAAAAGGGGCGCGTGCCGCTAAATTGCGGCTGCACAATATGGATCAGGCTTACAGCCTTAGGGAAATGTGATGGCAAATAACTCTGGCGACAGCAAAAACACGCTTTATTGCTCATTTTGCGGCAAAAGTCAGCATGAGGTCCGCAAGCTGATCGCAGGCCCGACGGTGTTTATCTGCGATGAATGCGTAGAATTGTGCATGGACATCATCCGCGAAGAAACCAAGTCTTCTGCGTTGAAATCGGCTGACGGCAATCCGACACCCAAAGAAATATGTGATGTGCTTGACGATTATGTAATCGGCCAGACCCACGCGAAACGCGTTCTTTCGGTCGCGGTTCATAACCATTACAAGCGCCTGAATCACGCCGATAAGTCAGATGAGATCGAACTGGCCAAGTCTAATATCCTGCTGATCGGCCCAACCGGTTGCGGTAAAACGCTGCTGGCTCAGACACTGGCGCGTATTCTGGATGTGCCGTTTACCATGGCTGACGCGACTACACTTACCGAAGCCGGTTACGTGGGTGAGGACGTTGAGAATATCATCCTCAAGCTGTTGCAGACCAGTGAATACAATGTTGAACGTGCGCAGCGCGGCATCGTTTATATTGATGAAGTCGATAAAATTACCCGCAAATCTGACAACCCTTCGATTACCCGCGATGTATCAGGCGAAGGCGTACAACAGGCGCTGCTGAAGATTATGGAAGGCACCGTCGCTTCGGTGCCGCCGCAAGGTGGTCGTAAGCACCCACAGCAGGAATTCCTGCAAGTTGACACGACAAATATTCTGTTCATCTGCGGCGGCGCGTTTGCCGGGCTGGACAAGATCATTTCAAAACGTGGTAAGGGTTCCGGCATTGGGTTTGGCGCAGACGTCAAAAACGAAGATGAACGTGGCGTAGGTGAGGTGTTTACCGAGCTTGAGCCCGAGGATTTGTTGAAATTCGGACTTATCCCGGAATTTGTTGGTCGTCTTCCTGTGTTGGCCACTTTGCGCGATCTGGATGAAGACGCACTGGTTACTATTCTGTCCAAGCCGAAAAATGCGCTGGTCAAGCAATATGAGCGGCTGTTTGAACTGGAAAACACTAAGCTGACTTTCACTGACGATGCATTRCGGGCGATTGCCAAGCGKGCAATTAAGCGGAAAACCGGCGCCAGGGGACTGCGTTCAATCATGGAAGACATCTTGTTAGATACCATGTTCGAATTGCCTGGGCTTGAGAATGTCGATGAAGTCATGGTCAATGAAGAAGCGGTAAATTCTGACGCGGCACCGCTGATGATATACGCTGATGATCCCAAGGAAAAAGCCAGCGCCGGCTGACATCCTGTAGCGCTGACGACAGCTATTGCCGGGCATTGCAGTGGCCTTGCCACTGGACCTTCCTGCGATGATCCGCCATATGATAGTTCAAGGATATCCAGAGGGTAACATGGGCATTATCAACACGCTTTTACGTTCGGTAACATGGTGGAACAGCCAGACGCTCAACACGCAGTTGTTCACCTGGCGCAAGGGTGTTCCGGTTGGTGAGGATGATCAGGGCAACAAATATTATGAAACCCGTGATGGGAAACGCCGCTGGGTGATTTTCAACGGGGAATGCGAAGCCAGCCGGGTGTCACCGGATTGGCATGGCTGGTTACATCATACATTTGATGAGCGGCCCACGAAATCTCCGCTKACCCATAATTCATGGGAAAAGTCGCATCAGGAAAACCTGACTGGTACRGAACAGGCCTACGCCCCCGCTGGGTCGATCCGGCGCGTTAACCCCGCCGAACACCGYGACTACGAAGCCTGGCAGCCGGAATAATCTGTTATGTCCGAGAACACTACAGAAGTAATTGTTGGCGGCGCGGTATTGGCTGCAGCGCTAGGGTTCCTGTTCTACGCGGGGCAGGTGACAGGGTTCGCCACTGGCGGTTCTTCGGATAATCAATATTCAGCTTCGTTTCGCTCAATTCAAGGGGTGTCAGTTGGAACCGACGTCCGAATGGCKGGYGTAAAAGTTGGCACGGTAACCGAGTTGGTTCTAAACCCCGATACATTTCGCGCCGACGCCATGATAACCGTGGCAAACGATGTAATACTGCCGGACGATACCGCTGTTGTGGTTTCTTCTGAGGGGCTGCTAGGTGGAAATTTTATTGAACTATTGCCAGGTGGCTCAATTACCAACATAGAACCCGGCGCAGAAATTGAAGATACCCAAAGTTCTGTTGGTTTAGTTGAATTACTGCTTAAATTTGTAAGTGGCAGCGGCGGCGAATGATGCGGTTGCACTTAGGATTAGTTGCTGTCCTATGGTTGATGTCAGTTCCAGCCGCTGGTCAGGATGTGATCATCCAAAGCCCAATAACACAAGAAATCTTGCCGTTGGAATCGTTGCCGCTTGAACCTGTTGTTGATGAACCGAAAATCCAGCGGGCCAGTGTTGMCGAACAAGGTGTTGTGCTGCGTGCGCTCGACAAGGTTTCAGGCGAACTGGTCGATTTTAATCTTGAGCCGGATCAGACCAAACAATTAGGCCGTATTCAGGTGACACTWGGCGAATGCCGATATCCAACCGACAACCCGGCGGGCGATGCTTCCGCCTATTTGACCATTCGAAATGCAGGCGAAGATACGGCGGTATTCAGCGGTTGGATGATCGCATCCAGCCCGGCACTTAATGCTTTGGATCATTCTCGTTATGATGTCTGGGTGCTGCGCTGTATCACTTCCTGAGCAGAAATTCCAGGTTTCACATTCAAGATATCGGCCTTCGAATTAACTGCATTTTTCAACCGTTTTAAATAGTCTTCCCGACTAATCTCAATGGCGCCAAGGCTTTCTAAATGCGGCGTCAGAAATTGCGTATCAAACAGCGAAAATCCTGTTCGGCGCAACCGGTCCACCAACCAGGCCAGCGCAATTTTTGAACCATCGCGCTGCTTGGAAAACATACTTTCCCCGAAGAAAGCCCCGCCAAGGGCAACGCCATAGACGCCACCAATCAAGGATTCAGAATCCCAGATTTCCTGGCTATGGGCGTAGCCCGCATGGTGGAGCTGCATGTAAAGCTCATGGATTTCGCTGTTAATCCATGTTTCACCCCGGTCGGCACATGCCAACAGAACGCCTTCAAAATCTGAGTCAAACTTGATCTGGTAGCGCCCGTTCAGGATGGATTTTCGCAGGCTTCTTGAAATATGGAAACCGTCCAGCGGGAAAATYCCGCGGCGTGTAGGGTCGACCCAATGAATTGTTGGACTGTCCTGACTTTCCGCCATTGGAAATATTCCAGAGGCATAGGCCCGCARYAAWAGGCTGGAGGTCAGTTGATYAGCCGAGGTTCTGCTCCAGCCAGTTCTCTAACCAGAGAATATTGTAATCGCCGGTCTGCACTGCAGGTTCGGCCAGTAACAGGTGGAATAGCGGAATTGTTGTATCGACCCCGTCAACAATCAGTTCGCCAAGGGCACGATTCAACCGCGCAATTGCTTCCGGGCGATCACGACCATGCACGATCAGTTTGCCAATCAGGCTGTCGTAATAAGGAGGGATTGAATAGCCATCATAAAGCGCGGAATCCATCCGTACACCCAGCCCGCCGGGCGCGTGAAATTGCGTTATTCGCCCCGGACAAGGTGAAAAATTTGGCAGCTTTTCAGCGTTGATACGCACCTCAATCGCGTGGCCACGTACTTTCAGGTCGTCTTGGGCGAACGACATTGGCAAACCGGCCGCTACGCGAATTTGTTCTCGTACCAGATCGACGTCAAATATGGCTTCCGTAACAGGRTGTTCGACCTGAAGACGGGTGTTCATTTCGATGAAATAGAATTCATCATTTTCATACAGGAATTCGATCGTTCCGGCACCGATATAGTCAATATCGGCCACAGCGTCGGCGCATATCTTGCCGATTCTGGCGCGGGTTTTTGCGTCAATTGCCGGGCCGGGGGCCTCTTCGAAAACCTTCTGATGGCGGCGTTGCAGTGAACAGTCGCGTTCACCCAGATGTACCGCGTTGCCTTTACCGTCACCAAATACCTGAATTTCAATGTGGCGCGGYGTCAGAAGATACTTTTCGATATAACATTCGTCATTGCCAAAAACCGATTTTGCTTCGGCCCGGGCGGTRTGAAARGCGCTTTCCATATCCGCCGCAGTCATCGCAACTTTCATACCACGCCCACCACCACCCGCGGTAGCCTTGACGATCACCGGATAACCGACTTCCTCGCCA
The DNA here is from genome assembly GCA_002732955.1 of Marinosulfonomonas sp. Taxonomy (GTDB): domain Bacteria; phylum Pseudomonadota; class Alphaproteobacteria; order Rhodobacterales; family Rhodobacteraceae; genus NVTR01. The sequence continues at coordinate 49,443 of NVTR01000013.1, forward strand.
ATCCGTTTGGCCTCTGCCAAATTAGGTACGCCACCGTCTGAACCCGGAACGCAAGGCACCCCAAGCCGTTTCATGGTGTCCTTGGCGGTTATCTTATCGCCCATTGTGCGGATATGTGCCGCTGTCGGGCCGATGAATTTCAGGTCGTGATCCTCGATCACCTGCACAAACGCAGCATTTTCCGACAAAAATCCGTAACCCGGATGGATCGCCTGCGCGCCGGTAATCTCACAGGCGGAAATGATTGCCGGGATCGACAGATAGCTTTCAGCACCCGGTGGCGGACCGATGCAGATGGCCTCATCCGCCATACGAACGTGCATCGCGTCGCTGTCAGCGGTGGAATGTACCGCCACCGACTGAATGCCCATTTCACGGCAGGCACGAATTACGCGCAGCGCAATTTCGCCCCGGTTTGCGATCAGGATTTTATCAAACATGGCYCCGGGCGCCCTTATTCGATGGTCATCAAAGGTGCGCCGAATTCGACCGGATCACCGTCTGACACAAGGATGCGTTTAACCGTCCCGGAATGGGGGGCCGGTATATGATTCATGGTTTTCATTGCTTCAATGATCAGCAATGTGTCGCCCTCAGCAACGGTGTCGCCGATAGAAACGAAAGACGGCGAGTCAGGTTCGGCCTGCAGATAAACCGTACCAACCATAGGAGAGTTAACCGCGCCGGCGTGTCCTGCCGGGTCACTATTGTCAGTTGCAGGGGCGGCGRGCGCATCAACCGGGGCAGCAAGCGGTGCTGCYRCTGCYACAGGTGCAGCCATCTGAACGGGCGCCTGAACWATCTGTTTTACCCGGCTWACCCGGACGTTTAKCTGGTCRGCCTCGCCATACTCWCGCTTAACCTGAATTTCAGTCAGATCATTTTCATCCAAAAGGGCAGCCAGTGCCCTGATAAAATCCACGTCTGATTTATTGTTCTGTTTTGTCATGTGATCCTCGCCTGTTTTGCGGCCTGTTTTGAACAGGTTTCACAACGGTTTTTTCGCTTATACGCCACAGTAGTTAGGGTTGAAAGTGCCGTTTAATACAATTGTCCCGGTCAATCCCGGTGATTTCAGTGCCTTGCAAKAATAAAATTTTACCAGTTGATAAAATTTTCAAATGTGGCAAGCTAGAAGTCAGGAATTATTCTTCGTTGGAGATGYCTTGATGCCAAACAGTCAATTGACGCCGGGGGTAGTCGCTGGTCGYCTGTCCTCGGATGATCTGAAGCAAAATTTTTCTGATTTGCACCCRCCYTTTRGTGCSCATGAAGCYGCKGTRGCGGCTGAYMGGTGCTATTTCTGCCATGATGCGCCCTGTATGACGGCTTGTCCGACAACCATTGATATTCCGCTTTTCATTCGCCAGATTCAGACAGGCACGCCGGAAGCTGCCGCCAGAACGATATTTGACCAGAACATATTGGGTGGGATGTGCGCGCGCGTTTGCCCGACCGAAACCCTGTGCGAAGAAGTCTGTGTGCGCGAAGAAGCCGAGGGCAAACCGGTTGAAATTGGCCGCCTACAGCGTTTCGCAACGGATTTGGTGATGGGGTCTGCAGGGCATCCCTATGAAAAAGGTGCGGCAACTGGCAAAAAAGTWGCCGTTGTCGGGGCCGGGCCTGCGGGGCTGGCCTGTGCGCACCGYTTGGCGATGAAGGGCCATGCCGTCACAGTTTATGATGCTCGGGACAAGGCTGGTGGGTTGAATGAATTTGGCATCGCGGCTTATAAATCCGTTGATAATTTCGCCGAAGCCGAAGTGAATTGGCTAATGCAGATCGGCGGTATTGATCTGCAAAAGGGYAAGGCCTTAGGTCCGGGGCTGACGATTGAAAGCCTGCAATCTGAGTATGACGCYGTATTTCTTGGTCTGGGGCTGGCGGGGGTGAATGCCCTGCGCACGGACGGGGAAGATAAGGATAATGTATCCGACGCAGTTGATTTTATAGCTGATCTTCGTCAGGTGGCTGATCTGTCCACTCAGGAAATCGGCCGAAATATTGTGGTAATTGGCGGTGGAATGACAGCGGTAGATGCTGCTGTGCAATCCAAGTTACTTGGCGCTGAAAACGTAACCATGGTCTACCGGCGCGGYCGGGAAKACATGAGCGCGTCTGTGTTTGAGCAGGATCTGGCGACCTCCAAGGGGGTTCGGATTATTTACGGCGCGCAACCCTCGGGCGTTCACGGCAATGGGGCTGTGGCCGAAGTTGAGTTCGAATACACCACCCAAAAAGCCGGCAAGTTGACCGGAACCGGTGAAACGTTTCGCCTGGCTGCTGATCAGCTGTTCAAGGCCATTGGYCAGAATTTASAGGGCGTGCCGGCAGGGCTGAAAATTGAGGGCGGCAAAATTGCCGTGACYGGCGACGGRCGGACTTCTGTAGAAGGCGTTTGGGCCGGAGGCGATTGCGCAAGTGGTGGTGATGATCTGACGGTAACGGCCGTGGCCGAAGGGCGCGACGCGGCCGAGGACATCCATGCAGCGCTATCATAGGTTATTTCTGGCATTGATGATGATTATTATACCTSTAACAGCAAATGCACAGGCCCAGCCGATGGTWGGGGCGTGGTGCGCACCAGAAGGCCGCGGTGTTGTGTATATTGAAGATGACTCAATCGGATTTAATGAACACACCATTTGTGATCTGGGAATCCCCTTAGCCGGGGCAAAAACGATTGAAACCGAGTTGAACTGTAAAAATGTCTATTCCTATGACGGCGGAACAGTTGAGGCTTTTGAAACCACGGTCGCGTTTTCGGCAGAACTTGTGTCTGAAACCCTGCTGAGCGTGATGATTGATGAAAGTGCAGAACCAGAAATTTATGAGTTCTGCGGCGAGTGATCTGAGAGGGAACTGAACATGGCTAACCTTGCTTCAAATTTCGTCGGGATAAAATCTCCCAATCCGTTCTGGCTGGCATCAGCCCCGCCAACGGACAAAGAATACAATGTCCGCCGGGCCTTTGAGGCCGGATGGGGTGGCGTGGTTTGGAAAACTCTGGGTGAAGCCGGGCCGCCGGTGGTGAATGTTAACGGGCCACGTTACGGCGCGATCTGGGGGGCGGATCGCCGTCTTTTGGGGCTGAACAATATTGAGCTGATCACCGATCGACCATTGGAGTTGAACCTTCAGGAAATCAAATCGGTAAAACGCGACTACCCGGATCATGCCGTAGTGGTATCGTTGATGGTGCCTTGTGAAGAAGAACCGTGGAAGAAAATACTGCCCTTGGTGGAAGACACCGGCGCGGACGGGATTGAGCTGAATTTCGGTTGCCCGCACGGTATGGCCGARCGGGGCATGGGCTCGGCCGTTGGGCAAGTGCCGGAATATATCGAAATGGTCACCCGCTGGTGCAAGCAATACACCCGGATGCCGGTTATCGTGAAACTGACGCCGAATATCACAGACATCCGCAACCCGGCGCGGGCCGCCCATAATGGCGGGGCGGATGCGGTTAGTCTGATAAACACAATAAATTCAATAACTTCGGTTGATCTGGATGACATGTGCCCTGAGCCCTCAATTGACGGCAAAGGCAGCCACGGTGGCTATTGCGGCCCGGCAGTAAAACCSATTGCYMTGMAYATGSTKRMKGAWWTKGCGCRMSANCCCGGNMAYYRMMRACMYRCCGMTTTCAGGTATCGGCGGCATTACAACCTGGCGCGATGCGGCTGAGTTTCTGTCCCTGGGAGCTGGCAACGTACAGGTTTGCACCGCTGCGATGACCTATGGCTTCAAAGTGGTTGAGGAAATGATTTCCGGGCTCAGCCAGTGGATGGATGAAAAGGGCTATGCTTCGGTTGATGAAGTTGTAGGGCGCGCGGTACCCAATGTGAGAGACTGGCAGCACCTGAACCTGAACTTCATCGCTAAAGCTGTGATAGATCAGGAAAAATGTATCAACTGTGGTCGCTGCTATGCGGCCTGTGAAGACACCAGCCATCAGGCGATTTCGATGTCGCCGGATCGGGTATTCGAGGTGCAGAATGACGAATGTGTCGCGTGTAATTTGTGCGTCGTTGTCTGCCCGWTTGAAGGCTGCATCAGCATGGAGCAACAAGCACCGGGTTCCATTGATGAACGCACCGGGGAAAAGGTTGCGGCGGAATACGCCAACTGGACGACMCACCCCAAYAAYMCGTCAGSSRYGAWNGTGSMWNGWGWWGYYRKWYGRKKNGGTWWWMGSCCAAATATTATGCCACACTAAGGGCGCGGCGATAAAACTGAGCTAAGAATTCGGCCGCGTCACTGAAATGTTCGTCGCCATTTGGTTGTAATATACCGCGTACCTGAACATCAAAATCTGCGTAGTGCTGGGTGGTTGCCCAGATGGAAAAAAGCAAATGCTTAGGGCTTAGGGCTGCGATTTTTYCGCTGTCGATCCAGCCCTGAATTACAGCACTTTTTTCATCTACCAACTCACGTAACTCGTCCTCAATCTGGTCAATAATACGCGGCGCACCCTGAATTATCTCATTGGCAAACAGACGGCTTTCCCTGGGTAATTCCCGTGCCATTTCAAGTTTGCGTAAAACATAATTCACGATCTCTTCAATCGGCTCACCGTGCTCATCAATGACACGCAAGGGCGCAAGCCAAACATCCATCAGGCCTGATAAAAGTTCGGTATGGATTGCCTCTTTCGAGGGGAAATAATACAGTAAATTCGGCTTGGACAGCCCGGCTTCCAGCGCTATCTGATCCAAGGTTGCACCACGAAACCCAGCCTGCGAAAACACAACCAATGCCGCGTCCAGTATGGTGGATACGTTYTTACGCTGAATTCTGGTCTGCGGGCGAAGTTGATTCATATCGACATCCTACGCAAATATTTCCTCGTCACAACAACGGCTTCAATTCTTTTTTTGGGCTGAATTCATTCAAACAAGGCTTGAATTCCTTGACTGCCCCTGCTCCTCTGCTAGCGTGTTTCTGACCATTTGGTCAAACTCATTATTCAAAAGCCCGGGGGGGAAACCGATGGCGCTGGATCGTACAACAATCCCAAATGATCTTTCATCCTTCTGGATGCCATTCACCGCCAACCGCCAGTTTAAGAAAATGCCGCGCATGTTTGTTGGTGCCAAGGATATGCATTACGAAACCAGCGACGGGCGTCAGGTTCTGGATGGTACCGCGGGTCTGTGGTGTTGCAATGCCGGTCACGGGCGGCCCAAGATTATYGAAGCAATTGCCGGGCAGGCGGCGCAGCTGGATTATGCGCCCGCATTCCAAATCGGCCACCCGTTAGCGTTTGAACTGGCAAACCGGTTACGTGAYATGGCGCCGGACCCGTTTGAACATGTATTTTTCACCAATTCAGGTTCCGAGGCTGTCGATACCGCGCTGAAAATTGCACTGGCCTATCACCGGGCAAAGGGTGACGGTGCGCGTAACCGGCTGATCGGGCGCGAACGTGGTTATCACGGCGTAGGATTTGGTGGTATTTCGGTTGGTGGTATCGTTAGCAATCGCCGGGTTTTTGGCACGTTGCTAAACGGWGTYGATCACCTTCCCCACACCCATYTGCCYGAWSAAAACGCCTTTACCCGKGGCCAGCCGGARCAYGGSGCYTAYCTSGCGGATGATCTGGAACGGATCGTGGCACTKCAYGGYGCGGATACRATCGCCGCTGTTATCGTAGAGCCGATGGCGGGTTCAACAGGTGTTTTACTGCCCCCCAAGGGGTATCTGGAAAAGCTGCGTAGCATCTGCACCAAACACGGAATTCTTCTGATATTTGATGAGGTTATCACCGCTTTTGGACGCTTGGGTTCTGCCTTTGCCGCCGAACACTTCGGGGTTATGCCTGACCTGATCACCACCGCCAAGGGYCTGACCAGTGGSGTTATTCCCATGGGCGCGGTACTGGCSACGGCTGAAATCCACGAYACCTTCATGACCGGCCCGGAACACATGATTGAGCTGTTCCACGGCTACACCTATTCCGGCAATCCAATGGCCGCCGCCGCCGGGCTTGCAACGCTGGACACCTACCGCGAAGAAGGCCTGTTTCAGCGCGCCGCAGACATTGCACCCTATTGGGAAGATGCGCTGCATTCACTAAAAGGCCTGCCCCATGTGATTGATATCAGGAACATGGGCCTGATCGGCGCGATTGAGCTGGAACCGATTGCCGGTGAGCCGACCAAGCGGGCGTTTCAGGCGTTTCTSGATTGYTTTGACAAGGGTGTCCTGATCCGCACCACCGGCGACATCATCGCTTTGTCGCCGCCTTTGATYATCGAAAAGACAGATATAGATACGTTGTTTGCAACCTTAGCCGATGTGTTGAAAGCGTTGGATTAACAGGAGAAGGCCCATGGCAGCACCCGGTGAAAACCTGAAAATTAACGGTGAACGGCTGTGGGACAGCCTGATGGAAATGGCCAAAATCGGGCCCGGTGTGGCCGGGGGTAACAACCGCCAAACRCTGACGGATGAGGACGGTGAGGGGCGGCATTTATTTCAGAAATGGTGCGAAGCGGCTGGCATGACCATGGGTCTGGACCAGATGGGTAACATGTTCGCCCGGCGCGAAGGTACSGACCCGGAYGCACTGCCGGTTTATGTCGGCTCACATCTGGATACTCAACCAACGGGCGGCAAGTATGACGGGGTTTTAGGGGTGTTGGGCGGGCTGGAAATTATCCGCACGCTGAACGATCTGGACATCAAGACCAAGCATCCGATCGTGGTCACCAACTGGACCAACGAGGAAGGCACCCGTTACGCCCCGGCGATGYTGGCRAGCGGCGTWTTTGCCGGSATGCAYACYCAGGAMTGGGCYTAYGAWATTGARGAYGCRGACGGYAARAARTTYGGYGATGAGCTGRMRCGKATYGGCTGGCGKGGYGAYGARGAAGTYGGCGCGCGTAAAATGCATGCKTTCTTTGARCTGCATATTGARCAGGGSCCGATMCTGGARGCYGAGGGYAAGGATATYGGYGTYGTCACCCACGGGCAGGGGCTTAGCTGGACRCAGGTGACGGTGACCGGCAAGGACAGCCAYACYGGSWSYACSCCGATGCCGATGCGCAAGAATGCMGGSCTTGGGGCGGCGCGGATATTGGAGCTGGTGGACCAGATCGCATGGTCCCACGCGCCCGACGCCGTTGGCGCGGCGGGGCACATGGATGTGTACCCGAATTCACGCAACGTGATCCCCGGCAAAGTTGTGTTCACCGTCGATTTCCGCTCACCCAATCTGGCAACCATCAAGGACATGGAAGACAAGCTGCGCGAAGGAGCGTCAGCGATTGCCGGGCAAATGGGCCTCGGGATTGCCTTTGAAAAAGTTGGCGGGTTCGATCCGGTTGAATTCAACGCTGACTGCGTAAGCGCCGTGCGCAACGCCGCCGAACGGCTGGGCTATTCGCACCGCAACCTGATTTCCGGTGCGGGCCATGACGCCTGCTGGGTCAACCGCGTTGCCCCCACGGCGATGGTGATGTGCCCGTGCGTCGATGGTCTGTCGCACAACGAGGCCGAGGAGATTTCCAAGGAATGGGCCACGGCGGGCGCGGATGTGCTGATGCATGCGGTTGTTGAGACGGCGGAGATTGTGGAGTGAGCTTAGCGGGGCAAGGCGTAAAGTATTTCAAAGGTCGACGAGGGTTCGGCATTGATGCAATCATGCCAGTTATGGCGATCTTTACCGCGTCGAAAAAAATCTCGCCCCTGCTGGAATCTGGTTTGCATGGCATCGCAGCACATGGGCATGGAGTGGTTGTCTGTTTGAAAACGCTCTTGCAAAATATCCGAAATTTGCTTTGCTGTGAATGCAATAAAAGAAAAACGGGCAGTTTCGCCGCGCTGAATGAACTCATCTACAATAGCAAGCGCATCTTGTTTTCTGGGCATAATCAAGGCTCCGTTTTGAAATGTGCTGGAATTATGCGTTAATTTTAGGAGAAACCCAATGACAAAAGTAATTAAAAACGGCACGGTTGTTACCGCTGATCTGACCTACAAGGCGGACGTGAAAATCGAGGGTGGTTTGATTGTCGAAATCGGCCCCGATCTGAAAGGGGACGAGGTGCTGGACGCCACGGGATGTTACATCATGCCCGGCGGGATTGACCCGCACACCCATCTGGAAATGCCGTTTATGGGCACCTATTCCAGTGACGATTTTGAATCGGGCACCCGTGCGGGGCTGGCCGGTGGCACCACCATGGTGGTTGATTTTGCCCTGCCCAGCCCGGGCGAAAGCCTGCTGGATGCGCTAAAGCGCTGGGACAATAAATCGACCCGCGCCAATTGCGATTATTCCTTTCACATGGCGGTGACATGGTGGGGTGAGCAGGTGTTTGATGATATGAAAGAGGTGGTCGGGCGTGGCATCAACACCTTCAAGCATTTCCTTGCCTATAAGGGCGCGTTGATGGTGAATGATGACGAGCTGTACGCCAGTTTCAAGCGCTGTGCCGAGCTGGGCGCGACCCCGCTGGTGCATGCCGAAAACGGCGATGTGGTGGCGGAACTGACTGCGCAATTGCTGGCCGATGGCAACACCGGACCCGAGGCGCACGCCTATTCCCGACCGACCCAGGTTGAAGGCGAAGCCACCAACCGCGCCATCATGATTGCCGATATGGCGGGGGCGCCTTTGTATGTGGTGCACACGTCCTGCGAGGAAAGCCACGAGGCCATAAGGCGGGC